>NZ_JBEXDB010000030.1:0-59260 GCF_040605575.1 Streptomyces sp. NPDC005566 | reverse complement strand
TTCCGGCGATTCCAACTTTACCAGACTCTTTTCCGTTCCGTTTCCGGTCCGAATTTGATTCCGGTGGCCTGTGGACTGGCCTTTGCCTTTCGGCGGATTCGACTTTATCAGAGATTCTGAGTCGGAATTCCCGCCCCGCACGGTGTGCTCCCCGCGCATGGCTGCGCGCGGTGCTTCCCGGTCAGGCGGAGCCGTAAACGTACTGGAGCGGGGCGCCCCGATGCAAATCGAGGTGCCCCGCTCCTGGTTGGTGCGCTTCGGGTCAGACCTCGACGACGACCGGAAGGATCATCGGACGCCGGCGGTAGGTGTCGGAGACCCACTTGCCCACCGTGCGGCGGACGAGCTGCTGGAGCTGGTGCGGCTCCATCACTCCGTCCTGAGCGGACTTGTTGATCGCTTCCTCGACCTTGGGCACCACGGCGGTGAACGCACCGTCGTCGATACCGGAGCCGCGGGCCTGGATGTGAGGGCCGCCCACGATCTTGCCCGAGGAGCTGTCGACCACGATGAAGACCGAGATGATCCCCTCGTCTCCGAGGATGCGGCGGTCCTTGAGGGACGTCTCCGTGACATCGCCGACCGAGAGGCCGTCGACGTACACGTAGCCCGCCTGGACCTTCCCGACGATCTTGGCCTTGCCGTCGATGAGGTCGACGACGACGCCGTCCTCGGCGATGACGATGTGGTCCTTGGGTACGCCCGTCAGCGCGCCGAGCTCCGCATTGGCCCTGAGGTGGCGCCATTCGCCGTGGACCGGCATGAGGTTTTTCGGCTTGCAGATGTTGTAGAAGTACAGCAGCTCGCCGGCCGAGGCGTGGCCGGAAACGTGCACCTTGGCGTTGCCCTTGTGGACGACGTTGGCGCCCCAGCGGGTCAGGCCGTTGATCACGCGGTAGACCGCGTTCTCGTTGCCCGGGATCAGGGACGACGCGAGGATCACCGTGTCGCCCGGGACGATCCGGATCTGGTGGTCGCGGTTGGCCATCCGGGACAGGGCAGCCATCGGCTCGCCCTGCGAGCCCGTGCAGACCAGCACGACCTCGTCGTCGGGCAGGTCGTCGAGCGTCTTGACGTCGACGACCAGGCCCGCGGGGACCTTCAGATAGCCCAGGTCACGGGCGATGCCCATGTTGCGGACCATCGAGCGTCCGACGAAGGCGACGCGGCGGCCGTACTCGTGGGCGGCGTCCAGGATCTGCTGGATGCGGTGGACGTGGCTGGCGAAGCTGGCCACGATGATGCGCTTCTGGGCGTTCGCGAACACCGTGCGCAGGACGTTCGAGATGTCCCGCTCCGGCGGCACGAAGCCGGGGACCTCGGCGTTCGTCGAGTCGGAGAGGAGAAGGTCGATGCCCTCCTCGCTCAGCCGGGCGAAGGCGTGCAGGTCGGTGAGACGGCCGTCCAGCGGTAGCTGGTCCATCTTGAAGTCACCGGTCACGACGGCCATGCCCGCAGGGGTGCGGATGGCGACCGCCAGGGCGTCCGGGATGGAGTGGTTGACCGCGATGAACTCGCAGTCGAAGATCCCGATGCGCTCGCGCTGTCCCTCGGTCACCTCAAGGGTGTAGGGACGGATCCGGTGCTCCTGGAGCTTGGCCTCGATGAGCGCGAGGGTCAGCTTGGAGCCGATGAGCGGGATGTCCGCCTTCAGCCGGAGCAGATAGGGGACGGCACCGATGTGGTCCTCGTGGCCGTGCGTGAGGACGATGCCCTCGATGTCGTCCAGGCGGTCCCTGATGGTGGTGAAGTCCGGCAGGATCAGGTCGATGCCGGGCTGCTCCTCCTCAGGGAAGAGGACACCGCAGTCGACGATGAGCAGGCGTCCGCCGTACTCGAACACCGTCATGTTGCGGCCGATCTCGCCCAGGCCGCCGAGCGGGGTGACCCGCAGGGCGCCCTTCGGGAGCTTCGGCGGGGTACCGAGTTCAGGATGCGGATGACTCAAAAGACTCTCCTTACCACGCGCGCCACGTACCGCTGAGGGCACGTGGCGCGTATGTCATTCGTGCACTTGCTGTTGTCAGGTGGTGTTTCTGTTGCGAGTGACCTCGCGTATTCAGTTGTGAAGTCCGTGGTTACAGCTGTACCCCGCCGGCAGCCAGATCGATCTTGAGCTGGGCCGTCTCCTGTGCGGTGAGTTCCACCAGGGGCAGGCGCAGCGGGCCGGCGGGCAGGCCCTGCAGCGTGAGTGCGGCCTTGCTGGTGATCACGCCCTGGGTACGGAACATCCCGGTGAAGACGGGGAGCAGCTTCTGGTGGATCTCGGTGGCCTTCTGTACGTCGCCGCCGAGGTATGCCTCGATGAGCGCGCGCAGGTCAGGGGTGACGACGTGGCCGACGACGGAGACGATGCCGACGGCACCGACCGAGAGCAGCGGGAGGTTCAGCATGTCGTCGCCGGAGTACCACGCGAGGCCGGACTCGGAAATGGCCCAGCTGGCGCGGCCCAGGTCTCCCTTGGCGTCCTTGTTGGCGACGATACGGGGGTGCTCGGCCAGCCTTACCAGCGTCTCTGTGTCGATCGGCACACCACTGCGGCCGGGAATGTCGTAGAGCATCACCGGCAGTCCGGTGGAGTCCGCGATGGCGCTGAAGTGACGCAGGAGGCCTTCCTGCGGCGGCTTGTTGTAGTACGGCGTGACGGCGAGGAGGCCGTGGGCGCCGGAGCGCTCCGCGGTGCGGGCCAGCTCGATGCTGTGGCGGGTGTCGTTGGTGCCGATGCCGGCGACGACGTGGGCCCGGTCCCCCACGGCTTCGAGTACAGCCCTGACGAGCTGGTCTTTCTCCGCGTCGCTGGTGGTCGGGGACTCACCGGTGGTGCCGTTGACGACCAGGCCGTCATTGCCTGCGTCCACCAGATGGGCGGCGAGCCGCTGGGCACCGTCGAGGTCGAGTGCGCCGTCCGCCGTGAAGGGCGTGACCATAGCGGTGAGGACCCGCCCGAAGGGGGTCTGCGGAGTGGAGATCGGAGCCATGGGTAACACGCTACTCGTTGCTCGGAGCGCCGTGGTCCCTCGGGGGGACGGGGAAGTGGAGCCCGGCACTGCCTGCTCGGGGGTTCAGGCAGTACCGGGTCCGTTTGATCAGCCTAGATGAACTTCACGAAACGCCGCAATACGGACACCGCCTACGGGGCTACCCGTCCGTTTTTGTTGAAGGCGGCATGAGTGAGCGGCATGAGCTGCTGCCAGTGCTGCTCCATCTGTTCGCCGACCATTTCGATCTCGCGCTGCGGGAAGGACGGGACCTTCGCCAGTTCGTGCTGGGTACGCAGACCGAGGAAGTGCATCAGCGAGCGGGCGTTGCACGTGGCGTACATCGTGGAGAAGAGCCCGACCGGGAGTACCGCACGGGCGACCTCGCGGGCGACTCCGGCGGCGAGCATCTCCTGGTAGGCGTCATACGCCTGGCGGTAGGAGTCCTCCATGGCACGGCTGGTGAGCTCGTGCTGCTCCGGGGTGCCCTCGACGAATTCGTACTTGCCGGGGCGGCCCTGCTGGATGAGCTTGCGGGACTCCCCCGGGACGTAGAAGACCGGTTCGAGCTCCCTGTAGCGGCCCGATTCCTCGTTGTACGACCAGCCCACGCGGTGCCGCATGAACTCGCGGAACACGAAGATCGGGGCACTGATGAAGAAGGTCATCGAGTTGTGCTCGAACGGGCTTCCATGCCGGTCCCGCATCAGGTAATTGATGAGCCCCTTGGAGCGCTCGGGGTCCTTGGTGACCTCTTCCAGGGACTGCTCACCGGCCGTGGACACGCGGGCTGCGAACAGCACGTCGGAGTCGCCGGCGGCAGATTTCACCAGGTCAACGGTGACATCGCTACGGAAGTGAGCTTTCGTGGGCTCGGGGGTGTCGGTCACCGGCGGGGGTCCTTCCAATGGCGTCGCTCGGGCGGCGTCCACTCTACGGGCCCGGTCGGCGCGCATTATCCGGCGACTGCCGGGAAGGCGCCCGTCCGAGCGCCGCCGTCCGGGGGACGCGCATCCGTCCGCAGGAATTGTTGGACCCGTTCGGCGATTCGGGGCACCGATCGCCTCTCCCGTACGTCTGACTCATTAGCAGCACCCGTCACAGAGTTCAAGGAGAGTTTCCTCATGTTCCGCCGGCGTGAATCCGTCCCGTTCTCGTTCGTTGCCGAGGCCGACAGGTTCCGCAGTAATGTCACTCCGCCGCCCCGGGAGCGTGCCAGCGTCTCCCAGCTGGTCGGCCGTTCCCTCGTCGGGCTGACGGTGGTCGCGGGCCTCGCGGGATCGCTGCTGTTCGGCGTCCCCGCCCTCAGCACCGACCAGACGCCGACCCACGGTCAGAAGTCCGAGGCGTCCCGCCACCGCTGAGCCGTACGGGCCCCCTGGGGTGGTCGGCCGGTGGGGTGATCGGTAGCCTCACCGGGCACAGCAATCGAGCGTGCTTGTGAGTGAGGATCAGTCGTGCCCCTGCCCTTTCTGACGGCCGACCGCGCATTCGACGCGGGCGCAGAGGACATCGCGCTGCCGTTCGACGACCACGACAGCTGGCGGCGGCCCTACCGTCCCGGCCCGTGGCGGGTCGCAGCCGCGGCCACCGTGCTGCTGCTCGCGTCCTTCGTGCTGCTCGCGGCAATGATCATCTCGCTGGCCGGATCGATCTCCGCTGCCGGCGCGTGTTTCGTGCTCGCCGGGCTGTTGATCACCTGCGCGCTGCGGCTCCTGCGGGTCGGTGCCTGGGTCAGTCGGCACGGTGTGCGCCGGGTGGGCTTCTTCCGGACGACGACGGTGCCGTGGAACCAGGCCGCGTCGGTCCGCACGGTCCAGCAGCCGGTGAGGTGGCTGGGATTCCCGCGGACCGTCCAGGGCCAGGCCCTTGTCGTGGTGCGCCGGGGCGGTGAACCGCTGCCGCCGCTGGTCACGGACCACAACGCGGACTTCCTTGCCCGTGGCGAGGCGTTCGAGCGTGCCACCGACACGATCGAGGCCTGGGGCGACGAGTACCGCACGGACTGATCCTGACCCCACCATCGGGGCGCAGACCCCACCGACAAGCCGGTACGGCGCCGCTCAGGCGCGTACCGGCTTGTTCGCGTGCAGGGCGATGGCGCGCTGCATCGCCTTACGGGCCCGTGGGGTGTCCCTGGCGTCCTGGTAGGCGACGGCCAGCCGGAACCAGCAGCGCCAGTCGTCCGGGCTGTCCTCGGTCTCCTCGCGGCGCTGCGTGAAGACGGCGTCGGCGGAGTCCCGGTCGATACGCCCGGACGGGGTGCGCACAAGCTCGTCGACGGGGAGGCCGCCCTCCGCGTCCAGTTCCGCCGCGAGGGCGTTGGCCCTGCGGACGAACTGGGTGTTCTTCCAGAGGAACCAGATCCCGATCACCGGCAGGATCAATACCGCCACGCCGAAAGTGACCGTGAGCAGCGTGCCGTGCCGGATGAGGAGGACGCCGCGGCTGCCGGCCAGGACGAAGTAGAAGACCAGGACGGCAGCGGTGACGGCGTACGTGAGCTTTGCGCGCATGGGGTTGGGCCCAGTCAGTTCAGGTCGAGGAAGTGTTCCAGGCCGAAGGTGAGGCCGGGAGTGGTCACCACACGGCGGGTGCCGAGCAGGATGCCCGGCATGAAGCTGCTGTGGTGCAGCGAGTCGTGGCGGAGGGTGAGGGTCTCGCCCTCGCCGCCCAGCAGGACCTCCTGGTGGGCGAGGAGGCCTCGGAGCCGGACCGAGTGGACCGGGACTCCGTCGACGTCCGCGCCGCGGGCGCCGTCCAGTGCCGTGGCGGTGGCGTCCGGCTGCGGGGCGCAGCCGGCCGTCCGCCGGGCCTCGGCGATGAGCTGGGCGGTGCGGCTGGCGGTGCCGGAGGGGGCGTCCGCCTTGTCGGGGTGGTGGAGCTCGATGACCTCGACCGACTCGAAGTAGCGGGCGGCCTGCGCCGCGAACTTCATGGTGAGGACCGCGCCGATGGAGAAGTTCGGCGCGATGAGCACACCGGTCTCCGGGGAGCCGGAGAGCCAGGTGTTCAGCTGCGCGAGCCGTTCGTCGGTCCAGCCCGTGGTACCGACGACCGCGTGGATGCCGTGCCGGACACAGAAGTCGAGGTTGTCCATCACCGACGCGGGGGTGGTGAGCTCGACGACGGCCTGTGCGCCGGTTTCCGTGAGGGTCTCCAGCTTGTCGCCGCGGCCGAGTGCGGCCACCAGCTCCATGTCGCCGGCGGCCTCGACCGCTCGTACGGCCTCGGACCCGATGCGTCCCTGGGCGCCGAGAACGGCCACGCGCAGCTTGCTCATGTGCTCTGCTTCCTTGACTGAGGGGTGGAGAAACCGGGTCAGGAGACCGTTTCGTGGAGGCGGTCCGCCTGCTTGTCCTTGAGCGGCCCGATGACCGACAGCGAGGGACGGTGTCCGAGGACATCGGCCGCCACCGCGCGGACCTCGTCGGGGGTGACCGCCGCGATCTTCGCCAGCATGTCGTCGACCGACATCTGCTCGCCCCAGCACAGCTCGCTCTTGCCGATGCGGTTCATCAGCGCGCCGGTGTCCTCCAGGCCGAGGACGGTCGAGCCTGCGAGCTGGCCGATGGCACGGCTGATCTCCTCGTCACCGAGGCCGTCCGTCGCCGCACGGTCGAGCTCGTCGCGGCAGATCTTGAGGACGTCGTGCACCTGGCTGGGCCGGCAGCCCGCGTACACACCGAAGAGGCCGCAGTCGGCGAAGCCCGAGGTGTACGAGTACACGCTGTAGGCGAGGCCGCGCTTCTCCCGTACCTCCTGGAAGAGGCGTGAGCTCATGCCGCCGCCGAGTGCGGTGTTCAGGACGCCGAGCGCCCAGCGGCGCTCGTCGGTCCTGGCCAGGCCGGGCATGCCGAGGACGACGTGAGCCTGCTCGGTCTTGCGGTTCAGCAGCTCGACCCTGCCCGCGGTGCGCAGTGTGCGGGAGCCCTCGCGCGGCGTCTTGGGTACGGCGTCGGTCCTGGTAAGGGCGCCCGCACGCTCGAAGGCCCTGCGGACCTGGCGTACGACCGTGGCGTGGTCGACGTTGCCCGCCGCGGCGACGACGAGGTTCGTGGGGTCGTAGTGCTTCTTGTAGAAGCGGGCGATCTGGCCGCGGTTCAGCGCGTTGATCGTGTCGACCGTGCCGAGGACCGGACGGCCCAGCGGGGTGTCGCCGAGCATGGTGTGCGCGAACAGGTCGTGCACGCAGTCGCCCGGGTCGTCCTCCGTCATGGCGATCTCCTCGAGGATGACGCCGCGCTCGGCGTCGACGTCCTCGGGGGCGATCAGCGAGCCGGTCAGCATGTCGCAGACGACGTCGATGGCCAGCGGCAGGTCGGTGTCCAGGACCCGCGCGTAGTAGCAGGTGTACTCCTTCGCCGTGAAGGCGTTCATCTCGCCGCCGACCGCGTCGATGGCGGAGGAGATGTCGAGGGCGCTGCGCTTGGCGGTGCCCTTGAAGAGGAGGTGTTCGAGGTAGTGCGTCGCGCCGTTCAGGGTGGGCGTCTCGTCGCGTGATCCGACGTTGGCCCAGATCCCGAAGGTGGCGGAGCGGACGGAGGGCAGGGTCTCGGTGACGATCCTGAGGCCGCCGGGGAGGACCGTGCGGCGGACCGTGCCGATGCCGTTGCTGCCCTTGAGAAGCGTTTGGGTACGGGCGACGGCCCGCGCCTCCGAAGAGGTGCGGGCCGTCGTCACGGAACTACGGGACGTCACTTGTCGGTGTCGTCCTTCTTCTCGTCCTCTTCACCCTCGACGACGGGGATGAGGGAGAGCTTGCCGCGGGAGTCGATCTCCGCGATCTCGACCTGGACCTTGGCGCCGACGCCGAGCACGTCCTCGACGTTCTCCACGCGCTTGCCACCGGCGAGCTTGCGGATCTGCGAGATGTGCAGCAGGCCGTCCTTGCCGGGCATCAGGGAGACGAACGCACCGAAGGTGGTGGTCTTGACGACCGTACCCAGGTAGCGCTCGCCGACCTCCGGCATGGTCGGGTTGGCGATCGCGTTGATCGTGGCGCGGGCGGCCTCGGCCTGCGACCCCTGCTGGGCACCGATGTAGATGGTGCCGTCGTCTTCGATCGTGATGTCGGCGCCGGTGTCCTCCTGGATCTGGTTGATCATCTTGCCCTTGGGGCCGATGACCTCACCGATCTTGTCCACCGGGATCTTGACGGTGATGATCCGCGGGGCGTTCGGGGACATCTCGTCCGGGACGTCGATGGCCTCGTTCATGACGTCCAGGATGTGCAGACGCGCGTCACGGGCCTGCTTCAGCGCGGCGGCCAGGACCGAGGCGGGGATGCCGTCGAGCTTGGTGTCGAGCTGGAGCGCGGTCACGAACTGCTTCGTACCGGCGACCTTGAAGTCCATGTCGCCGAAGGCGTCCTCCGCACCGAGGATGTCGGTGAGGGCGACGTAGTGGGTCTTGCCGTCGATCTCCTCGGAGATCAGGCCCATGGCGATACCGGCGACGGCGGCCTTGAGGGGCACACCGGCGTTCAGCAGGGACATGGTGGAGGCGCAGACCGAGCCCATGGACGTCGAGCCGTTGGAGCCCAGCGCCTCGGAGACCTGGCGGATCGCGTAGGGGAAGTCCTCGCGCGACGGCAGCACCGGCACGATGGCGCGCTCGGCGAGCGCGCCGTGGCCGATCTCGCGGCGCTTGGGCGAGCCCACGCGGCCGGTCTCACCGACGGAGTACGGCGGGAAGTTGTAGTTGTGCATGTAGCGCTTGCGGGTCACCGGGGAGAGGGTGTCCAGCTGCTGCTCCATACGGAGCATGTTAAGGGTGGTGACGCCCAGGATCTGGGTCTCGCCACGCTCGAACAGCGCCGAGCCGTGCACGCGCGGGATGGCCTCGACCTCGGCGGCGAGCGTACGGATGTCCGTGACGCCACGGCCGTCGATGCGGACCTTGTCCTTGATGACGCGCTCGCGGACCAGCTTCTTGGTCAGCGCGCGGTAGGCACCGGAGATCTCCTTCTCACGGCCCTCGAAGGCCGGGAGGAGCTTCTCGCCCGCAATCTCCTTGATGCGGTCCAGCTCCGCCTCGCGCTCCTGCTTGCCGGCGATGGTGAGCGCCTTGGCGAGCTCGGTGCGAACGGCACCGGTGAGCGCCTCCAGGACGTCGTCCTGGTAGTCGAGGAAGACCGGGAACTCGCCGGTGGGCTTGGCAGCCTTGGCGGCGAGGTCGGACTGGGCCTTGCAGAGCGCCTTGATGAAGGGCTTCGCGGCTTCGAGACCGGCTGCGACGACCTCTTCGGTCGGGGCCTCGGCACCGTCCTGGACGAGCTGGATGGTCTTCTCGGTGGCCTCGGCCTCGACCATCATGATCGCGACGTCGCCGTCCTCGAGGACGCGACCGGCGACGACCATGTCGAAGACGGCGTCCTCGAGCTCGGTGTGCGTCGGGAACGCGACCCACTGGCCCTTGATCAGGGCGACGCGGGTGGCGCCGATCGGGCCGGAGAAGGGCAGGCCCGCCAGGATCGTGGAAGCGGAGGCGGCGTTGATCGCGACCACGTCGTACAGGTGGTCGGGGTTGAGCGCCATGATCGTCTCGACGATCTGGATCTCGTTGCGCAGGCCCTTCTTGAAGGAGGGGCGCAGCGGCCGGTCGATCAGGCGGCAGGTGAGGATCGCGTCCTCGGAGGGGCGGCCCTCCCGGCGGAAGAAGGAGCCGGGGATCTTGCCGGCGGCGTACTGCCGCTCCTCGACGTCCACCGTGAGGGGGAAGAAGTCGAGGTTGTCCTTGGGCCGCTTGGAAGCGGTGGTGGCCGACAGCACCATGGTGTCGTCGTCCAGGTACGCGACGGCGGAGCCGGCGGCCTGCTTGGCGAGGCGGCCCGTCTCGAAGCGGATGGTGCGGGTGCCGAAGGTTCCGTTGTCGATAACGGCCTCGGCGTAGTGGGTCTCGTTCTCCACTAGTGATTTCTCCATACTCGTCGTCTTTCGTCCTGGCGCCCGTATGGCGCAGGACGGTGCGGAGAGGCGCACCTTGCGTGCGGGGCCGGTCTTCGATCGAAGCTCCCGGGCGTTGTCCCGGGGGCCACTACCGAGGACCGGCGGCGGCGGCCGTAGGCGCCTCTCCTCGTTCTCGTGCGTCCAGGTTACTGAGCCTGACCCCGGTCCCGCACGTACAGCAAAGGGAGCGGCCCCCTGGAATCGGGGAACCGCTCCCTCCCACAGCGTCCTTACTTGGCGCCGCCGGCCGCACCACGGCGGATGCCGAGGCGGTCGACGAGCGCACGGAAGCGCTGGATGTCCTTCTTGGCCAGGTACTGAAGGAGGCGGCGACGCTGGCCGACCAGGATCAGCAGACCACGACGGGAGTGGTGGTCGTGCTTGTGCGTCTTGAGGTGCTCCGTCAGGTCCGAGATCCGGCGGGAGAGCATGGCGACCTGGACCTCGGGGGATCCGGTGTCACCCTCCTTCTGGGCGAACTCGGACATGATCTGCTTCTTCGTAGCGGCGTCGAGCGGCACGCGTACTCCTCTTGATGTTCGATGCGCCCACGAGTGCCCCTGGTCTTGATCTCAGGGGAGCTTCCATGACTCGGAGGCGAAGGTCCGATGAGCGCAGCCCCCAGAACGATCCGGGGACGCGTACACAAACGGCCACTGGTCAGAGTACCAGCCGTTCGGAGCGCCCCCGGACGGGTGTCAGCTGGTGAGTGCGCGGATCGAGTGGTAGACCTCGAAAACGGCGAGGCACAGCGGCAGCAGCGTCAGGAGCACGCACGCCTCGGCGATCTCCAGGAAGCGGCCCCAGAACGGGGTGACTCCCTTGCGCGGCACGATCAGCCCTATGGCCGTGATCAGCGCGGCGACACCGGCGACCGCGGCGGTGAGCCAGATCGTACGGATGTCGAGTCCGCCGCTGTCCCCCTTGAACGCCTCACGGATCAGCGCTACCGGCGGGTTGAGCGACAGTCCGAGGCCGAGGAGCACGAGTGCGGCGAGGCCCGCCCCCAGGGCGCAGCCGACCTGGGCGGTGTAGCGGAACAGGTGAGCGCGCATCAGCATCGCGATGCCGGTGGCGAGGGCCAGCAGCTGGCCCCAGATGCTGTCCGAGAACCCGAGCACCGCTGCGGCCCCTACGGCCACCAGCGCACATCCGCCGACCAGGCCGACGAGCAGTTCGTGGCCGCGGCGCGCCTGGGCGGCGATGCGGGCGGCGTCGACCGGGCCCTGCGGCGCCGGGTCGGACGCCCCGTAGTCGCCCGTGGTGGTGCGGGGCGGCTCGAAGCCGATCGGGAGGCGGGCGAAGCGGGTGGAGAGTCCGGGCAGGAAGGCGAGGAGCCCCACGGAGAGGGGGGCGCACACGGCCGCGGTCTCGGCCGGCTCCATGCCGGTCATGATCGCGATGAAGGTCACCAGCAGGCCGATGGCCGAGGCGAACACGAACGCGACGAACGTGCCGTCACCCTCGGGGGCGGCGATCATGAGGATCACCGAGGCCACGAGCACGGCGGCGCAGGCGAGCAGGAACTGGAGCCTGCCGATGCCCTGGCCGTCGCTGAGCGGCAGGAGCCCGGCTCCGGCGACCGCGGAGTTGGCGAGCACGCCGATCCCCAGCGAGATGGACGAACCTCGGTCCGCGTACACACGCGCGCGCACGCAGGCCAGCGCGAGAAGGAGCAGGGCGGTGACGGCCGCCAGGATGCCCGGCAGGCCGTGCATGTCGTGCCGGACGTCGGAGGTCCACAGCACGAAGCCGAGCAGGACCAGCAGGACCGATCCGCCGAAGAGTCCGGCCGAGCGCATGAGGCTGTCGCCCCAGAGGGTGCGGTCGCGGGCGACGGCGGTGGCGACGGCGTCGGACACGTCGTCGAAGACCGCGGGGGGCAGCGATTCGGAGAAGGGCCGCAGGGACAGCAGCTCGCCGTCGAGGATGCGCTGGCCGGCCAGCGTGCGTCCGCTGTCGAGGACGGTGCCGTCGCGGCGCACCAGGTGGTAGCCGACCGGGGCGCCCGGGGTGGGGCTCTGCCCCGACAGGCGGAGGATCTCCGGGTAGAGGTCGGCGACGGGGATGTCCTCGGGCAGCGCCACGTCGACGCGGCCGTCGGGCGCGACGACCGTGATCCGGCAGAAGCCGGTTCCGTTGCCGGCCGGAACTCCGGGACCCGTCCGGCCGGATCCGGTAGCCGCCGTTTGGGCCGTCATAGTCACGTGCTGCTCCCCCTCGTGGTTCTCCTGGATCTCCGGGATACGCACCCCTGGATCATGGGCTCCGCCTGCGTCCCGAATGACCTATTTTTTTGCGGTAGTTAGCGGATGCGTACACCGTCGCGACACCCTACCGCCCTGGGGTCACCGGGTACGCCAGTAGGATCCTCCCGCGGACGGAACCCGTCGCCACGGGGGCGCCGATAGGAACAGTTCCGTCCGGCAAGGGAATTGGTGAGCTGTGAGCCAGATCGTCGTCAAGCGCCCACCGCGGGCCCTCCCCTCCGAAGTTCCGGGCGAGCAGGTGCACTTGCAACCTCCGCCCGAGTTGCCTCGCGGGCAGCAGGAGGGGGTGATGATGCAGCTGCTGCCGATGCTCGGCATGGGTGGTTCCGTCGTCTTCTTCTTCATGACGCCGAACCCCATCATGCGGATCATGGGCATGATCATGATCGCGTCGACGGTCGCGATGGCCATTTCGATGATCATTCGCTTCCGGCGCGGCACCCAGGGGCAGCTCGCGGACATGCGGCGCGACTACCTCAAGTACCTGACGCAGACCAGACGCGTCGTACTGAAGACCGCCCGGGAGCAGCGCGATGCGCAGTTCTATCTCCACCCGTCCCCGGAGCAGTTGTGGGCGCTCGTCGCCGAGGGCAGCCGGGTGTGGGAGCGCCGCATCGGGGACGCCGACTTCGCGCACGTACGCATCGGCCTCGGCAGCCAGGAACTCGCCACGCCGCTCGTCGCACCCGACACCGCACCGGTCGATGAACTGGAGCCGCTGACCGCCGGGGCGATGCAGCAGTTCCTGACGACCCACAGCACGCTGGACGGGCTGCCGATGGCGGTCTCGCTCCGCGCCTTCTACCACCTGACGATCAGCGGCGAGGCGGAGTCCGCGCGGGCCGCCGCCCGCGCGATGGTCGGGTCACTCGCCTCGCTGCACTCCCCCGAGGACCTGATCATCGCCGTCGCGGCCGGCCGCGGCGCCGCTCCGCGCTGGGAGTGGGCGAAGTGGCTCCCGCACGTCCAGGTGCCGGGCTCCGTCGACGGCGCCGGCAGCCGTCGCCTGCTCACCACCGATGTCGCGGAACTGGAGGAGATGCTCGCGGGCCGTTTCGACGGCCGGCCCCGCTTCCAGCCGGGTGGCCAGCCGCTCCTCGACCAGCCGCACATCGTCGTCGTCCTCGACGGCGAATCCGTACCGGCGACATCCGCGCTCGCATCGGCCGAGGGCCTTCAGGGCGTGACGGTCGTCGAGATCGTCACGGGCCAGGTCAACGGAGCGCGCGGCGGCCTCTCCATCGTGGTGGACCCCCACTCGCTGCAGCTGGAGTCGGGGCACGGCCTGGTGTACGACGGCCTTCCCGACCTGCTGAGCCACGAGGCCGCGGAGGCACTGGCACGGCAACTGGCCCCGCTCCACGTGGCCTCGGGCGGAGACGACGACGAACCGCTCCTCGCCAACCTGGAGTTCACCGATCTGCTGAACCTCGGTGACGCCGCGTCGGTCGACGTGAGCCGGACCTGGCGTGCACGCTCGCAGGCGGAGCGGCTCCGGGTCCCGATCGGCGTGGGCGAGGACGGCTCCCCGGTGATGCTGGACCTCAAGGAGGCGGCGCAGGAAGGCATGGGGCCGCACGGCCTGTGTGTCGGCGCCACCGGTTCCGGCAAGTCCGAGCTGCTCCGCACGCTCGTACTGGGTCTTGCCGTCACCCATACCTCGGAGACGCTGAACTTCGTCCTCGCGGACTTCAAGGGTGGCGCCACCTTCGCCGGTATGGCGCAGATGCCCCACGTCGCAGCGGTGATCACCAACCTCGCGGACGACCTGACGCTGGTGGACCGCATGGGCGACTCCATCAGCGGTGAGCTCAACCGCCGCCAGGAGATGCTGCGCGACGCGGGCAACTACGCCAACATCCACGACTACGAGAAGGCGCGGGCCGCGGGTGCACCGCTGCAGCCCATTCCCTCCCTCGTCCTGGTGATCGACGAGTTCAGCGAACTGCTGACCGCGAAGCCGGACTTCATCGAGATGTTCGTGCAGATCGGGCGCATCGGCCGTTCGCTGGGCGTCCATCTGCTGCTGGCCTCGCAGCGCCTCGAGGAGGGACGACTGCGCGGCCTGGAGACCTATCTGTCGTACCGGATCGGTCTGCGTACGTTCTCCGCGGGCGAATCACGTGCCGCGCTGGGGGTGCCCGACGCCTACCACCTGCCCAATGTGCCCGGTTCGGGCTATCTGAAGTACGGCACGGACGAGATGGTGCGCTTCAAGGCGGCGTACGTCTCCGGGGTGTACCGCTCCGGCGCCCAGCCGGCCGCGTCCTCCGGTCCCCTGCCGGTGGACCGCAGGCCGGTGGTGTTCACCGCGGCTCCGGTTCCGGTGCGCTACGTACAGCCGACGGCCCAGGCCTCCGTACCGGATGCGCGCAAGGCCGAGGACGACGCGCTCGCCGACACGGTGCTCGACGTGATCGTGCGCCGGCTGGAGGGCCGGGGGGCCTCCGCACACCAGGTGTGGCTGCCTCCGCTGGACAACCCGCCGTCGCTGGACGAGCTCCTGCCGGGGCTCTCCCCGGTCGAGGGCCGTGGACTGACCCAGCCCGGGTTCGAAGGTTCGGGGCGCCTCGTCGTCCCGCTGGGTGTGGTCGACAAGCCGTACGAGCAGCGGCGCGACACGCTCTACCGGGACTTCTCCGGCGCTGCGGGCCACATGCAGATCACGGGCGGTCCGCAGTCGGGCAAGTCCACGCTGCTGCGCACGCTCATCGCGGGCTTCGCCCTCACCCACACACCGCAGGAGGTCCAGTTCTACGGGCTCGACTTCGGTGGCGGCGGCCTGGCCTCGGTCTCCGGTCTGCCGCATGTCGGAGGGATCGCGTCCCGTCTCGACCCCGAACGGGTGCGTCGCACGGTCTCCGAGGTGTACGGGATCATGGCGCGCCGTGAGGAGTACTTCCGCAGCGCGGGCATCGACTCGATCGCCACGTTCCGCAGGCTGCGGGCGCGCGGTGAGATCTCGGCGACGGACCAGCCGTGGGGCGACGTCTTCCTGCTCATCGACGGCTGGGGCAACTTCCGTACGGACTACGAGGGCCTGGAGTCGGCCGCCGTCGACATCGCGCAGCGCGGGCTCGGCTACGGCATCCACCTGATCGTCACGGCGTCGCGTTCCATGGAGGTCCGGGCCAACCTGAAGGACCACCTGATGAACCGGCTCGAACTGCGGCTCGGTGACGTCATGGACTCCGAGCTGGACCGCAAGGCCGCGGTCAACGTGCCTGCGGGTGTACCCGGCCGCGGACTCACACCGGAGAAGCTCCACTTCATGGCCGCGGTACCGCGGATCGACGGCATCAACTCCGACAGCGACCTCTCCGAGGCCACGGCGGCCATGAACCAGGAGGTCGCCCGGCACTGGACCGCGGCGCCCGCCCCCGCGGTCCGCCTGCTGCCCCGCGAACTCCCGGTCCGCGAACTGCCCGCGGGCTACGCGCAGCCGGACCGGGGCATCGCCTTCGGTATCGACGAGAACAACCTGGAACCGGTCTTCCTCGACTTCGAGCGCGACCCGTTCTTCCTCGTGTTCGGCGAGAGCGAGTCCGGCAAGTCGAATCTGCTGCGCCTGCTCATCAAGCAGCTGACCGAGAGGTACGAAGGGAACACCGCCAAGTTCTTCGTCATCGACAACCGGCGAGCGCTCCTGGACGTCACTCCCGCGACGCACCTGGCGGAGTACGTGCCCATGTCCAACAACATGGAGCACCACACGGACGCGCTGTACGACCTGATGAAGCGTCGTACGCCCTCGCCCGAGGTCACCGCCCAGGAGCTGCGCGACCGCAGCTGGTGGAGCGGCCCGACGGTGTACGTGGTCGTCGACGACTACGACCTGGTCTCCACGTCCAGCGGCAACCCGCTGGCCGCGCTCACCGAGATGCTGCCGTTCGCACGTGACGTCGGCGTGCGGTTCATCATCGCCCGCAGTACGGCGGGGGCGGGCCGCGCGCTGTACGAGCCCTTCATGCAGCGCATCCTGGAACTGGGCGCGCAGGGCATCATGCTGTCCGGCGACCCCATGGAGGGCGACATCCTCGGCAACGTACGACCGCGTCCTATGCCTCCGGGGCGCGGGGTCTTCGTCACCCGTCGCCGCGGGAACCCGCTGGTGCAGTCCGGGCTGATGGACGGGGACCGGTAGGGCCTTATCGCGTATTGCCGGAGGCGGCGGGGCGGGCGGTGACAGCAGGCAACGTGCCGCTGCCCGCCCGCCTCGGCTTGTGGGCCGGCGCCGGGACGCAAATGATTCCGGCAGTCCGGCATTCCAGTACTACCTGAGGGGATTCTGCTCATGTCATGGGCCGAATGGGAGCAGCTGAAGGCCGATGCGGCCGACAAGGGCGGCACGCAGATGCAGCTCAACAAGGCCGGACCCGGGGGCGGCGGGGGCAATAAGGGCGACCTCGCCGTGAACCAGACGGACCTGTCGGGCGTCCGCGACGAGGCCTCCAAGCTGAACACCCGCTTGCATAAAGAGGCCCGTGTCGCGGTGCCCACAAGCGAAACAGCGGCAGGCAACCTCACCACTCAGGGCTTCGAACTCGGAGGAGCCCTCCAGCATGTGGCGGACCGGTGGGACACGCAGCTCAAGTCCCTCATGGACGCCTGTGGGCACATATCGAACCATATGGACTTCACTAAGTACGTGCACCAGGGTGACGACCAGTACGTGAGAAGCAGCGTCAGCAGTATCGCCGCGCTCGACCAGGCTTTCGACGACAGCAACGCGCCCAAGGGTGAGAAGAACAAGGCGGACAACTGATGGACCTGGAAACCTTGCACTTCGCCAAGTTCGGACACTTGGACGCCGCCGTCACCGACTGGTCGACGATGGTGACCAACCTCGCCGCCCTCAAGGAGGACGCCCAGGACGGTCTCAAGGCGAAGGCCGACAAGGCCGACTGGTCCGGCGGGAACGCCAATGTCACCAGAGGGTTCGTCGATAAGACTGTGCGTGAGTTCGACGACGCCCACAAGCAGGCCACATCCCTGAGGAACATCCTCAAGGACACGCGCGACGAGTTGAAGGCGTATCAGGGCAAGCTCAACGAGGCCCTGGAACGGGGGAGGGCGAAGAACCTCACGGTCGTCACGACAGGTGGTGGTGGTTTCACGGTCACGATGAACATCCACCCGGACCGTGCGGCGGGGGGGACGACCGTCCCCGCGCACAGCCAAAACGACGTCACCGCTCTCCGCGACGAGATCCAGAAGATTCTCGACAATGCGACCGAGAGCGACCACACGGGGTCCGTCGCACTCAAGGCCCTTGCAGACCAGGCCGATCTCGGATTCACAGGCGCCGACTACAAGGACCGGGACTCCGCCGCCGCCGCGATCAAGGAGGCCGACGAGTTGTCGGCGATCGCGAAGAAGAAGCCGGAGGACCTCACGGTCAAGGAGTTCGACCGGCTCAACGCCGGGCTGGAGAAGATGGCGGGAGACGAGCTGTTCGCCGCCCGCTTCGCGGAGAACCTGGGTGCTCAGGGAACGCTGGACTTCTGGGCAGGCCTGAACGATCCCCGTCGCGCGTATGACATCGGCAGGCAGAGGGTCGACCAGTACGACGAACTGCAGAAGAACCTGAGCCTCACCCTGGCCACCGCCAGCCAGAGCGACACACAGGGAATGGCGAACTGGAAGCGGGACATGGTGGATCTCGGCGGCCAGCCGATTTCCAAGAACTCCGGCACCCTGGGCTTCCAGGTGATGAGCAACCTGATGCGATGGGGCAACTACGACGACAAGTTCCTCAACGACTACGGCAACGAGCTGATCAATACCGAGAAGAAGTTCACCGACAACGGACGCCACGGCGCCTGGACGCACATGGGGATGGACCCGCTCCTCAATCGGACGGGATCCGACTCGGGTTCGGACCCGATGACCGGCTTCATGAAGGCGCTCTCGAACAGTCCTGCCGCTGCTACGGAATTCTTCAGCGACACCTTCGTAACGAAGGAAGAGGATCACGACTTCAAGGAAGACACCGATGGGGACGGAAAGAAGGGGATGAGGGAACTCAGCAACTTCGACTACCTCTTCGGGGAGCGGGACTGGCCGGAGGACCAGAACGACAAGGGTGACGACAGCATCGCCGGGCGGAACGCCATGGCCTTGGCTCTGGAAGCGGCGACAACCGGTCACCCGGCAGGCGAAATGCCTACGGCGGATACGCCTGCACACAACGCGGACCAGGCAGCACTGACAAAGAGCATGATCGAGACCATCTCGGAAAAGCCTGAGCTTCTGAACGACAACAGTTACATGTCTGACAGCATCGGACAGATCGCAGCAGAATACATGCCGGATATTCACCGGTCACTGAATGCGAACCGGGAGGGCCAGGAGAATCTCTTCCCCATCGCAGGATCTGCGGCCTCGGTCAAGGAGAGCGACACGACACGCTTCCTCTACATGCTGGGCCGAAACCCCGAGGGATACGCGGCGGTGAATGCTGGGCAGCACAGCTATACGTCACACCTGATGGAGTTCCACTTCCGCAACCCGGACGCATTCATCAACGACCCCGGTTTCTCCGAAATGGAAAATCTGAAGCAAACGATCACATCGACTGCCGAAGCGGCCGGGGAGATCCAGGGAACCATTGGCGCAGGTCGCTCGTACGAGGGAGAAATAGAGGGAGGCTCCAAGGACGCCGACTACAACAAGGCGATCGAGACTACGAGCACCTGGGTAGGCAGCGCTGTCGGCATCGGCGTCGGAATCGGCACGGCCCCGATGCTCGGACCGGGTGGGATCGTCGCAGGGGGTGTGGCCGGTACTGCTGCGGATGAAATTATCGGAGCATTCACCGAAGGCATGATGAAAGACAGTTCCGGGGAGGTCATCTACAGCAACGGGCAAGATATGGATGCAACAAAGGAATCGACCTACAAGCTTGTCGAGAAGGCTGCGGAGACAGCCGGTGAGCGGTCAGGGAACCCGTCGCCGCACATCGTCGCTTCCGTGGCGCCCTCAGCAGAGGAGGGGTTCAACAACGCAAGCACCAACATTCGATCCTCCCTCGACGGCGAGGGGATGCCAAGGAAGCTCGAGGAGAAGAAGTAATGAACAAGAGCAAGGTGCGCATTCTCGCAGCAAGCCTGGCTGCGGCCACAGCTTTGGGGGGCGGCGCCGCCTACCTGCTTGAAATCCCGCCGTTCGAAGGCGTCGGGACCATCGAGGCAGGGGAGATATGCAAGAATCTCGGCTCTGCGGATAAAGTCGTCCCCGCCCTCAGGGAAGTAGCCCCACGCAAACCTGATTATTCGTTCACGGAACAGGATAACCAGGGGCTGAACTCCTATTTTTCCGGCTGCCACGGACAGACGGAGGACACAGAGTTCCTTGTCACCCGAACCGAGTACACGGCACTGGGCGGCTCATTCGAGAGTTGGCTCAATGGGCCGGCAAGCAAGATGGTCGACACGGAAGATCCGAAGAATTTCGACAGATTCGGCACCGCCACCGACACTTGGGGAGCCGTGTCGAAAAGCAAGGCGGCAGTGTCCGTCCCCTGCCTCCCCGACAAAAAGAAAAGACTGACCACCATTGTTCTGTTGTGGTACTCGGCGGAGCCCGACAGAAGCAATGACCGTTACCGTCAAGAACTGATCGACCTGGCCACGAGCTCGGCAGAATTCGCCCACAAAGACGCTGGATGCACCCTTCCCTTCAAAGTTTGACTAAACGCCAGCCCGTAAAGGGCGCTGGACACTCGGGATGCACCCACGGCTTTAGGTATTTGAAAGAGACAGGCGTTGGACACCCTGAACGTGATCGTCATAGTGCTGGCTGCCGGACTCGTTGCCATGGGCTGCGTCAAGGCGGACCGGGTCCGTGGGTGGCGCCGGTCGTTCAATCCTTCGGCACCGGAACTTCCCGATTCCGCCTTCATCGCCGCTCGTGTCGTCCTCTTCGGGATGGCAGGTGCCTGCCTCTTTTCGGCGTTCCAGTTCATGGCCGTGGTCGCCGATGCGGAGTGGAGCGATGACGAACTGGCCAGTGCGGTCAGCCAGGCCACGGCAGAGCTGGACGGCACTTCGCGCTTTGGCGACATCTTCGGTGACGACAGCGGATTCGATGAGGAATTCGCGACCATGATCGAGGAAGAGGTCGTCGAGAACGGTGGCGGTGGCGCCCCGCAGAGCGGCGTGGACGCCGGCCCCACACCCTCGAACAAGCCCTCCGACGCCGACTACACGGTCAAGGCTTCCGGCGCCGACGCAGCGTTCTGCCTGCACGTCGTACGCACGCGGTCGAAGGACGGGGACTATGAGCCCCCTGGGATAGCAGGCAATCCCGGCTCCGTGACAGTCCCGAACTACGACTTCGCGGTGACGAGCCGCAGGGGCGAGTGCTGAGTGCGATTCTTCCCTCTCAGCGTCGCTTTCCAGCGCTGCCAGGAGAGGCGTGGGCGGCTGGGACGCGGTTGTCCGTCACATTTCGAGCGGAGCTAGCGACGTCGGCCCTGGACTCCGCCGTTGGATCGCGGACTGCCACTCCTGAATCCGCGCCACCGACGACTGATCACCACCGAATCGCCCCGCAGTCCGGAGAACCCCGCGGCCCTTCCCGCAGGGGCACCGCCGGAGGGCGGCCTCACGACACAGGTCAGGGTGGGCACCTCCCGTGCGTGCCCACCCTGACCTGTTTGTTCTCTGCAGCGAGTCCTACTCGAAGTTGGCCCGCGCCCGCTTGTCACCGGCCTGGTAGGCGGTACCGGCGTCGCGCACCTTGCGAGAGATCTCGGCAAGGGCCGTCTGAATCCCGGTGGCGTCGCGGTCCCAGCCGGCCTGCGCGGTGTCGTACGCCGACTTGGCCTCGCCCACCCAGAGCTCGGAAACGCTGGCAACCATCCGCTTGATGGAGGCGAGGTCCTCCTGAAGCTGCCTGCCCTGCCTGTCGATGTCCGCTGCGGCCAGTTCCAGGCTCGCGTAAGTGACAACCATCGTGCCGTCGTTGGTCGACATACGGTCCTCCAGTTCAATCTAGTTAGGTGTGATGGCCCGTACGAGGTACGGGTAGGGCAAGGGTCAGAACTTGTTCATTGCCGAGGTCCTGGCCTCGGTGCCCCCGGAGTGACCCTCGACGACGTCCACGCCCTGGAGGGCCTGCTTGATCTCGTCCTCGGTGTTGCCCGAGATGGTCCGGGCCGCCTTGATCGCTTCCTGGAAGTTGACCAACCGGGTAGCGATGTTGCCCATCTTGAGGTTGATATCAGCCTGCTTGGCGTTGAAGGCCGTGGCGCCGATACCCTTCCACGCGCCTTCCAGGCTGTCGATCGTCGCCTGCAGCGTCTTCAGCTGGCCCCTGACGGACTCGAACCGCTTGGCGAGCTCGCCCTCGAGCTTGAGGAGACTGTCATCTGAAAGCTTCTGATCTGCCATGGTTCTGGCTTCCTTCCTGGTTCTCTGTTCGACCCGGCAATACCGCCGGGCGGTGCGTATGAGGAACTACGGTCAGTCAGGCGGTACGGCGCTTGCGCGCGAGCGCGAAAGCGCCGCCGCCGAGCACGAGTACGACTGCCACTCCGCCGAGAATCAGGCCCAGTTGGCTGTCGTCGTCCTTCTCG
Source organism: Streptomyces sp. NPDC005566 (assembly GCF_040605575.1). Lineage (NCBI taxonomy): Bacteria > Bacillati > Actinomycetota > Actinomycetes > Kitasatosporales > Streptomycetaceae > Streptomyces > Streptomyces sp. NPDC005566. The sequence continues at coordinate 37,482 of NZ_JBEXDB010000030.1, read as the reverse complement.
GTGCTGGAGCCTGCCAGGGCAGCGTCGTCAGCCTTTTCATTCTTCTCAAGCTGTGACGAAGCTGATGCGGACGGGACGGCTGAGCCCGCGGAACCGGACGTCTTCTCCTTGGTGAGAGGGCTGATGTCCGCCGCGCCAGGGGCGCCCTTGCCCTTCAGGATGTTCATGGAGGGGCGGATCAGGCCGTGGCCGAGGTACTTGCTGAGCGTGCCCTTTTCCCAGTCCCGGCCGGCGGTGTCAAAAAGTACGTTGAGGACCTGGTTCGCAGTCCATTCCGGGTGAGCGGACCACACCAGGGCTGCGGAGGCGGAGGCGATGGCGGTTGCTGCACTGGTTCCGTCGCCTCCGTCACAGTAATTTTGGAAGGTCTCGTCACACCAGTAAGGGATGTCACTACCGGGAGCAGCGATATCGACAGTGCTCCCATTCTGGGAGTACTCGGCTACCTTTCCTTTACGGTCAGCCGAAGAAACACCTACGACCTCAGGGTATGCAGCCGGATAACTCTCCGGGTTACCCTTCTTGGCCTCATTACCGACAGCGGCGAAGAACAGCTTCCCCTTGCTTTGGGCGTATTTTACTGCTTCTTCTTCGCGATCCAACGCAAAGTCGTTACCGAACGACATACTGATGATCTTCGCATCACTGTCGGCGGCAGCCCGAATCGCATCCGTCGTATCGGACGCATTCGGGGGCTTTTTGGTCTGCCATTCGGCGTCAGCGACTCTCATCGGGATGATCTTCGCCCCTGGAGCAAGACCCTTCAGGCCCCCACCACGGCCCGTACCAGCGATCAACTCCGCCATGGTTGTGCCATGGCCGTTGTAATCGTCGGTCTCATCCCCTTCCACGCCCGTGGCGTCAAGCCCTTTCAGAACCTGACCCTCAAGAGACGGCGTCGATGAATTGACCCCTGTGTCGATGACAGCAACCTTGATGCCTTCACCCGTGGTTGTTTTCCACATCTCCTCGGCCTGCATCGCGCTGAGGTACCACTGCTTCGATTGCACGTCCGCCGCCATGGCGGAGGGCACGGCACCCGCGAACCCCACACTCCAGGCAGCGGCCACAGCCATCGTGCCGAGCAGGCGCCCTCTCCATCCGAGAGGCGTACGGCGCTTCCGGGTCTGGCTCATTCCTGCTGTCATCCTGACTTCCGAACCTTCCCTGTCCCTACTCGATCACCGGCGGTGCGACTCCACGCCGGCCGGCCTCCCACGTCTCTCTGTCTTCCGTCAGGTAGTCCGGACGCGGTGTGCCGCCGTCCTGGTCCTCATCCTCGGAGGCCCTCCGACCTGCTGGGCCACGCACAAGGCCTGCGCCGCCTGCCGTGAAACCCTTCGAACCCGCACCAGATCCCGCATCGCCGCCCCGGGGTGTGCCCACAACTCCGTTGGTGCTGGGAGTACCTCGCCCACCCGGGCGGGGGGCACTGCTTGCTCCACCGGCTCCGACGACACCGCGCTGGCCGACGCCGCCGACCGGGCCGCTCGGTCGTGCCGCTCCCCCAGCTCCGATGACCGTGCCGCGCGAGACACCACGGCCGCCCCCAGGCGTAGGCCCACCCGGAACCGCACGCTGCGGGGTCCCGCCGACGATGCCGGTTGCTGCTCGGCCGGCGCGCGGGCCGGTAGCTCCAGAGGTGCTTGCGGGTCCTGCAGCCATGGGCCTGCCGCCAGTGACACCAGACCGACCGGCAGTGGGGGGCTGCGGTCCTCCACGTCCGGATGTCGGGCTCGCGCTCATGGGTGCAGGACGCCCAACGGGGGGTCCGGTACGACCGTTCGCCGCGGGGCCACCGACCGTGGGACCACTCGCTCTTGGCCCGCCGAATCCGGTCTGGCCAACTGCTTTGGGCGCGCCTGTTGCTGCCTGGGGCACCCGGGAGCTGCTGGTCACCGGGTTCACGAAGCCGGTCGCCATGGGCGGAGCCAGATTCGGACCCCCCGCCGGGCCGACAGGACCCGTGGGCGCGGGAGTTGGAGCGGGCCCCGTAGAGGTCACAGGGGCTGGTGGTGTGGCCACACTGTTGATCTCCGTAGAGATACTCGTGTCCGGGACAGGAGCCACCGCTGCGGGTGCTTCATAGCCATGGCTACTTACAACAGACCCCTGGCTGCCGGTCGCCGCGTGGTCTGGCACGCCCTGTGAGCGTCCGCTGCCTGCAGACTCAGGGCCGGTCGACGATCCTGACCCCGCATCCTCACGAATCCTGCCTGATGGCCTGGGCATCGCAACGTCAAGCTTCTTATCGAACCGCGGCGGCTCCTGCGCCGCCAGCGTCTCCTCCGAGACCGCGTAGTACGACGCCAGCCGGTTCGCCTGGTTGATGGCCTCCTGGCGGTCCTTCTCGACCTTCAGCGCCGCCGCGTATTCCGGGTTCCCCTCAATACGCGCCGGGCTCTCGATCTCGTCGGGGGACTTGCGGATGAGGCGGCTGTCGCGGGGCGGGAGGGAGTTGCGTACCGAGGCGAGGCCCGTGCCCGCGACCGTGATCTGCGTGCCGGCGGTCTGCGCGAACTCGCCCAGCTTCGTGGCGTGGGCGACCAAGCCGCTGCCCCAGTCGCGGAAGGCGGTGCCCGACTCGCCCTCCCAGTCGACGGCCTTGATGAAGTCGCCCAGCTCCTTCGCCGCGTCGTTGATCGCGGTCCTTGCCTTCAGGAGTGCCTGGCCCGCCTCCTCGAGGTGCTCCGGGTTGGAGTTCTCGATCAGGTCGATCATCGAGTTGAGCTCGTGGCCCTCGAAGGAGGTCCGGCCCGAGGAGCCGGAGCCCCCGAAGCCGAACGCCTCCATCACGTCCTGCATCTGGCGAGTGACATCCGTGACGACCAGCTGTCCCTGGATGCGTTCCTGGTCCTGTTGCGCCTGTTCCGCGGGAGTCAGTTCCGGCTGTGCCTCGGAACCCGGTTCCGGCTTCTTCGGTTCGCTCATTCGGCTGCCCATCCCGCGTCGTACTGCTTGTCAGCGTTCTGCTCAGGCTTGGCCGTCTTCTCGGCCTGCGCCCTCTCGCGCTCCGTGTCCAGGCGAGTCTGGATCTCGTAGAACCGCCGCCGCGTGTCGTCGTCCACGTTGTCGAAGCCGACGGCCGCCGCGTGCACGCCGAGGCTCAGGTACTCGATCTGGTCGCCCAGTGACTTCGAGAGTGTGACGAGCGACTCGTGGACCCGGTTGTACTGGCTGTAGAGCCCATCCGCTTCCGCGAAGCATGCGTTCTGGCCACTCAAGGAGGTACGCGACACCGTCTGTGCCGCAACCTTCGACTTGCCGGCTGCCGAGCCTTCCAGGTCCGTCAGCAACGCGTTCACACGCTTCTGGAACTGCTCGAGGGCTCCTACCCCACGACGGAGATCCCCGTTGCCTTCGCTCACGTTGCTGCCCTTCCCCGATTCCCCGTTTGCTCAGTCCGTTTCGCGTTGCTATCGCACCCGCGTGAACAGCACTGGCCCCACAACATCACTCTAGCCAATGGCACTGACAGGTCCAACTGTCTTGTCCATCAGGTAACTTCCCTCACACAACCTGCAGATCGGGCATCACATGGCGCCCTGTCGGCCCTGCCGTCGTCGTCGGTCGCGCACGGCAACTGCCGCACCCGCGATGGCCGCGACCAGGACTCCCCCGCCCACCACGACGTAGGTCGCCAGCCGGGCGTTGCGTTCGTCGGCCGTCTCGCCCAGGTGGAGCGCGGCAGGGACGGGGGCCTTGCCCTTGCTCACGCCCTCGTGTGCCACCGGCTTCTCGATGGGTTTGTCGTCCTCCGTCAGGGCGCGCACCGGGTCGACGACGCCCCAGCCGACCAAGCGGTCGTGGCCGGCGATCGAGCGTTCCGCCGTCTGCTCGATCTGGGCGACGATCTGCGCCTGTGTCCAGTCCTTGTGCTTGGCCCGGATGAGGGCGGCGACTCCCGCGACGTACGGGGCCGAGAAACTGGTGCCGTTGTCGGCGCAGTGCCCCCCGCCGGGAACCGTCGAGATCATGTCGACGCCGGGGGCCGCGACGCCCACGAATTCGCCGGACTGGGAGAAAGCGGCCCGTTCGTTGTTGCGGTCCGACGCGGCCACGGCCAGGACACCGTCGTACGAGGCGGGGTAGGTCTCCTTGACGTTGCCGCCCAGCCCGTCGTTGCCGGCGGAGGCGACGATGACGATCTCCTTGGCCAGGGCGGCGTTCACGGCCTGCTCGAGGCGGGCCGTGGGCTTCACCGCGTTCGCGGTGTCCTGGGAGATGTTGATGACGTCCGCGTCCGCCTGGTCGGCGGCGTAACGGATGGCGGCAGCCAGGGTTTCCGCGGTCCCGTGGCCCTCGGCGTCGTTCTGCTGGATCGGGATGATCGTCGCGTCCGGCGCCAGGCCGGTGAAGCCCGTGCCCTTCACCTCGCGTGCGGCGATGATGCCGGCGACCTTGGTGCCGTGGCCGACGACGTCGGTGGTGCCGTTCTCCTTGCCGCGCTCGAGCGTGTTGCCGTTCTCGTCCTTGAGGTTCTTGTCGAGGAGGTTGCGGCCGCTCCCGGTGTCCACGGCTTTCGTGAGCTGAGGGTTCTTCACGTCGACGCCGGTGTCGATGACCGCCACCCGTACGCCTTTGCCGGTGGACTGCTCCCAGAGTTCGTCCATCAGCACACGCTGCAGTGCCCAGGGACGGCCCGCGTACTTCTTCGAAGGGAAGGTGCACTGGGTGGAGTCGTCCGCCGCCGCGGGCAGCGCCGGCAGCGTGACGAGGATTACGGCGGTGGCGGCCGCGGCTGTCAGCAGGCGCCGGCGGCAGGAGAGGTGCGTGGTCACGTGGCCGCTCCTCACGAACCCTGCGGCTGGCGGGCGGCACCGGTCGACAACCGGGGGCCCGTCGGCAGGAAGGTGGACCATGCGGCGGGAACGGGTGCGGGGTCCACGTCCTTGTACCCGAGCCGGTTCTGCGCCTGCTGCGCCTCCTGCTGCCTCTGCTTCTCCTCCTTCGTACCGGACTCACCGATGCCGGAGTCGTCCTGCACGCTGTCGCCGTTGGACTGCATGGCATAGCGCAGCCCGGTGTCGGTCACCAGGAAGAGCGGACCGGAGTCCGGGCTGGAGCCCTTGAACTGTCGGAAGAGCAGGCCGGATCCGGGGGTGACGTAGGCGCTGCTGGAGCCGGAGGGGAGCGTGGCGGGAAAGCCCGTGCCCGCCCAGGTGCTGAGCGTGCTGGCACCGTTCTTGTCCGAGACGCCGCGCAGGACGTTGCACACGGTGTTGCGGCTTCCGCTCTCCGTGCTCGCGGAGTTGACGGGTGTCGGCTCGCTCGTGGGCCAGTCAAGCTCCTGTCCGAACGCCGCTCCGGGCTCGAACGCGCCGGCGCTGACGTGCTTCGCCTTGCCGTCCTGACCGAGGTTGACCAGGGCGCGGCTGCTGAGCAGGAGCTTGGCGACGAAGTCGGACACCGGGGCGACCCTGCCCCGCAGGACCACGTACTGCTGGGTCCTCGTGCCGGAGGTCGCTGCGAGGACCATGCCCACCTTGTTGTCCCCGGGCTGCAGCTTGCCCGGAACGCCCGCGTCGGAACCGGGGGTTCCCTCGATGGCCGGGAAGGTGACCTCGTCCCCCTTGTGCAGCGTCTCCAGCCAGTCGGCTGACACCCGCTGGGGTTCGCGGTCCTGGCCGACCAGGGTGCGCAGCAGCAGCTCGTCCTTCTCCACCGCGTACGCCGTGCCCGTGGCGTCGGCGATGTAGCGGGTCCTGTCCGGTCCCGGGCCCTCGACGTACATCAGCTCGCCGCCCTGCAGCTTGCCCGCCCCGTCGGTCTTCTTCTGCTCGCGCTCGGCGAAGAGGAACGCCGCCTTCTGGATGGCCCTGCCGCCCTCTCCGGGCCGCTCGCAGACCGCCCAGCGCTTCATGGAGCCGGCTTCGTTCTTGTCGGGCAGCCGGTCCGGCGCGTACGGGATGCCGAGGGTCGCCCCGTGCGGGATCTTGCCGTTGTCGAGGACCGATTCGTCGACGTTGATGACGGTGCCCTTGTCCGGGGCGAGGAGGAGCTTGGCGCTGGACATGTTCAGCACCGGGTGGAGCTGCGTCTTGCCATCGGTCTTCAACACCACGTAGCGGGTCGTGGACTTGCTGGCGATGATGACGTTCTCGTAGGGGGTGTCCCATTTCTGGGGTGCCACGGGCTTGAACATCCCCCATGCTCCGAACACCGCGAGGACGACCGCGCCGACGATCACTCCGGGCACCACCGCGCGAAGTGGGCGAGGTGCGCCCTCCTCCGAGCCGGACGGGTGGGGCTGCAGGAACTGTGCGACCAACCTCCGCTTCGCGAAGGTGTAGGCATTGAGTTCGTCCCGCCGTGATGCCATGTGCGCGCTGCCCCTTCTCCCCAGTGGGCGACCAGGTTCCCACACCCGCCGTGGACCGCTGCCGCCGACCGGGACCCCTACTATGCCTGTTGGTACTTGGCTCTCACTGCTCAGGTAGGGTGATCGCCCGATCAACGCCCGTGAAAAAAACGGTGAATACGGACACGAGGGGGCAACGCGGCGATGGGTGCAGCGACGGGGGAGCGCACGAGGCGGTCTGCCCAACGAACGCCCGGCCCTTCCCGGCGGCAACGGAGCAACGGGTCGGACGGCACAGCGCCCCATCAGTCGGCGGACGCCCCCGCGGCGACCACTCTCCACTCGATCTCCAGAACCGGCCGAGTCGGGCCCGCGCTGCGGCAGATGGTGCTCGTCGAGGCCGCCCTGGCGGTCGCCGTCGTGGGTGCAGCGCTCGGCGGCGCGTGGCTGATCCCTGCCGGCGTGATCGCCTGTCTGCTGATTCTTCTCGCGGTGGTACGCCGTCGGGGCCGGGCCGTGCAGGACTGGCTTTCGACCGTGTCGTCCCTCCGCCATCGCAGACGGACCGCCGCGGCGCCCCCCGCCGAGACGGAGCCGCAGCTGGCTCCGGTCGCGGAGAACGTGCCGGGATTCGCTCCTTACATCTATGTGGACGGCGCCCGCCGCACGGTGGGCATGGTCGGGGACGGCACCTTCCTGACCGCCGTCGTACGGGTCGAGGCGAGCGGTGAATCGCTGCGCCAGGCGATGGGTGCCCGGTCGCTTCCGCTGTCCCTCCTGGGCGACGCGCTCTCGGTGGACGACATCGTGCTGGAGTCCGCGCAGCTCGTGCAGCAGGTGCGCCCCGCTCCGGCGCCGCACCTGCCGGAGCGGTCGGTGGCCCGGCTCTCGTACGGCCCCCTCCAGGACCGGACCGGGGCGCCCGCGCTGCGGATGACCTGGGTGGCTGTGAAGCTGGATCCGGAACTGTGCCGGGAGGCCGTGGAGGCACGCGGTGGCGGAATCGGAGGAGCGCAGCGCTGTCTGGTGCGGGCCGCGGACCACGTGGCGAGCCGTATCACAGGCGCCGGGTTCCGGGCCTCGGTACTGGACCAGGAGGAGCTGAACTCCGCCGTGGCGACGTCCGCTTGTGCCAGCCCCATCCTGTCGGCCCGTGCGGGCAGACCGGACGCTGCACCGCAGCGACGGACGATGGAGACACCGCGGGTCTGGCGCTGCGACGACCGCTGGCACACCACCTATGCCGTGGACCGGTGGCCCGAACTGGGCCGCGGAGCCACTCCGCTGCCGCGGCTCGTCTCGCTGCTGACCTCCGTTCCGGCCTATGCGACGACCTTCAGCCTGACGGTGCGCCGCGGTACGCACCAGGGTCATGTGTCCGTACGCGGCCACGTACGGATCACCGGCGGCTCCGACACCGAACTGGTCGGGGTCCGAAGGACATTGGAGCAAGCCGCACGGCACGCGGGCGTCGGCCTCGTCCGGCTGGACCGTGAACAGCTGCCAGGTGTCCTGGCCACGCTCCCGCTGGGAGGCGCGCAGTGACGAAGCACATCGCTCCGAGGCGAGGGCTGCTGGGGCCCCGTCATGCCGGCCACACCCTGGCGTCGGACCACCTGGGTGCGCTGGCGTTGCCGGTGGGCGACGACGGGGTGATCATCGGCGACGACGCCGAGGGGCGCCCGCAGATGATCGGGTTCCATCGGCCGGCACCGTACGACGTCCTGTTGATCGGCGGTCTGTGGACCGCGCAGGTGCTGGCACTCCGCGCAGCGGGTACCGGTGCGCGGGTTGCGGTCGAGACGGGACGCACCCAGGCGTGGACCACGCTGGCGCAGGCCGCGGGTGCCGGTCTCGAGTGCATCTCCCTGCATGACGTGGGCCAGGTCCCGCCGACCGGAGCGACCGTGGGCAGTCCGGTGGTTGTCGTGCGCGACTGCGGAATGCGCCCGCCGCGTGGCCGTGTGGTGTCCTCGCCGTGGCAGTCGGTGCTGACGCTGCTGCCCTATCTGAGCCCCGTGGCACCCCGGTTGCTGCGTGCGTCGACGCTCGTGGGCATCCAGCGGGTCTCGCCGGCCGAGGCGGAGCAGATCGGCAGGATTCTGGGGCTCGCACGCACCGAGAGCGAGGCCCTGCCCACCCTGGCGGACGGTGTCACGCTCTGGGTGGCGGGCCGCGAACGCCACTGGGTGATGACCAGCGCGACGGACGTGGAGAGCGGGCTGCTGGGCACGGCTCGCAGGATGGACTGATTCCTGTCTCGTTCGCACCCCTCGGTCGCCGCTTTTCAGGATCATGGCGAGGGAACGACACCGTTCGACCGAAGGGACGTGCACATGGGCACCCAGCAGGAAAAGGACGAGCTCTACGCTCTCGATATCTCGGATGTGGAGTGGCTGAGCGCACCCGGCACCGAGAAAGTCGAGGAACGGGTCGAGATCGCGTACCTCCCGAAGGGTGCGGTCGCGATGCGCTCCTCGCTGGATCCGGAGACCGTGCTTCGGTACACGGAAGCCGAGTGGCGCGCTTTCGTGCTGGGCGCACGGGACGGTGAGTTCGACCTCACGTAGGCGACGGCGCGGGTGGGGGTGGCGGTCCGGACCGGGCCGCGACCTTCTCACCACGTCGATCCTTGTCCTGTTGTGTGCCGATTGGACGGCTTCTTCCTTCGCTTTCCGCCGTACTTGTTTCACTTGATGGCGGGGCGTGACCTACCGGACAGTTCTTCCCGTGCGGTACGGCCTGCCGTAGTGCGCCCGATGGCGATTAGGGTGGGTGGGGGCGTGACAGAGGAACCTGAGGGCAGGCACTGCGCGTCGCAAGGGGGAGAGCCGGGCGGATCGGACAACGGGAACGGTCGCCCCCACCCACCACGGCACAAGGGTGCTCGACCACACCAGGAGGCAAAGTGAACGGCGATCGGGACGAGATCCGCGGGGGATGGAACACACCCGTCGACGAGTCGTCCGACGCGGAGCCCGCCGAGATGACGGGTGAGTTCACCATCGACTACACCCCGCCCGCCTGGTACACCCAGAACGCGGCGGGTGACTCGTCCGGCGGGGCGGGGTCGCACCTGGCGCCGCCTCCCCCGCCGCAGGGGGCCCCGGTGTCCGTGCCCGGACTGCCGGCCGGCGGCGGATTCGAGCCCAACTGGTCGCCGGGTCCGCCCGCGCCGGCCGGGCCCGCGCCGGCCACGGCGCCCGCACCGTCCCCCTCGGCCTCCGAGCCCGGTCCGGTGGTTTCCGCCTCCGCTCCGGCGGGCCCCGAAGGTACGGATGCCGCGAGCGGTGCCCCGGACCCGTTCGGGAGCGGCGACTTGGAGAGCGGTTCGACGATGCGGTTCTCCGCCGCTTCGCTGAAGCGGGAGATCGCGGAGCGCGAGGCGGCAGCCGAGGCCGAAGCCGCCGCCTCCGGCGCTTCCCACGCCGCGGGCTCCGGCGATCCTGCGGAGCCCATGGCTCCCGCTGTCTCGGCGGAATCAGTGGACTCGGCCGACTCGACGGACTCGGCGAACGGGTCCGGAGACGACTCCGGGCACCTCACCGCGGAGCCGTCCGCTCCGGTGAGCGGGACAGGCACGGGTGACTCCGAGGAGTACGTGGAGCCAGGTGCTGGCGCGTCCGCCCCGGCTACCGTCGCCTCGTCGGGCCCGGACGCGGACCCGGTCCCCGTCGCGGACTCCACGTCCGCCGCCGACGACGTACCGACGACGGATCGCGCACAGGCCGAGGGGCCCGCGGACGCCGTAACGGACGCGGTGCCCGAGGACGTCCGGTCCCCCGCCGCCGAACCCGCCGAACCCCAGGACGCCCCGCCGTCGAACGTGCCGGCTCCCTGGTCCCCCGTACCGCCCGCGCAGGGCGCCCTCCCGCCGCTGCCGCCCGCGTTCCAGCCCGCCGCACCGCAGCCCGGCACACCCCAGCCGGGGTCGCAGTGGCCTGCGCAGACACCTGCACCCGCGCCCGCCGACGAGGCGCCCGGCGGATACGGGTTCCCGCAGCCGCCCGCACCCCACCAGCCCGCTCAGCCGGTTCAGCCCGCTCAGCCGGTTCAGCCCCTTCAGCCGGTTCAGCCGGTTCAGCCGGTTCAGCCGGTTCAGCACAACGCCCAGGCGCCACAGGGCGGTTACGGGTTCCCCCAGGCGCCGCAGCAGCAGTATCCGGGACACGGCGCACCCCAACTGCCCCCGGGCCAGGGCGAGGCCCGAGCAGCCCAGGGAGGCTACGGATTCCCGCCCCAGGCGCCCCCAGCACCTCAGGCACTCCAAGCGCCCCAGGCCCCCCGCCCGCAGCAGTTCCCTGCACAGAGCGCCCCTCTCCCGCCGCAGGTTCCCCAGCACCCCCAGATCCCGCAGCAGCCGGTCCACGGCACCCCGAACCTGCCGGCCCAGGTGACCCCCCAGCCGCCCGAGCCCTACCAGCCACAGCCTCAGGCGTACCAGCCACAGCAGCCCGGCCCCCAGGCCCCGCCCGTCGACCCGCGCGCCGGAGCAGCCTGGCCCACACCGGTCACCCACGACCAGCGCGAGCGCTCCGTGCCCGGCGCCCCGCTCGGTTACACGGCCGCCGTGGAGCTCTCCTCCGACCGGCTGGTCCGGGGCAAGCAGAAGGCCAAGAGCAGCCGCAACCCCTCCAGCGCCGCCCGCTTCAAGCTGGGCGGCAAGAAGGAGGAGCTCGAGCGTCAGCGCAAGCTGGACCTGATCCGCACGCCGGTGCTTTCCTGCTACCGGATCGCGGTCATCAGCCTCAAGGGGGGCGTCGGCAAGACCACGACGACCACCGCGCTCGGCTCGACCCTGGCCACCGAGCGGCAGGACAAGATCCTCGCCATCGACGCCAACCCGGACGCCGGTACGCTCGGCCGACGGGTGCGCCGCGAGACCGGGGCCACCATCCGTGACCTGGTCCAGGCGATCCCGTATCTCAACTCGTACATGGACATCCGCCGCTTCACCTCGCAGGCGCCCTCCGGTCTGGAGATCATCGCCAACGACGTGGACCCGGCAGTCTCCACCGCCTTCAACGACGAGGACTACCGCCGGGCGATCGAGGTGCTCGGCAAGCAGTACCCCATCATCCTCACCGACTCGGGCACCGGCCTGCTCTACAGCGCGATGCGCGGCGTGCTGGATCTCGCCGATCAGCTGATCATCATTTCCACGCCGTCCGTCGACGGTGCGTCCAGCGCGTCCACCACGCTGGACTGGCTCTCGGCGCACGGTTACGCGGACCTGGTCCAGCGGTCCCTGACGGTCATCTCCGGAGTCCGCGAGACCGGGAAGATGATCAAGGTTGATGACATCGTGCAGCACTTCGAGACGCGCTGCCGCGGTGTCGTGGTCGTGCCCTTCGACGAGCACCTGTCGGCGGGCGCCGAGGTCGACCTCGACATGATGCGTCCGAAGACCCGCGAGGCGTACTTCCACCTCTCCGCACTCGTCGCGGAGGACTTCCAGCGGGCCCAGCAGCAGCAGGGGCTGTGGACTTCGGACGGCAGCAACCCGCCGCCGCAGTACGCCCCGCCGATGCCCGGCCACCAGACGCCCGGTCAGCAGGTGCCGGGCCAGCAGCAGTACGCGCCCCAGCAGCCCCAGCAGCCGTACCCCGGACAGCCGTATCCCGGACAGCCCGCGCGGCCGTACCCCGCACAGCCCCAGCCGGGCCAGTCCCAGCAGCCCTACCCCCAACAGCCGTACGGCGGCCAGCAGCCTCCGCACCAGCAGGGCGCAGCACCCCAGCAGCCGTACCCGCCGCACCCCGGCCCGGGCGTGCAGCAGAACGGCTGGCAGCAGTCGCTGCCCTCCCAGGCTCAGTCGGGCGCGAACCCGGCCGGTCCGCCTCCGGCACCCGCGCACGCCGATGGCCAGGCAAGTCAGCCCGGTCAGCCCGAACTGCAAGGTCCGGTTCCGCCGGCCGGCTGGCAGCAGTACCCGCCGCAGGCGCCGCCAGCGCCTCAGCAGTAAGGCAGTAGAGGTCTAAACCAATGAGGGCCCGCACCGTTCCCACGGTGTGGGCCCTTCTTGCATTCCCGCAGCCCACACGCGGTTTGACCCACCGTTGACGCGACTCGACCGCCGCTGATAAACCTTCGCTTCACCAGCTGGCGAACCAGAGATCTGCCCGCCTTCACCGTGCGAGTCATGACGCGAGGTCCACGTCCATGGTCACAAGATTCCCACCACGCTCCCCCCGCCCACGCGGCCGCCTGCGTATCCTTCTCGCCTCCGGGGCCGCCGCCTTCGCGCTGGCCGCCGGATCGGTCGTCCCCGGGAACCCGGTCGGCCCGGCCCCGCAGGAGGCACAGGCCGACGGCAAGTCGACCCTCACGGTCGCGGTCGCACAGAGCGTCGACTCCCTGAGCCCGTTCCTCGCCCAGCGGCTGCTCTCCACGAGCATCCACCGGCTGATGTACGACTACCTCACCAACTACGACGCCAAGGACAGCCACACGATCCCCGCGCTCGCCACCAAGTGGGAGGCCTCGGCGGACAAGCTGACGTGGACGTACACCATCCGGGACGACTCGAAGTGGTCGGACGGTGAGAAAGCGACCGCCGAGGACGCGGCCTGGACCTTCAACAAGATGATGACCGACGAGGGAGCAGCCACCTCGAACGGCAGTTTCGTCGGCAACTTCAAGACGGTGACCGCACCGAGCCCGGACAAGCTGGTCATAGTGCTGAAGCAGCCTCAGGCCACGATGACGGCGCTGGACGTGCCCATCGTCCCCAAGCACGTGTGGGAGAAGGTCGGCGACTTCTCCAAGTTCAACAACGACACGAAGTTCCCGATCGTCGGCAACGGGCCCTTCATCCTGACGGACTACAAGGTCGACAGCTATGTGAAGCTGAAGGCCAACAAGGACTTCTGGCGCGGCGCGCCCAAGTTCGACGAGCTCGTCTTCCGGTACTACAAGGACCAGGACGCAGCCGTCGCAGCCCTCCGAAAGGGTGAAGTTTCCTTCGTCGCCGGCAGCCCGAGCCTGACGCCCGCGCAGGCCGCCTCGCTGAAGACCGCCGAGAACATCAAGGTGAACGACGCCCCGGGCCGGCGCTTCTACGCGCTGGCCACCAACCCCGGCGCGCAGACCAAGGACGGCAAGAAGTTCGGCGACGGGCATCCGGCGCTGCTGGACCAGAAGGTCCGTCAGGCACTCTTCATGGCCGTCGACCGCACGACCATCATCGACAAGGTCTTCCAGGGCCACGCCATAGAGGGTGAGGGCTACATCCCGCCCCGCTACGGCTCGTACTTCTGGAAGCCGACCGCCGAGCAGAAGCTCGCCTACGACCCGGCGAAGGCCGGTGCCCTCCTCGACCAGGCGGGCTACAAGAAGAACAGCGCGGGCAAGCGGGCCGGCAAGGACGGCAAGCCGCTCGACTTCCGCATCCTGTGTCACGCCACGGACCCGAACGACAAGGCGATCGGCAAGTACCTCCAGGAGTGGTGGGGCGACCTCGGGGTCGGCCTGAAGGTCGACTGCCGCGACAACGTCTCCGACCCCTGGTACGCGGGCGAGTACGACCTCGCCTTCGACGGTTGGTCCGTCAACCCGGACCCCGACTTCGTGATGTCGATCCACACCTGCGCCGCGCTCCCGTCCAAGGCGAAGGAGTCGGCGGCGACCGACAACTTCATCTGCGACAAGCAGTACGACGCGCTCTACGCGAAGCAGCTCGCGGAGTACGACCCCGCCAAACGGGCTGACCTCGTCAAGCAGATGGAGTCGCGGCTGTACGACACGGGGTACATGAACGTCATGGCGTACCCGAATGCTGTCGAGGCCTACCGCACCGACCAGATCAAGTCCATCACGACGATGCCCTCCGATGCGGGGAACATCTTCGGCCAGGACGGTTACTGGAGCTGGTGGTCGGCGGCCCCGGCCGCCGGTGCGTCGGGCGATTCGTCCGGCGACAGCGGCAGCTCCACCGGAGTCCTCATCGGTGTCGGGATCGCCGTAGTCGTCCTCGCCGGTGGCGGGCTGCTGTTCGCCATGCGTCGTCGTTCCACCGCGGAAGACCGTGAATAGTCCATGAGCACAGAAAGCACTCCCGCGCTCCTGAAGAGCGCGGCGGGCGTGGACGCTGTGCAGACCGACGGCCCGGCTCCGGCCGGGCCGTCGGCCCGCAGTCCGCGTGCCCGCAGCACGACCGCCTATCTCCGTTATGCGGCGGGCAAGCTGGCCGGTGCGGCCGTTTCGCTGTTCGCCGTGCTCGTCACCAGCTTCTTCCTCTTCCGCCTGATCCCCGGCGACCCGGTCAAGCAGATGACGGGTGGCCGGCAGGTCTCCACCGAGCAGATCGCCGCGATGCGCCGGGAATTCGGGCTGGACCTGCCCCTCTGGCAGCAGTTCACCCAGTACTGCGGCAAGGCCCTGACCGGGGACTTCGGCACGTCCTACCAGTTCCGCGCGCCCGTCATGGACAAGATCTCCGAGGCGCTGCCCGCGACGCTGCTGCTCACCGGTACCGCCTTCGTGATCTACACGGCGATCGGCATCTGGCTGGGTGCCAGGTCCGCCTGGCGCAACGGCTCGGCCGGGGACCGCTTCCACACGGCCTTCGCCCTGACGCTGTACTCGGTGCCGTCGTTCTGGCTCGGCCTGCTCCTGATCGTCACCCTGTCGGTGGGCATCGGCCCGATCCCGGGCCTCTTCCCGACGGGCGGCATGGAATCGGGCAACTCGAGCGGCTTCGGTTACGTCCTCGACGTGGCCCATCACCTGGTGCTGCCGGTCGTCACCCTCGTCGCCGTCGAGTACGCGCGCACCCTGCTGGTGATGCGCTCCTCGTTGCTCGACGAGATGGGCAGCGACTACCTGACGACGGCACGGGCGAAGGGGCTGCGCGACGATCTCGTACGCCGCCGCCATGCAGTGCCGAACGCGATGCTGCCGACCGTGACCCTGCTCTTCGTCAACCTGGGCAACACGGTGGCGGGAGCGATCCTGGTGGAGACGGTGTTCTCCTGGCCCGGCCTCGGCGGGCTCTTCTACCAGGCGCTGAGCGTGCCCGACCTGCCACTGGTGCAGGCGCTGTTCTTCGTCTTCGCCGCCGCGGTGATCCTGATGAACACGCTCGCCGATGTGATCTATCCGCTCCTCGATCCCCGGGTGGGCCGATGACGACCACGACCGACGCGGTGAAGACCACCAGCCCGCGTGCCCTCACCTGGACCCGCAGGCGCGTCGCCACCGCCCGCTTCTGGCGCGAGTACCGCAGCCACCGGGCCGGCCTCGCCGGCCTCGCCGTGCTCGCGGTCATCGCGCTCATCGCGCTGTTCGCCCCGCTGCTGGTGGGAGCGGACTCGCAGAGCGTCACCCAGGCGCCGGGCGGTCCTCTGGAGTCGCCGAGCGCCGAGTTCCCTCTCGGCACGGACCAGTTCGGCCGCAGTCTGCTGGCCCTGCTCGTGTGGGGGACGCGGGTCTCGCTGACCGTCGGCCTGCTCGCGGCGTTCCTCTCGGTGGCCATCGGGACCCTGGTGGGCATCACGGCCGGTCACTTCAAGGGCTGGTACGGGAACGTCGTCATGCGGATCACCGACTGGTTCCTGGTGATGCCGACCCTGGTGCTGGCCATCGCTCTGGCGACGGTGTTGTCGCGGTCGGTCTGGACGACGATCCTCGCCATCGGCGTGACGACCTGGCCGACGACCGCGCGGCTGGTCCGCGCGCAGACGCTGTCCGTGGAGTCCCGTCCGTACATCGAGCGCTCCAAGGCCCTCGGCGGCGGCCACGGCCACATCATGTCCCGTCATGTGCTGCCCAACGTGATGCCGCTGGTGCTCGCACAGACCACGCTGGTGATCTCCACGGCCATCCTCACCGAGGCGACCCTCGCCTTCCTCGGGCTCGGCGATCCGACGATCGTCTCCTGGGGCGGGCTGCTCCAGGACGCCCGTGAGGCCGGAGCGGTCAGCTCCGGCAACTGGTGGTACCTCGCTCCGCCCGGACTCGCCATCGCGGTCGTCGCCCTCGCGTTCACGCTGTGCGGCCGCACGATCGAGTCCGTGCTCAACCCCAAGCTGGGGGTGACCCGTTGACCGCTGTGAAGACAGAGACCGTGACGGAGCCGGAGACCCGGCAGCCGTTGCTCGACGTCAGGAACCTGCACATCACCTACGGCACGGGAGACTCGGCCGTCCCCGCCGTACGCGGCGTCGACCTGCGGGTCGAGGCGGGCCAGAAGCTCGGCATCGCCGGGGAGTCCGGCTGCGGGAAGTCGACGCTGGCGCTCGCGCTGCTGCGGCTGCTGCCGGCGTCCGCGACCCTGAGCGGTGAGATCCTGCTGGACGGCGAGGACATCCTCGCCATGAAGTGGGGCCGGCTGCGCGCCGTGCGCTGGGCGGGGGCGTCGATCGTCTTCCAGGGCGCGATGCACTCGCTGAACGCCGTGCACCGGATCGGGGACCAGATCGCCGAGCCGATCCTGCTGCACAGGAAGGCCACCCCGGCCGCCGCGCACAAACGGGCCGGCGAACTGCTGGAACAGGTGGGACTTCCCGCCGCACGGGCGGACGCCTATCCCCACGAGCTGTCCGGCGGGCAGCGCCAGCGCGTGATGATCGCCATGGCGCTGGCCTGCGACCCGCGGCTGATCATCGCCGACGAGCCGACCACCGCCCTCGACGTGATGATCCAGGCGCAGATCCTGCGGCTGATCGAGCAGCTCGTCGCCGACCAGGACCTCGGCCTCATCATGATCAGCCATGACCTGGCGGTGCTCTCCGACACCTGCGACCGCCTGTCCGTGATGTACGCGGGCCGGATCGTCGAGGAGGGGCCCGCCAAGCAGGTGTACGAGAACGCCAGGCATCCCTACGGCAACGCACTGTCGGCCGCCTTCCCGCGGATCGGTGACCTCTCCTCCCGGCACGCGCCGCGCGGTCTGCCGGGCGACCCGCCGGACCCGTCGGCGCTGCCGTCCGGGTGCACGTTCCACCCGCGCTGCCCGGTGGCGCTGGACTCCTGCGCCACCGAGGACCAGGAACTGCGGGACGCGGGGCAGGACCGGCGTGCGGCCTGTGTGCTGGTGGAGCCCGGTGCCGTCACGGCGCCCGGCCCGCAGGACGGCGCCGACAAGGCAAGGAGCACGTCATGACCACCACTCCCCCGGCTCCGCTGCTCAGTGCGGAGGCTCTGAAGGTCACCTTCCCGGGCCGGCGCGGGGCGGCGACGG
This sequence comes from Streptomyces sp. NPDC005566, assembly GCF_040605575.1. Lineage (NCBI taxonomy): Bacteria > Bacillati > Actinomycetota > Actinomycetes > Kitasatosporales > Streptomycetaceae > Streptomyces > Streptomyces sp. NPDC005566. The sequence continues at coordinate 19,999 of NZ_JBEXDB010000030.1, read as the reverse complement.
CACGCGCCGTCGACGGGGTCGACCTCGACATCCGGCCCGGCGAGATCGTCGCTCTGGTCGGCGAGTCGGGCTGCGGCAAGACGACGCTGGCCCGCTCGCTGCTGGGCCTCGTACCGCCCACGTCCGGCCGGGTCACGTTCGGCGGCAAGCCGCTGGACTACGCGGGTCGGGCCCTCAAGGCGTACCGCAAGCGGGTGCAGCTGGTGCTGCAGGATCCCAGCGGGTCCCTCAATCCGCGCCACACGGTCTACGACGCGGTGGCGGAGGGCCTGCGCATCCACGGGTACGCGGGCGACGAACAGGCGGCCGTGGCAGGGGCGCTGGCGCGGGCGGGGCTGCGGCCCCCGGAGCGGTTCTTCCTGCGGTACCCGCACGAACTGTCCGGCGGCCAGCGCCAGCGCGTCGTGATCGCGGGCGCTCTGGTGCTGGAGCCGGAGCTCATCGTCGCGGACGAGCCCGTGGCCTCGCTGGACGCGTCCGTGCGCGGCGAGATCCTGGCGCTTCTGCTGCGGCTGCGCGACGAGCTGGGCCTGTCGGCGCTGGTGGTCACGCACGATCTGGGTCTGGCGTGGAACATCGCGGACCGTGTGGCGGTGATGTATCTGGGCCGGATCGTCGAGACGGGCGACGTGGAGCAGATCCTCACGGCACCCCGGCACCCGTACACCCAGGCGCTGCTGTCGGTGCTGCCGGAGGCGGACGGCGATCCGGTGATCCTGACCGGGGAGCCGCCGGACCCGTCGAGGGTGCCCGCGGGCTGCCGGTTCCATGCCCGCTGCCAGGTCCTGGCCTCGGGCGAGGCGGAGCGTGCGGGGGTCGCGGACGCGTGCCGTACGAAGGATCTGCCGGTGCTGGAGGGCGGCGGCCGGACGCAGGTGGCGTGCCACTGGGCGGCGGCGACCGCAGCGAGCCCGGCGGGCGTGTGACGGCATCCCCGGGAGGGGGTCAGGGCCGGTGGTGGTGGATCGTCCCGGTCAGCTCGCCCAGCGGGCGGCCCGTTCCGCCCCAGCGGTGCTGGATGATCTCGGCGGCGATGGAGACGGCCGTCTCCTCCGGCGTGCGGGCTCCGAGGTCCAGGCCCACGGGTGAGGCGAGGCGGGCCAGTCCCGCCTCGTCCACACCGGCCTCACGCAGCCGGGCGATCCGGTCCTGGTGGGTGCGTCTGCTGCCCATCACGCCGATGTACGCGGCAGGTGTGCGCAGCGCTGCGGCCAGCAGGGGCACGTCGAACTTCGGGTCGTGCGTCAGCACGCAGACGACCGTGCGCGCATCCACCTCGGTCGACTCCAGATAGGTGTGCGGCCAGGCGCAGACGACCTCGTCGGCCGTGGGGAAGCGCTCCCGGGTGGCGAAGGCGGGGCGGGCGTCGCACACCGTCACCCGGTAGCCGAGGAAGGAGCCGATCCTCGCCGTGGCGGCCGCGTGGTCGATGGCCCCGAAGACGAGCATGCGGGGTGCGGGCGCATACGTCTGGACGAAGACGGTCACGTCCTCCATGCGGCGCTCGCCGTGCGCGCCGTACCGGTGGGTTCCGGTGGCTCCCTGGGCGAGCAGCCCGCGCGCGTCGTCGGTGACCGCGACGTCGAGCCCCTCGCTGCCGAGCGAGCCCGTGACGCGGTCGGCCAGGACCACCCGGCGGGCGCCGGTGGGCGCCGCTCCGGACACCACGGTCGCGACCGCGACCCGTTCCCCGGCGGCGACGGTGTCGACGAGCTCGCGCAGCCGGTCCCTGTCGTCCGCCGTGAGGTAGGGCTGTACCAGGACGTCGATCGTGCCGCCGCAGGTCAGTCCGACGCCGAAGGCCTCGTCGTCGCTGATGCCGTACGTCCGCAGCTGGGGGCCGCCGGTGGCGAGTGTCTCGGTGGCCACCTCGTACACATCGCTCTCGACGCACCCTCCGGAGACGCTGCCGACCACTCTTCCGTCGGCGGTCACCGCCATCGCCGCGCCGGCGGCACGCGGCGCACTGCCCCGCACCGCCACGACCGTGGCCAGGGCGAAGGGCGTACCGGAGTCGTGCCAGTCACGCAGTTCCGACAGCAGTTCACGCACGGTGCGGACGTCCTCCCGGCTCGACGGGTCCTACCCCGACGATGCCTCGGTGGGACGGCGCGCGCACCGCAGGAGGCAGGTGTCAGGCCCGCTCGTAGGCGGCGATCAGCTCGCTGGAGCGCTTCACGTCGGCGGCCATCGCGACGAGCAGGTCGTCGATGGAGTCGAACTTCAGCATGCCGCGTACGTACGAGAGGAAGTCCACCGCCACGTGCAGCCCGTACAGGTCGAGGCCGACCCTGTCGATCGCGTACGCCTCGACGGTTCGCTCCGTGCCGTTGAACTGCGGGTTCGTACCGACGGAGATCGCGGCGGGCATGGCCTCGCCGTTCACCGTCAGCCAGCCCGCGTAGACGCCGTCGGCGGGGATGGCGGTGTGCGGCAGGGTCTCCACGTTCGCCGTCGGGAAACCGAGCTCGCGGCCGCGCTGCGCGCCGCGCACGACGATGCCCTCGACGCGGTGCGGGCGGCCGAGGATCTCGGCGGCCCCCGCCACATCGCCCTCGGCGATCAGCCGGCGGGTCAGGGTGGAGGAGAAGGGCTCGCCGCCACCCGCCTCACCGCTCACGAAGAGGTCGATGACCTCGACGCGGTAGTCGTACGTCTCACCGAGCTCGGTGAGCAGCGCGACGTTGCCGGCCGCCCGGTGTCCGAAGCGGAAGTTCGGACCCTCGATGACCAGTTGCGCGTGCAGCTTGTCGACGAGCACCTTCACGATGAAGTCGGCGGGCGCCAGCTTCGAGAAGTCGGTGGTGAACGGCAGGATCAGCACCGCGTCCACCCCGAGGTCCGCCATCAGCTCGGCACGCCGGTGGTGCGGGGCGAGCAGCGGCGGGTGGCTGCCGGGGCGTACGACCTCGCTGGGGTGCGGGTCGAAGGTGACGACGACGGACGGAATGCCGAGCGCGCGCGCCTGCTCCACGGCCCGGCCGATGATCAGCTGGTGTCCGCGGTGCACCCCGTCGTAGGAGCCGATGGTGACGACGCTGCGTCCCCAGTCCTCGGGGATGTCCTCCAAGCCACGCCAGCGCTGCACTGTGACCGCTCCTCGCCCGAACCTGTGTACGTGTGTATGTCCATTACGCAGGTCTAAGACTGCCATGCTCACGTCCCACGGCCTGCATCGGCATCGGCATCCCGGGCTGTGATCTCTCCAGGCCCTCCACCGTCCGCCGGGCGCTGGGTCCCACGACGGCGGCCCACTCCTGGGGGGCGTCGGCCAGCCACCGGGTGACGAGCCCGGCGAATCCGGGTACCTCGCGGGCGAGCTCGACCAACCCGCGGTCGAAGCGGGCAGCTCCCTCGGGCGTCCGCACCAGGAGCATCCCGGTGCGGTGCACCAGCGCCCTCGTACGGGCCTCGGGGCGTCTGCCGGAACCCGCTGCGGCGGCCCGCAGCAGGGCATCGAGCACCGCGGGGTCCCTCCCGGTGTCCTGTTCGAAGTCCAGCAGCACTTCCAGCAGCTCGGACCGCAGGGGCCTGGACCCGGTGCTGCCCGGTGCGGCGAGCACCCGGGCCAGCGCGGCGCGTACCGGCGCGGGCGCGGGGCGGTCCCGCAGCAGCCCGGTCACCAGGGGCAGCAGCAGGGCCCGGGCGGCCGGGCTGTGTTCCAGCCTGCGCTCCACATAGGCGGCGGCCTGTGCCCCGCGCCCGGGGTGGTTGTCGATGTACTGCCGTACGAGGCCGGGGGCGTGCAGGGCGAGGGCGGGTGTGTCCAGGCCGGCCAGCGCTCCCAGGACCTCGTCGGCCGCGTCCCCGGGCACCGCGAGGCGCGCACGCAGCGCGGCGAGCACCGGCTCCGGATGCTCGGGGAACACCTCGGCAAGCAGGGCCACGGGCAGCCTGGGGTCCCCGGCGGCGAAGACCCGCAGGGCCTGCGGCAGATAGCGGATCCGGGTCTGCGGATCCCTGACGAGCAGGGTGAGCGCCGGAGCGTGCAGGGCGGTGTCGCCGGCGCGGGCGAGCAGGGTGAGCGCCGCGCCGCGCAGCAGGGCCCGGTCGGCGTCCGAGGTGGCCAGGGCGGCGGTGAGCGTGGCGTGGACGGCTGCGGCCGCCCGGCGCGCGGGCCGGTCCTCGTCGCGCGCCCAGCGGTCGACGGCCCTGCAGAGGGCGGACGGTTCGTCCTCGGCGAGGGCGGTGAGCAGTTCGGCGGCGCGCGGGTGGGAGGTGTCCACCAGCGCTTCGGTCAGGTCGTCGACGGCGAGGTCGCGGCGGGCGTACAGCAGGGCCTGTGCGGCCGCGGCCACGGTGAGCCGGACCGGCCTGCCCTCCTCGGCGGGCAGCGGGCTCTCGTCGGTGAACCAGCGGCAGAGCAGCGCCTGCACCGTCTGCGGGTTCGCGATGAGCCGCCGGGCCACGGCGTCCAGATACCGCTCGTCCCCGTCGGCGCGCGAGGCGCCATCGGCGCGCGGGGCGCCATCGGCGCGCGGGGCACCGTCGGCCGGCAGGAGGCGGCGGAGCAGGTCGATCCGGTCCTCCTCCGGCAGCCTGAGCCTTCGCCAGAACCACGGCCCGAATTCGGCGTAGGGACCGGCACCCTGGGGCCGCCGGGTGATCCGTCCGGTGAGTACGCGCAGCACCCCGAGGTACGGCCGGGCGTCGGGCACTCTGAGCAGGCTCTCCCCGAGCAGGTGGGCCGCCCACCACACGGCGTTGGCATGCCGGGCGGATGAGGCGTCGCCGGGCTCGGCACCGGCCGCAAGACGGTCCGTCGCCTCGATCAGATCGGCCATCCGGTGCGCCAGCGCAGCGCTCCCCTGGCGGCGCCCCAGCAGGAGCATCGCCTGGATCACCGGGCCGATGCGATGGCGCGGTACGGGTAGGTTGCGGGGTCCGGCGGCCCCGGAGGGTTCCGGCGGCGCCCCGGACCGCTGTGCGTCCGTCCGGGAGGGTGCGGGCGCTTCTCCGGTGTGCCAGCGGTGGACCAGGGAGCGCAGTGCGGCGTCCAGGTCCAGGTGGGCACCCTGCACCCAGTCGCCCAGCTCTTCGTGGGCGAAGCGGTAGCCCGCGCCCGCCGGTACGAGGAGCCCTTCGGTGAGGACCGCCGGGGCCCACCCCGTACGCCACGGGAAGATCTCCTCGAACGTCGCCCGGTCCAGCTCCCCCTGCCCCGGCCCGAGGCAGCGCCGGGCCGCTTCGTGGACCTGTCCCGCCACCTTCGCGGCCAGCCTGCGGACCGCGGTGCCCCGGAGCCGTGGTTCGGCCTCCGCGCCGATGCGGACGGCGATCCGGACACAGGCGAGGTCCAGCCAGGCCGCGAAGACCTCCTCGGTGCCGGGCCTGCCCGGTACGTCGGGCGGCAGCGCGCCCCGCACCTCGGCGAGCAGCCGCAGGGTCAGCGGGTGGCGGTCGTGCCCCGGTGCGATCGCGTCCGGCGGGATGTCGTACCGCTCCCTGGCCCGTTCGGCCTGCTCCGCGGTCAGGTCGCCCAGGCGCACGGCGGACGGCAGCCGGCGGGCGGGCCGCTGCGGGCCGTGCAGGACGTCCGGCGGATACAGCGCGCCCGCGGTCTCCCAGTGCTCGGGGCGGCAGGCGACGACCATCCGCACCCCGTGGCTGCGCAGCCAGTCCACCGTCCCGCGGGTCCATTCGGCGAGCCGGTGGGCCAGCAGCGGCGGCATCTCCTCGGGGCCGTCCACGACGACGAGCAGCGGATTGCCGGAGGCCCCGGCGAGGCGGGCCACCCGCTCGGGAGTGGCCGTCGTCATGTCGCCCCGTGCCCCGGCCGCTGAGATGATCCGTCCGGAACGCCGCAGCGCACGGGTGATCGCGTCCGCGACCGAGGTGTCCTCGGCCAGGAGATCGGCGCCGCGCAGCCAGATGGTGAGGGCGGGTACCTGACCGCGGGAACGGCGGGCGGCGAGGGCCGCCAGCTCCGTGGTCCGCCCCGTGCCGGGTGCCCCCACGACGCCGAGTACCGGTCCCGTGCCCGACTCGAAGGCGGTGAACTCGTCGGTGATGTGCGGACGTTCGACGGCCTGGGTACCGTCCGGACGTCCGGCGGAGCCGAGCGAGGTCGCGGTCAGTTGCAGGGCCCCCGCCAGGTTGAGGTCGCACCCGTACCCGGGGACACCACTCGCGTTGCGCCGCAGCAGTTCCTCCAGCGGTCCGCCGTGGCCGTGGTCCGGGCCGGGGAGGAGCACCGCGAGCCCGGCCGCCTCGTGCTCCGCCCGCAGCGCGGTGGAGAGCACGCCCAGGACGGCGCCGGTGTCCGGGTCGGTGACGGGCCCGCCCACGGCGGCGCCCCCCGACCGCAGCGCGTCGCGTCCGTCCGTACCGAGGGCCAGTTCCATCGCGGCGACCGGCCGGTGGCTGCGTCCCCCCTCGTCGTACGTCGCCGGGGTCGTGCCGAGTACGCGCGCCTCCCGCCAGCCGTGGGCGGCGATCCGCACGTAGGTGCCTGTCCCGACGCGGCCGCGTGCGGCGATGGGGAGGGGTTCCACACCGAGGACTTCGGGTCCGCCGGTGTGCAGCAGCGCGAGACCGAGGGCGGGCAGAGCGGTGATGTCGCCGGTTCCCGCGGGGCAGGTCCGGCCGTCCGCGCCGTGCAGCACCAGGGGTTCGCAGGAGGCGACGGCCTGATGTCCGGTGACGACCGTGCCGCGGTCGTCCGCGACGAATCCGGTTCCCCGCGGCCGGCCGGCCTGATCGCAGATTCTTACCAGTTTCGACCGGTCCCCGCTGCCCATGGTCCGACGGTAGATCTCGGGTGATCAGGACGAGAAGCGCAGGGGGCGAAAGCGCCCCCCTCACACCCCTCAGTCACTCCGAGCGCCCGTCCATTGGGGTGAATCCACGGGTTCGGTTGGACAGGGATGGTCCCCGGAGGGGGATCGTGGAGCGGGCACCGGGGGGTCTGCCCGCTCCACGATGGGACCGACCGGTCCCCATGCGCTGTCAGGCGAAGACGGCGAGGCTCTTGGCCTTGCCCTTCTGCTCCTCGACGAGCACCAGGAACGTCCCGTCGGGCCCGAAGACCCCGACCGGGCCCGGCGGATACGCGGGCATGTCGACCCGCACGCCGTTGAGCAGCAGCCTGGCCCGCTTCTCGTCCACGTCCCAGCGGGGGAACGCCGAAGCGGCTGCCTCGGCGACCGGCATGACGACCAGTTCCTCCTGGTGCTGGTCGAGCGTCCTGGCCGCGTCGATCCCGTACGGGCCGACGCGGGTGCGCCGCAGCGCCGTCAGGTGCCCGCCGACGCCGAGTCCGGCACCGAGGTCACGCGCCAGGGCCCGGATGTACGTGCCCGAGGAGCAGACGACCGAGACGACCAGGTCGACGACGGGTGTCCCGTCCTCGGCCACCGCCTCGCGCACGTCGTAGACGCGGAAGGAGGAGATGGTCACCGGGCGGGCCGGGATCTCGAACTCCTCGCCGCCGCGCACGCGGGCGTAGGAGCGCTTGCCGTCGATCTTGATGGCGCTGACCTTGGACGGCACCTGCATGATCGCGCCGCTCAGTGCGGCGACACCGGCGTCGATGCCCTCACGGGTCACGCCCGAGGCGTCGGTGGACGAGGTGATCTCGCCCTCCGCGTCATCGGTGACGGTGTCCTGGCCGAGCCGGATCGTACCGAGGTACTCCTTCTCGGTCAGTGCGAGGTGGCCGAGGAGCTTGGTGGCCTTCTCGACGCCGAGCACGAGGACGCCGGTCGCCATCGGGTCCAGGGTGCCGGCATGGCCGACCCGCCGGGTCCGGGCGATGCCGCGCATCTTAGCCACGACGTCGTGCGAAGTGAAGCCGGACGGCTTGTCGACGATGACAAGGCCGTCCGGCGTTTTGTTCTGCGTCATGCGGAAGGTGAGCCCTCGCCGTTCTCGCCGGACTCGTCGTCCTCGTCCTCGGGCTTGCGGTACGGGTCCGCGTCACCGGCGTACCTGGCGCCGGAGGATGCCTCGCGGACCTTGGCGTCAGAGGCCCTGGCCCGGTCGAGCAGGTCCTCGATCGCCTTGGCGTTGTCCGGCAGGGCGTCGGCGACGAAGGCCAGGGTCGGGGTGAACTTCGTCCCCGCCGCAGCACCGACCGCCGAGCGCAGGATGCCCTTGGCGCTCTCCAGCCCGGCCGCCGCGGACGCCCGCTCCTCGTCGTCGCCGTAGACCGTGTAGAAGACCGTGGCCTCCCGCAGGTCGCCGGTGACCCGGGTGTCCGTGATGGTCACGTGCGTGCCCAGACGCGGGTCCTTGATACCGCGCTGCAGTTTCTCGGCGACCACCACCTGGATGAGGTCCGCCAGTTTCTTTGCCCGCGCGTTGTCGGCCACTGGTCCGTCTCCTTCTGATACGTGCTCAATCGTCTTCGTCGTTGTGCAGCCGCCGTCGTACGGACAGCAGCTCCACTTCCGGCCGGCCCGCGATCATGCGCTCGCACCGGTCCAGTACGTCTGTGAGGTGTCCGGTGTCCCCGGAGACCACGGCAAGGCCGATCTCGGCCCTGCGGTGGAGGTCCTGGCCGCCCGTCTCCGCGACACTCACCCCGAACTTGCGGTGGATCTCGGCGACGATCGGACGGACGATGGAGCGTTTCTCCTTCAGCGACCGTACGTCGCCGAGGAGGAGGTCGAAGGACAGTGTCCCCACATACATGTATGTCCGGATGTCCCGCCGGTTCGGGTTCGCGCCCCGCCATCGCTTGGCAGGGACACAAGAACCGTACACGGAACGGCCGGGGCCGATCGACGGAAATACGACCCGTCGACCGGCCCCGACCGTGCTGCGGGATTCCCGGGGGTCTCCCCCCGGGAATCCTTTGTGGATCAGCCTCGCGGCTTCTCGCGCATCTCGTACGTCGCGATGACGTCGTCGATCTTGATGTCGTTGAAGTTTCCGAGGTTGATACCGCCCTCGTAGCCTTCGCGGATCTCGGTGACGTCGTCCTTGAAGCGGCGCAGACCGGAGATGTTGAGGCTCTCCGCGATGACCTTGCCATCGCGCAGCAGGCGCGCCTTGGTGTTGCGCTTGACCTCGCCGGACCGGACCAGCACACCGGCGATGTTGCCCAGCTTGGACGAGCGGAAGATCTCGCGGATCTCCGCCGTACCGAGCTCGACCTCTTCGTACTCCGGCTTGAGCATGCCCTTGAGGGCCGCTTCGATCTCTTCGATCGCCTGGTAGATGACCGAGTAGTACCGGACGTCCACGCCCTCGCGGTCGGCCATCTGCTCGGCACGCCCTGCGGCGCGCACGTTGAAGCCGATCACGATGGCGTCGGAGCCGGTCGCCAGGTTGATGTCCGACTCGGTGACCGCACCCACACCGCGGTGCAGGATCCGGATGTCAACCTCTTCACCGACGTCGAGCTGGAGCAGTGAGGACTCGAGCGCCTCCACCGAACCGGACGCGTCGCCCTTGATGATGAGGTTGAGTTCCTGGACCAGACCGGCCTTGAGCGCCTCGTCCAGGTTCTCCAGGGAGAACCGGACACCCTTGCGGGCGAAGTTGGCGTTGCGCTCACGGGCGGCACGCTTCTCGGCGATCTGACGGGCCGTACGGTCCTCGTCGACCACCAGAAGGTTGTCGCCGGCACCCGGGACGTTGGTGAGACCCAGGACCAGGACGGGGGTCGACGGACCCGCTTCCTGGACGTTCTGACCATTGTCGTCGAGCATCGCCCGGACACGGCCGTACGCGTCGCCGACGACCACCGTGTCACCGATGCGCAGCGTTCCGCGCTGGACCAGGACGGTCGAGACGGCACCGCGACCGCGGTCGAGGTGGGACTCGATCGCAATACCCTGCGCGTCCTGCTCCGGGTTGGCCCGCAGGTCGAGCGAGGCGTCGGCGGTGAGGACGACGGCCTCCAGAAGAGCCTCGATGTTGAGGCCCTGCTTGGCGGAGATGTCGACGAACATCGTGTCGCCGCCGTACTCCTCGGCCACCAGACCGAACTCGGTGAGCTGACCGCGCACCTTGACCGGGTCGGCACCCTCGACGTCGATCTTGTTGACCGCGACCACGATCGGCACGTCGGCCGCCTTGGCGTGGTTCAGCGCCTCGATCGTCTGGGGCATCACACCGTCGTTCGCCGCCACCACGAGGATCGCGATGTCGGTGGACTTCGCACCACGTGCACGCATGGCGGTGAACGCCTCGTGACCCGGGGTGTCGATGAAGGTGATCTTGCGGTCCTCGCCATTGACCTCGGCGCCGACCTGGTACGCACCGATGTGCTGCGTGATACCGCCGGCCTCGCCCGCAATGACGTTCGTCTTGCGGATCGCGTCCAGCAGCCGGGTCTTACCGTGGTCGACGTGACCCATGACGGTCACGACCGGCGGACGGGAGACCAGGGCCTCTTCGCCGCCCTCGTCCTCGCCGAACTCGATGTCGAAGGACTCGAGCAGCTCGCGGTCCTCCTCCTCGGGGCTGACGATCTCCAGGACGAAGTTCATCTCGTCCGCGAGCATCTTCAGCGTCTCGTCGGGGACGGACTGCGTGGCAGTGACCATCTCGCCGAGGTTCATCATCACGCCGACGAGCGACGCCGGGTTCGCGTTGATCTTCTCCGCGAAGTCCGTGAGCGAAGCACCGCGAGACAGCCGGACAGCCTGCCCGTTGCCGCGGGGCAGCATGACGCCGCCCACCGACGGGGCCTGCATCGACTCGTACTCCTGGCGCCTCTGCCGCTTCGACTTACGGCCACGACGCGCGGGACCGCCGGGACGGCCGAACGCACCCTGTGTGCCACCACGGGCACCCGGGCCGCCGGGACGTCCACCGAAGCCGGGACGACCGCCGAAGCCGCCGCCACCACCCGGACGACCGGGAGCGCCACCGCCGCCACCGGGACGGCCGGCGAAGCCGCCGCCGCCACCACCGGGACCGGCCGGACGGCCGGCGAAGCCGCCGCCACCGGGACGACCTGCGCCGCCGGCGCCACCGGGGCGACCGCCACCGGCACCGGGACCACGGCCGCCGCCGGGGCCACCACCGGGACGCGGGGCCGCGGCGGGACGCTGCGGCATCATGCCGGGGTTCGGGCGGTTACCGGCGGGGGCACCGCCGGGACGCGGGGACTGCGGACGGGGCATGCCGCCCGGAGACGGACGGGCACCACCCTGACCCTGCGGGCGCGGTGCGCCACCGGGGCCGCCCGTGCCGCCCTGCGGACGCGGAGCGCCGGGGCGCTCCTGACCGCCGGGACGCGGGGCGCCGCCGGGACGGGGCGCGCCGGGGCGCGCCATGCCGGTGGAGCCGCCGGAGGTGAACGGGTTGTTACCCGGACGGGGACCCGCCGGACGCGCGCCGCCGGGGCGGGGTGCGCCCTGGCCTGCGGGACGTGCCGGACGGTCGCCGCCGCGCTCGCCACCACGCTCGCCACCGCGGCCACCGTCACGCTGGCCGCCGGCCGGAGCCGGACGGGCGGGGCGGGGGCCGGGGGTGGCACCCGCGGGACGCGGGGCCTGCGGCTGCTGGGGTGCGGCCGGCTGGGCCGGTGCCGGTGCCGAGAACTCGGCGGCGGGCACCGGGGTGACCGGGGCAGCCTTGGGCGCGGGCTTCGGACCCGGACGGGGGCCCGCAGACGGCGCGGAAGGTGCTGCGGGGGTGCTGCTCGCCGGGGCCTCGGCAGCGGCCGGCTTGGGGGCCGGTGCGCCGGGCTTCGGAGCAGCAGGACGTGCCGCAGCGGCCGGGGAGGGCGCTGCGGGCTTCACGGGGGCGGCCTTGCGGGGCGCGCCAGGCTTTGCAGCGGACTTGCCGGCGTTGCCACCGGGACCCTGCAGTGCGTCAGTCAATTTGCGTACAACCGGCGCCTCGATCGTCGAGGACGCCGAACGGACGAATTCACCGAGTTCTTGGAGCTTGGCCATGACGACCTTGCTCTCAACCCCGAACTCCTTGGCGAGTTCGTATACCCGGACCTTAGCCACTTCGCTCCTTTTAGGTCCGGGTTACCGCCGGACCGTCGCTACTTCATGGGCGTACTCATCGCGTACTCATCGAGTGCTCATCGCAATCTCGACCTACTTCCAACTCGCGAGGTACCTGACCGCACGGGGACCCGTGCCGTTCACTTTTCTTACGGTGTCACCCGCTCGACGAACCGCTGCAGTGCCGCGGAATCGAACGGCCCCTTGGCCTTGAAGGCCCGGGGGAATGCCCGGCGGCGGACCGCCAGGTCGAGACAGACAGAGACCGGGTGCACGTACGCACCCCGGCCGGGCAGCGTACCGCGTGGATCAGGGACAACTTCACCCTCGTCCACCACGATGCGCAGCAACTCGCTCTTGGCCGCTCGCTCCCGGCATCCCACACAGGTTCGTTCGGGGCAAGCGCGGGCGTGCGTCCGGCCAGACACGTTTAAGTCTACCTCCCCGTACCGACCTCACCCCTTGGGGGCAAAAATCGAACGGATGTTGTCGTGATCTCAGCGGCAGGGCGCCTTGATCTATTCCCTGGGACCGCCCCGGGACCCCCGGGGCGGACGGATCAGCCGCGCTCGGACCGCTCCCGGGCGCGCTCGGCGCGCTCACGGTCGGCGACGTCCCGCTCGGCGTCGGTCTCGGTGTCCGGGCGGATGTCGATGCGCCAGCCGGTGAGGCGGGCCGCCAGGCGGGCGTTCTGCCCCTCCTTGCCGATCGCCAGCGACAGCTGGTAGTCCGGCACGGTGACCCGGGCGGAGCGTGCGGCGAGGTCCACGACCTCGACCTGGCTCACCCGAGCGGGTGACAGCGCGTTGGCGACCATCTCGGCCGGGTCGTCCGACCAGTCCACGATGTCGATCTTCTCGCCGTGCAGCTCGGCCATGACATTGCGCACACGGCTGCCCATCGGGCCGATGCAGGCGCCCTTGGGGTTGAGCCCGGCCCGGGTGGACCGTACGGCGATCTTGCTGCGGTGACCGGCCTCGCGGGCGATGGCCTCGATGACCACCGAACCGTCCGCGATCTCCGGGACCTCCAGCGCGAAGAGCTTCTTCACCAGGTTGGGGTGGGTCCGCGACAGGGTCACGGACGGACCGCGCACGCCCTTGGCTACCCGTACGACGTACGTGCGCAGCCGCAGACCGTGCTTGTACTCCTCGCCGGGCACCTGCTCCTGCACCGGCAGGATCGCTTCCATCTTGCCGATGTCGACGAGGACGTTCTTCGGGTCCTTGCCCTGCTGGACCAGGCCGGTGACGACATCGCCCTCGTGGCCCGCGTACTCGCCGAACGTCTTGTCGTCCTCGGCGTCGCGCAGGCGCTGCAGGATGACCTGCTTGGCGGTGGTCGCCGCGATGCGGCCGAAGCCGGACGGGGTGTCGTCGAACTCCTTGGGTTCCTGGCCCTCTTCGAGGTCTGCCGGGTCCTCCTTGGCCCACACCGTCACGTGGCCGCGCTCGTTCAGCTCGACCCGCGCCCGGCGGTGGCTGCCGTCGGTGCGGTGGTACGCGATGAGGAGGGCTGCCTCGATCGCCCCGACGAGCACGTCGAAGGGGATCTCCTTGTCCTGCGCCAAGCCCTTCAAAAGCTTCACATCGATGTCCACGGCTACGCCTCCTCTTCCTTCTTGTCCTTGCGGTTGAATTCGATCTCCACGCGCGCTTTGGCGATCTCGTCGAAGGCGATCCGGCGCGACGTGGGCTTACGGCCCTTGACGCCCGGCACTTCGAGATCGAGCCCCTCGTCGTCGACTGCGAGGATGCGGGCCACCAGCTCGTCGCCGTCGTTCAGGCTCAGTTTCGCCAGCCTGCCGATGGCGCGTACGTAGTGGCGGTGCTCGGTCAACGGGCGGTCGGCGCCCGGAGAGCTCACTTCGAGGACGTACTCGCCCTCACCCATCGCGTCGGTCTCGTCGAGCTTTTCGGAGATCGCGCGGCTCAGCTCGGCGCACGCGTCGAGCTCCACGCCGTCCTCGGAATCCACGATGACCCGCAGCACCCGGCGGCGGCCTGCCCGGGACACCTCGATCTCCTCGAGGTCCAGGTCCTCGGCGCTGACGAGCGGATCGATCAGTGCGCGCAGCCTCTCGCTCTGGGTGGTGCTCATCCGGGTGACTCCTCGGCCGCGTGTGCTGTTGTGGGGATCGTCGCGTGTCTGGTCAAAGGGTATCCGGTCCGCAGGGGTGTTGCCGTCCGCCTCCCGCCTGTCCGCGGGTACGCTCGCCTGCAGTGATCACTTCAGGACAGAATTGGTCACAAACCAGGCCCGAAGGAGACAAGTGCGGCGCACGGGGACGACGCGCAGGAGTGCGCTCACCGCTACCGGAGCGCTCGCACTGGGTGCGGCACTGACCGGCTGCGGGTCCGACGAGGACTCCGGCGGGCAACGGGGGAACGCGAGTGCCGACGCCCGGGCCGCGACGGCCCGCAAGCAGACGGCACTGCGGGCGGCCGCCGCCCGCACCAGTTCCGCTCTGCTCGCCCGGTACGACCAGGTCGTGACCGCCCACCCGGGGACCACGGCCCGACTCGCCCCGCTGCGGTCCGCGGTGCAGGCGCACACATCGGCCCTGGGAGGCCCGCCGAAGGGCACCGCCCAGCCGGCACCGACGGCCCCCGCCACCGACGCGAAGGCCGCGCTGCAGGCGCTGGCGGCCGAGGAACGGCGCGTGGCCGACGCCCACACCAGGACCCTCCTGACGGCCGGGCCGGAGCTGGCCAGACTGCTGGCCTCGGTCGCCGCAGCCGGTGCGGCCCACGCATATCTGCTGACCGAACTGGCCAAGGAGTCCTCGACATGACCGAAGAGGCCGGGCAGACCGAAGGGCAGACGGGCGACGCCGGGCGGATGACCCTGCCGGCGGCGCAGGCCGCGCTCGCCGCCGAGCATGCCGCCGTGTACGGGTACGGGGTGCTGGGCGGCCGCCTGGAGGGCCGCCGCCGTACCGAGGCCACGGCAGCCTTCGACGCCCACCGGGCCCGGCGCGACGCCCTGGTACGCAGGGTCCGCGACCTGGGCGGTGCTCCGGTGGCGGCCGACGCCGCGTACGCTCTGCCGTTCGCGGTACGGGATCCGGCGGCGGCGGTGCGGCTCGCCGCCCTGCTGGAGGACCGGATCGCGGGCGTCTACTCCGATCTCGTACGCGCCGCCCACGGGCCCCTGCGGCAGGAAGCCGCAGCTGCCCTGCGGGAGGCCGCCGTGCGGTCGGTGCGCTGGCGCGGCACCGGCGTAGCCTTTCCTGGGCTCGCCGAGAAGGCCGCCGCACGCCCGTCGGACGAGACCGCCGAGGCCGGCGCCGCGGCTGTCACGCACTGAGAAAGCTCTGAAAGGGAACTGGGCACGTATGGGTTACGAACCGCCGCAGCGGCTGGTGCGAGCGCTCGGCGAGACGTACGGGGACGCGGCCGCCGCCGAATGGCTCGCGCAGCTTCCCGCACGCACCGAGGAGGCGCTGTCCGCAGCGGGTCACCATGTCTCGCCCGACCGGGTCGTGGCCCCGGGCGGCCGCAGCAGCCTCGCCCTCCTCGTGCACCGGCCGGACGGCACACCCGCCGTGCTGAAGATCGCGCCGCCCGGTGCCGCGCCCTCGCTGGAGCGGGCCGCGCTCGCCCATTGGAACGGCTGGGGTGCGGTGCAGCTCCTGACCCCCGAAGGCGGCGCGGCGGCGGGTGACAGCCTGCTGCTGGAGCGGCTGCACCACGAGGTGTCCCTGCGTTCCCTTCCTGAGGCGAAGGCTCTGCTGGAGGCCTCGGGCACCGTACGGCGGCTGTGGATCGACCCGCCTGCCGGGCACCCCTTCGAGACCGTCGCGGAACGTACCGCCCGGCAGTCGGAGCCGATGCGGGAGGCCGCAGCGGCCGAACCGGAGCTCGCGGGGCTGGTCGCGGCCGCGCTGGCGGCCCGCGAGGAGTTGGTCGCGCACTCCCCCGAAACCCTCCTGCTGCACGGCAACTTCCGGCAGAGCAAGGTGCTGTCCGGTGAGCGTGCCCCATGGCTGGCGGTGGGCCCCGAGCCGCTGGTGGGCGAGCGCGCCTACGACCTCGCGCGGCTCGTGCGCGACCGGGTCGAGGACCTGATCGCCTCGCCCGGCGGCGCGGTGACGGCCCGTCGACGGATCAAGAAGCTCGCGGAGTCGCTGGAGCTGGACCAGGCACGGCTGCACGGCTGGACGCTGTTCCGGGCCGTGGAGTCGGGCACCCGTGCGCTGACGGTGGGGCGTCGGCAGGACGGCGAGCTGACCCTGGAGTTCGCGGGCTGGCTGTAACGACCCCGTACGTACGCGAGAGGCCCCCACCCGGTGGGGGCCTCCCGTGTGTCTGCGGGGTGCGGCGCGGATCAGCCCTGGTCGGTCAGGCGGGCGACCGCCTCGTCGACGGTGAGCTCCTCGCGCTCGCCCGTGCGGCGGTCCTTCAGCTCCAGGACGCCTTCGGCCGAACGGCGCCCGGCGACGAGGATCTTCGGGACACCGATGAGCTCGGAGTCGGTGAACTTGACGCCGGGCGAGACTCCCGCGCGGTCGTCGACCAGGACGCGCAGGCCCGCGGCGTTCAGCTTCTCGGAGACCTCGAGGGCCAGTTCGGTCTGGAGCGCCTTGCCCGCGGCGACGACGTGCACGTCGGCCGGGGCGATCTCGCGGGGCCAGCACAGGCCCTTGTCGTCGGCGGTCTGCTCGGCGAGTGCGGCCACCGCGCGGGAGACACCGATGCCGTACGAGCCCATCGTGACGCGGACGGGCTTGCCCTGCTGGCCGAGGACGTCGAGGTTGAAGATGTCGGCGTACTTGCGGCCGAGCTGGAAGATGTGGCCGATCTCGATGGCGCGGTCCACCTGGAGGCCGGTGCCGCACTCCGGACAGGGGTCGCCCGCCTCGACGACGACGACGTCGAGGTAGTCGGTGACCTCGAAGTCGCGGCCCGCGACGACGTTCTTCGCGTGCTTGCCCTCCTTGTTGGCGCCCGTGATCCAGGCGGTACCGGAGGTGATGCGGGGGTCGGCGATGTAGCGGACCTTCTCCAGGCCCTGCGGGCCGACGTAGCCGCGCACCAGGTCGGGGCGGCCCACGAAGTCCTCGGCGGTGACGAGCTCGACGACGGCGGGGGCGAGGTGTTCGCCGAGCTTGCCGAGGTCGACCTCGCGGTCGCCGGGCACGCCCACGGCCACGATCTCGCCGTCGACCTTGACCAGGAGGTTCTTCAGGGTGGCGGAGGCCGGGACGCCGAGGTGGGCGGCGAGGGTCTCGATGGTCGGGGTGTCGGGGGTGTCCAGTTCCTCGACGGGGGCGACCGCGGAACCGTCGACGGGCGTGGCCTTGAAGGTCACGGCCTCCGTGTTGGCGGCGTAGTCGCAGTTCGGGCAGTCGACGAAGGTGTCCTCACCGGCCGGGGCGGGCGCCAGGAACTCCTCGGACGCCGAGCCGCCCATGGCTCCGGAGACGGCCGAGACGATGCGGTGGTCGAGGCCGAGGCGCTCGAAGATCCGGATGTACGCGGCACGGTGGAGCCGGTACGCCTCGGCGAGACCCTCGTCCGTGGTGTCGAAGGAGTACGAGTCCTTCATCTGGAACTCACGGCCGCGCAGCACACCGGCGCGGGGACGGGCCTCGTCGCGGTACTTGGTCTGGATCTGGTAGAGGATCACGGGCAGGTCCTTGTAGGACGAGCACATGTCCTTGACGATCTGGGTGAAGACCTCTTCGTGGGTGGGGCCGAGGAGGTAGTCGGCACCCTTGCGGTCCTTGAGCCGGAACAGCAGGTCGCCGTACTCGTCGTACCGGCCGCTCGCCTCGTACGCCTCCTTGGGGAGGAGCGCGGGCAGCAGGACCTCCTGGCCGCCGATGGCGTCCATCTCCTCGCGGACGACGCGGGTGATGTTCTCCAGGACCTTCTTGCCGAGCGGGAGCCAGGACCAGATTCCGGCGGCGGTGCGGCGTACGTATCCGGCCCGGACGAGGAGCTTGTGGTTGAGCGTCTCGGCGTCGGCCGGGTCATCGCGCAGTGTCTTGATCATCAATCGGGACATGCGCTGGACCTGGGCCATGATGAACTCCTGCTCGGAAGGGTGATGAGGCCGAGGTTAGCGGGGCGGCACGCGCGGGCGGAAATCGATTCGCTATCGGCGGCGCAGCGGAAGGGGCGCGCCCATCACCGCGTAGGGCTTGGGTGCGCTGGGGAAGAGCACCTGCCTGGCCAGGTCCTGGTAGCCGAGGGCGCGGTAGAGGCCGCGTGCGGGGCTCTCCGTGTCGATCGCCGAGAGGATGGACCGGGGCAGGTCGACGGCGTCGGTGATGGTGGTGATCAGGCTGCGGCCGAGGCCGCGCTGCTGGAACTCCGGGTGGACATGGAGTTCGGTGATCACGAACGAGTCGTCGAGCCATTCCGAGGAGCCCGTGGCGCGCAGATACGGCTCGACGACGGTGGACCACCAGTGGGCCCGGTTGTTCGGCAGCCCGTAGACGAATCCGACGAGCCGCCCGGCAGGGGTCGTGGCGCCGAGGGCGCGGGCCTGCGGGTGGTCGAGGTGTCTGAGCACGATGTGGCGGCGTACGTCGATCTCGTCCTGGGAGAGCCCGAAGGCGACGGCCTGCACGGCCAGAGCCTCATCGACACGTGCGGCGAGGTCGAGCGGACCGACGACGATGCCGGGGGCCCCGGAGCCCCGGGGGGATGCGGGGTGTGCTGCTGCCATGCGGGAACCCTACTGGCCGTGCCGCCCGGTCAGAACAGCACGCTCATGAACGCACCGGTCTCGCGGAAGCCGACGCGGCTGTAAGCCCTGCGTGCAGCGGTGTTGTAGTCGTTCACGTACAGGCTGACGACCGGTGCCACATCGGCCAGCGCGTGGCGCAGGACGGCCGCCATGCCGGTCTCGGAGAGACCGCGGCCCCTGAATTCGGGGGCGACCCAGACGCCCTGGATCTGGCAGGCCCGCGAGGTGGCCGCGCCGATCTCCGCCTTGAAGACGACCTTGCCGTCGTCGATGCGGGCGTAGGAGCGGCCGGTGGTGATCAGCTCGGCGACGCGTGCCTGGTAGAGCAGCCCGCCGTCACCGGCCAGCGGGGAGATGCCGACCTCCTCGGTGAACATCGCCACGCACGCCGGCATGAGGACGTCGATGTCCTCCTTGCGCATGCGGCGCACGAGCGGGTCGGGCGCCACCTCGGCGGACGGGCTCTCGGTGACCATGAGGGGCTGGTTGGGCCGGACTTCCCTGGCGGGACCCCAGCTCGGTTCCAGCAGGCGCCACAGCTGGGCGGTGGGCCCGGCGGGGCCGACGATCGAGGAGCAGCGGCGACCGGCCCTGCGGGCACGGTCGGCGAAGGCCCTGACGGCCTCGGGGGTCGCGCAGATGGGGACCAGGTTGGCACCGGAGTAGCAGAGGGAGCGCAGCCTGCCGTGGGCGTACCAGCCCCACATCTCGCCGCCGAGGCGCCAGGGGTCGAGTCCCGCGACCTGGACGCGCGACGTCACGAAGGCGTTGTCGACAGGTTCGCTCTCGAGGATGGCGAGCGCGGCGGGAAGCTCGCCGGGGTCGAGGACCCGGGTAGTGGTCTGCGTCAACACTGGGGGCCTCACCATACTGTCTGCTGATTTCCGCACTGTACCCAACAAGGCTGCGGGGCGCCCCCCGCACGGGACGGGACGACCGGATGCGAAGGCCGGCGGGCCGGGTGCGGCAACGGGCGCGGACGCGGCTGTGCCCCGCAGGGCGGGCCCTGCGGGGCACAGTGAGTGGTGGGGTCAGCCCGCGATGGAGACCTGGGGCTCGCCGGAGGCGATGCCGTCCTTCTCCATCTGCTCCGCGATCTTCATGGCTTCCTCGATGAGGGTCTCCACGATCTTCGACTCCGGGACAGTCTTGATGACCTCACCCTTCACGAAGATCTGCCCCTTGCCGTTGCCGGATGCCACACCCAGGTCCGCCTCACGCGCCTCACCCGGACCGTTCACCACACAGCCCATCACCGCGACACGCAGCGGAACCTCCATGCCCTCCAGACCCGCACTCACCTGGTCCGCGAGCTTGTACACATCCACCTGCGCACGCCCGCACGACGGACACGACACGATCTCCAGCCGCCGCTGCTTCAGATT
>NZ_JBEXDB010000029.1:0-62997 GCF_040605575.1 Streptomyces sp. NPDC005566 | reverse complement strand
TACTGCAGGGGGGACCCTGTGGGAGAGTAGGACGCCGCCGAACAATTATTCCGGGAAAGCCCCGTGCCCTTGTGGCACGGGGCTTTTCTGCGTTCCGTACACGTCCTTGTACCCCCGTGCACCGGCCCTCGGCGGCTGAGGGTAGGGTCAGGGTGCATCATTGGCACGTTCTTCACAGGAGGCCCCCGGGTGGAGGTCCAGGAGACTCGAGTTCAGACGAACCGAGTACTCACCATCCCCAACATCCTCAGCATGGCCCGCCTCGTCGGCGTGCCGCTCTTCCTGTGGCTGATCCTTCGTCCCGTCTTCGGCGGGCCCAACAGCGACGGCTGGGCGTTGCTGGTGCTGATGCTGAGCGGCGTCACCGACTATCTCGACGGCAAGCTCGCACGCCGGTGGAACCAGATCAGCAGCCTCGGGCGACTCCTGGATCCGGCTGCTGACCGCCTCTACATCCTGTCGACCCTCGTCGGGCTCACCTGGCGCGAGATCCTGCCGCTCTGGCTCACCGCGGCTCTTCTCGCACGTGAGCTCATGCTCCTTGTCATGGTGGGAATCCTGCGCCGGCACGGCTATCCGCCGCCGCAGGTCAACTTTCTCGGGAAAGCTGCAACCTTCAACCTGATGTACGCCTTCCCCTTGTTGCTGCTCAGTGACGGAAGTGGTTGGCTGGCTTCGCTGGGCGCCGTTTTCGGATGGGCGTTCGCTGGTTGGGGTACAACGCTCTATTGGTGGGCAGGGATCCTGTACGTGGTCCAGGTCCGCCGACTCGTCAAGGCGGATGAAGTAGCCGAATAGCTCGTTGATGCGGTGCCGCGCAGTGTCGCCGGTCCGCAACGGATGCTGTGGTTGTTGCCCCGACGGGTGATGTCGGCTAGACCGTCGTCTCTTCAAGGAGGACGTTTCCGACATGAAGGCCGTTGTGATGGCCGGTGGCGAAGGCACTCGTCTTCGCCCCATGACCTCAAGCATGCCCAAGCCGCTCCTGCCCGTAGCCAATCGGCCGATCATGGAGCATGTGCTGCGGCTGCTCAAGCGGCATGGGCTCAATGAGACCGTCGTAACCGTTCAGTTCCTTGCTTCGCTCGTGAAGAACTACTTCGGCGACGGCGAAGAACTCGGAATGGAACTCACCTACGCCAACGAGGAGAAGCCACTCGGTACCGCGGGAAGTGTCAAGAACGCCGAGGAAGCCCTCAAAGACGACACTTTCCTGGTCATCTCCGGTGACGCGCTCACCGACTTCGACCTGACGGACCTCATCGCCTTCCACAAGGAGAAGGGCGGACTGGTCACGGTATGCCTGACCAGGGTCCCGAATCCGCTGGAGTTCGGCATCACCATCGTCGACGAGCAGGGACAGGTCGAGCGTTTCCTGGAGAAGCCGACCTGGGGCCAGGTCTTCTCGGACACCGTCAACACGGGCATCTACGTCATGGAGCCCGAGGTCTTCGACTACGTCCAGGCCGATACCTCGGTGGACTGGTCCGGCGACGTGTTCCCGCAGCTCATGAAGGAGGGCAAGCCGATCTACGGCTATGTCGCCGAGGGCTACTGGGAGGACGTGGGCACTCACGAGAGTTACGTGAAGGCCCAGGCCGACGTGCTGGAGCGGAAGGTCGACGTCGAGCTCGACGGCTTCGAGATCTCGCCCGGTGTGTGGGTCGCGGAAGGCGCGGAGGTCCATCCCGACGCGGTACTCCGAGGGCCGCTGTACATCGGCGACTACGCCAAGATCGAAGCCGGCGTCGAACTCCGGGAACACACCGTCATCGGGTCCAACGTCGTTGTGAAGACCGGTGCTTTCCTGCACAGGGCCGTGGTGCACGACAACGTGTACATCGGCCAGCACAGTAATCTTCGCGGCTGTGTGATCGGTAAGAACACCGACATCATGCGGGCTGCCCGCATCGAGGACGGCGCGGTCATCGGCGACGAATGCCTGGTCGGCGAGGAATCGATCATCCAGGGCAATGTGCGGGTGTACCCGTTCAAGACCATCGAAGCCGGAGCCTTCGTCAACACCTCGGTGATCTGGGAGTCGCGGGGGCAGGCGCACCTCTTCGGAGCGCGCGGTGTCTCCGGGATCCTGAACGTCGAGATCACCCCGGAGCTCGCCGTGCGGCTCGCCGGTGCGTACGCGACGACCCTGAAGAAGGGGTCGACCGTCACCACGGCACGTGACCACTCCCGTGGTGCGCGCGCGCTGAAGAGAGCGGTCATCTCCGCGCTGCAGGCGAGCGCCATCGACGTCCGGGACCTGGAGAACGTGCCGCTCCCGGTGGCCCGCCAGCAGACCGCGCGAGGCAGTGCCGGCGGCATCATGATCCGGACGTCGCCGGGAGTGCCGGATTCCGTCGACATCATGTTCATCGACGAACGCGGTGCCGATCTCTCCCAGGCAGGCCAGCGCAAGCTCGACCGGGTCTACGCCCGGCAGGAGTACCGCAGGGCCTTCCCAGGTGAGATCGGAGACCTGCACTTCCCGTCGAGCGTCTACGACTCCTACACGGGATCCCTGCTCCGCAACGTGGACACGGACGGCATCGCCGACGCGGGCCTCAAGGTCGTGGTCGACGCGTCCAACGGCAGTGCGGGGCTCGTCCTGCCCAGTCTGCTCGGACGGCTCGGTGTGGACGCGCTGACGATCAACCCCGGGCTCGACGAGTCGCGTCCCACCGAGTCCGCCGAGTCCCGGCGGGCCGGACTGGTGCGCCTCGGGGAGATCGTGTCGTCCGCGCGGGCGGCCTTCGGGGTGCGGTTCGACCCCGTCGGTGAGCGGCTCTCCCTCGTCGACGAGCGGGGCCGGATCATCGAGGACGACAGGGCCCTGCTGGTCATGCTCGACCTCGTGGCGGCCGAGCGGCGGAGCGGGCGCGTGGCCCTGCCCGTGACCACCACCCGCGTCGCCGAACAGGTGGCCGCCTACCACGGCACGCAGGTGGAGTGGACGACCACGTCCCCGGACGACCTGACCAGGGTGGGACGTGAGGACGCCACCATCTTCGGTGGTGACGGACGCGGCGGCTTCATCATCCCCGAGTTCAGCAGCGTCTTCGACGGCTCGGCGGCTTTCGTCAGGCTCATCGGGCTGGTGGCCCGGACCCAGCTCACGCTCAGCCAGATCGACGCCCGCATTCCGCGTGCCCATGTGCTGCGTCGTGACCTTGCGACGCCCTGGGCGGTCAAGGGACTCGTCATGCGGCGGGTCGTGGAGGCGGCAGGGGAGCGCAGCGTGGACACCACCGACGGTGTCCGGGTGGTGGAGACCGACGGCCGCTGGGTGATGGTGTTGCCCGACAGGGCGGAAGCCGTCACCCATCTGTGGGCCGAAGGCCCCGACGATGCCTCTGCCCAGGCCCTGCTCGACGAGTGGTCGGCGATCGTGGACAGCGCCGGCGACTGAGCCGAGCCGGGTGGCCCGGACGCCGTTGTGCTGCGGCTTCCGGGCCACCGGTGGGGCCATTCGGCGGCAGCAGGCATGACGTGCGACGATGTGCGGCATGTCGCAGCCGCCCCCCGATCGGAGTAGCACCCCGCAGCGTCCCCGCCCCGACGCGTCCATGTCGCTGTTGACCAACGTGATGGACCACAGCCTCGACGAGGGATACGCCGAGGCTGCTGCGCGCCGCAAGGCCGACGGAAGTGCGGGCATGCCCCGTACGCTCAAGTCGAAGCTCGGACTCGCAGCAGGCCTCGTGGTGGCGGCTCTCGTCGTGACGCTCGGTGCCGCCGAGGCTCAGGTCGCGGCGCCGGTCGTGGCGAAGGAGCGCGAAGAGCTCATCGACCGTGTCAACGCGGAGACCACCGCGGCGGACGCGCTGCAGGAGGACGTCGACGAACTGCGCCAGGACGTCGACGAACGGCAGCGCAAGGCGCTCGAACAGCATGGCGGGGCCAAGGGCGGTCTGGTGGCGCTGCTCTCCGGAGCGACAGCGGTCGAAGGGCCCGGGATCAAGCTCGTCGTCGATGACGCCAAGGACACCGACCAGGGCGGCGGCGGACCGCGTGAGTCGACAGGCTTCGCCGACACCGGCCGGGTGCGCGACCGCGATATGCAGCGCGTGGTCAACGGCCTCTGGCAGTCCGGGGCGGAGGCGATCGCCATCAACGGACAGCGGCTGACCGCCCTTTCCGCGATCCGCGCGGCAGGCGACGCCATACTGGTCGACAACAGGCCGCTGGTACCGCCCTACACGGTGCTGGCGGTGGGGGACGGCAAGAAACTCTCCGACGCCTTCCAGGACAGCGCGGACGGCCTGTACCTGCAGGCGCTGCAGGAGAGCTTCGACATCCGCACCAGCATCTCCGAGCAGGAGCAGGTGCGCCTTCCGGCCGCGCCGAGCCTGATCGTACGCACAGCAGAGCCTCAGGCCGCAGACACGCGCAGTGGTGCGGCAGAAACAGGGAAGGGCACATCGTGATCGCCGTACTGGGCCTCGTCGTGGGAGTCGTGGTCGGACTGTTGGTCCGGCCCGAAGTGCCGGCGGTGGTCGAGCCCTACCTGCCGATCGCCGTTGTGGCCGCGCTCGACGCCGTCTTCGGAGGTCTGCGTGCCATGCTCGACGGGATCTTCGTGGACAAGGTCTTCGTCGTGTCGTTCCTCTCGAACGTCGTGGTGGCCGCACTGATCGTGTTCCTCGGCGACAAACTGGGTGTGGGCGCCCAGCTCTCCACCGGTGTGGTGGTCGTCCTCGGTATCCGCATCTTCTCCAACGCCGCGGCGATCCGCCGGCACGTCTTCCGGGCTTGAGGCCGATGAGCAACGACGAGATTCCGCGCAACGAGGGACCCGCGGGCGAGCTGCCGGCCGAGGCCCCCGCACCGGCCCCCGAGACCGGCGCAGGGCCCGAGGAGTCCTCCGGGCGCCAGCGGCTGCTGGCAGGGCTCTGGCCGCCCAGGGTGAGCAGGGCCCAACTCATCGTGGCGCTCCTGCTGTTCGTACTGGGGCTGGGGTTGGCCATCCAGGTCAGGTCGAACAGTGACAACAGCGCGTTGCGCGGTGCCCGCCAGGAGGACCTGGTCCGCATCCTCGACGAGCTCGACAACAGGACCCAGCGACTCGAGGACGAGAAGCAGAGCCTCGACGACCAGCGCACCGAGCTGGAGAACAGCTCCGACCAGGCGGAGGAGGCCCGCAAGCAGACGCTCGAGAAGGAGCGGCAGCTCGGCATCCTCGCGGGTACGGTCGCGGCCAAGGGACCCGGCATCACCCTCACCATCAACGACCCGAGCGGTGCGGTCGAACCGGACATGCTTCTCGATGCGATCCAGGAGCTGCGGGCGGCGGGTGCCGAAGCGATCGAGATCAACGGCGTGCGGGTGGTGGCCAATACCTACTTCTCCGGCGACGGGGGAGACCTGCGGGTGGACAACCGGAGGATCCGGTCTCCGTACGTGTTCAAGGTGATCGGCAAACCGCAGGACCTCGAGCCGGCGCTCAACATCCCCGGCGGAGTGGTGCAGACGCTCGAGAAGGAGCAGGCCACGGCGGAGGTGGCGCAGGCCGAGGAGATCGTCGTCGACGCCTTGCGACCGGCGAAGCTGCCTGACTACGCTCGGTCGTCGCCCCAGTGAAGCCCAGGCGCACGGGGCTCGCAGGACACAGGCAAGAGGTTGCGGGGGGTCGGCGCATCGGATCGGTGGCGCGTGGTGGAAACTGTCGGGTGGATACGGACGTTGTGAGAATGTCCGGGTCGGCAGGTGTGTTCATTCAGGGTTCGTCCTGCCCCACGGGCGGGTCTATTTCGGTCAAGGGGAAACGCCCGTGAAGTTGTTTGCGAAGTTGTTCGGAAAGAGTGCACGCGAGGACAGCAACGCTGCTCGCCACCGTGCTCCGCGCCAGGGTCAGGGCGCCGAGGAGCAGGGCTCGGAGCGCCCGCTCTTCCGCGATGAGGTGCCGGGTTCACCGGGGGATCAGCGGGGTGCCTCCGGCGCGTCGTCTGTTGACCCTGCCGGTGCCGGACGCATAGGTTTCGGGGAACCATCGACCTCAAGTACGGGTGGAGGGTTCACCCCCGCCCCGGAGGGTTCCTCCATGCCGGTCTGTACGAGGTGCGGGCATCGCAATAGCGAGGCCGGCCGTTTCTGTTCCAACTGCGGGGCGCCGCTGCGGGGCGGAGTGCCCGAGCGCGCTTCCGAGACGACCTCGACGATCTCGATCTCCGGCATCGAGGCGTACGAGGCCGAGGTGACGGGACAGACTGCCGTTCCTTCCCTCTCGCCGGAAGCACAGGCAGCCGTCGACGCGCTGCCCGCGGGATCCGCGCTCCTGGTGGTGCGCCGCGGTCCGAACTCCGGCAGCCGCTTCCTGTTGGACGGCGAGCTGACCACTGCGGGCCGTCACCCGCAGAGCGACATCTTCCTCGACGACGTGACCGTGTCGCGGCGCCATGTGGAGTTCCGCAGGAGCCCGGACGGTAGTTTCACCGTGGGCGACGTCGGCAGCCTCAACGGCACCTACGTCAACCGTGAGCGCATCGATTCCGTCCTGCTGTCCAACGGCGACGAAGTTCAGATCGGCAAGTACCGGCTGGTCTTCTACGCGAGCCAGCGGGGCGTCTGACCCTCCCCCGGACTGCGTCCGGTAGGACCCCCAGGAAGGTTCATGCTGCGAACACCGACAGGCGGTGCCGGTCACGGCACCGCCGCCGCGGACGAGCGCGCCATGAGCATCGGCACGGTGCTTCTGCAGCTGCGCGACGAGTTTCCCGAAGTAACGATCTCCAAGATCCGCTTTCTGGAGGCCGAGGGGCTCATCGAGCCGCAGCGGACGCCCTCCGGCTATCGCAAGTTCAGCCCGGCCGACATCGAGCGGCTGGCCCAGGTGCTGCGCATGCAGCGGGACCACTATCTTCCCCTCAAGGTCATCCGTGAGCACCTGGACGCCCTCGCCCGCGGCGAGCAGGCCGCGCTGCCGTCCGGCGGCGGACAGGGCGAGCTCGTGGACGGTCGCTGGGAGCCGGACCCCGGCCGGGCCACAGCCGCCCGGATCGGGCGCTCCGAGCTTCTTGCCGCCGCTGACGTCAGTGAGGACCAGCTCGTCGAGTGGGAGTCCTACGGGCTGATCGCTCCGTCTCCTGAGGGAAGCTACGAAGCCGAGGCGGTGACCGTCGCGAGACTTGTGGCGGATCTGGGGCGATTCGGTCTGGAACCTCGTCATCTGCGGGCCGTCAAGGCCGCCGCGGATCGTGAGGCAGGACTGGTCGAACAGGTGGTCGCGCCCCTGCGTAGGCACCGGAATCCGCAGACCAGGGCCCATGCGGAGGCCACCGCGAGAGAGCTCGCGGAGCTGTCCGTCCGGCTCCACGCGGCCTTCGTGCAGACCGCCCTCAAGGTCCGGTTCCACTGACCGCGGCGGAGCCCGACTATCCAAACATGGCGGGCACGTCCTAGGGTTGCTGTGTGAACGAGCTCGACGTTGTGGGTGTCCGGGTGGAAATGCCCTCCAACCAACCGATCGTGCTCCTGCGTGAAGTGGGAGGCGACCGGTACCTCCCCATTTGGATCGGCCCTGGGGAAGCGACCGCGATCGCCTTCGCCCAGCAGGGCATGGCTCCGGCCAGGCCGCTGACCCATGATCTCTTCAAGGATGTGCTCGAGGCCGTCGGCCAGGAGCTCACAGAGGTCCGGATCACGGACCTCAGAGAAGGGGTTTTCTACGCGGAGCTGGTCTTCGCCAGCGGAGTCGAGGTGAGCGCGCGGCCGTCCGACGCCATAGCGCTCGCCCTGCGTACCGGCACGCCGATCTACGGCAGCGACGGTGTGCTGGACGACGCCGGGATCGCCATCCCGGACGAGCAGGAGGACGAGGTCGAGAAGTTCCGTGAGTTCCTCGACCAGATCTCACCGGAGGACTTCGGTACGAACAGTCAGTGACCGTCCCGTGCAGTGCCCGCATCCGACAAGCCGTTCCCGGAAACGAGACACGGGAAACCACCCTCAGGGTGATTATCACTCGGCGTGCCGAGTGTGGCGATCGTTGACGCACCCCTGGTGACTGCCTACCTTCGAGATGGCAGGTCAAGGACGGAGGTCGGCGTGAGAAGCAGCGGCGACGGTACGGCTGCAGGTGGGCCGTACCGGCAGCACAGCAGTGCGGCCGACCACACCATCAGACAGCCGGTTCAGCCGGCGGCGGTGGCAGCGGACGGTGCGGTAGTGGCAGGTGACATCGGCTACCGGGGGCCGACGGCGTGCGCGGCGGCCGGGATCACCTACCGACAGCTCGACTACTGGGCCCGTACGGGTCTGGTGGAACCGAGCGTGCGTCCGGCGTACGGGTCGGGGACACAGCGCCTCTACAGTTTTCGGGACGTTGTCCTCCTCAAGATCGTGAAGCGGTTCCTCGACACAGGTGTCGCGCTGCAGAACATCCGCACCACGGTCCAGCACCTGAGGGCCCGCGGATTCACGGATCTTGAACGGATGACCCTGATGAGCGACGGGGCGACGGTCTACGAGTGCTCCTCGCCCGACGAGGTCGTGGATCTGCTCCAGGGGGGCCAGGGCGTCTTCGGTATCGCCGTGGGCGTCGTCTGGCGTGATGTGGACGCGACCCTGTCCCAGCTCCACGGGGAGCGGGTCGACACGGGGGAGACGCTGATCGGCAACAACCCCGCGGACGAGCTGGCCCGGCGGCGCAACCGCGCGGGCTGAGCCACCGGGCCTGCCCCGCGCCGCACAGGCGCGGAGCAGGCCCGTTGTCAGTGGCATAGGGCAGCATCGGTAGGTGTGAGATCCGCTCCCACCATCCTGCATCTGGACATGGATGCCTTCTACGCCTCTGCCGAGCAGGCGGCGAAGCCCAGCCTGCGCGGCAAACCGGTGGTGGTGGGCGGACTGGGGATGCGCGGGGTGGTTGCCACCGCGTCGTACGAAGCCCGGCGGTTCGGTGTGCATTCGGCGATGCCCATGGCGCAGGCCAGACGGCTGGCACCCAACGCCGCCTATCTGGTGCCGCGCTTCGCGCTCTACCGGACGGTCAGCGACCAGGTGATGGAGCTCCTCGGGCGGCTGTCGCCGCTCGTCGAGCCGCTCAGCCTGGACGAGGCGTTCGTCGACCTGGAGGCCGGTGGGGTCGCCGATGACGCGGCATCGGCCCGTGCGATCGGTGAGCAGCTGCGCACGGTCATCACAGGCGTCACCGGACTCAGCGGTTCGGTCGGCCTGGCCGGTTCCAAGATGCTGGCCAAGATCGCCTCGGAGGAGGCGAAACCGGACGGTCTCCTGCTCATCGAGCCGGGTACGGAGCGCGAACTGCTCGCTCCCATGTCCGTGCGGATCCTGCCGGGCGTCGGGCCCGCCACCGGGGACCATCTGCGGCGCGCTGGGATGACGGTGGTCCAGGACCTTGCCGAGGCGGGGGAGGCGGAGCTCGTCCGTCTGCTGGGCAAGGCGCACGGCGTCGCGCTGTACCGCATGGCACTCGGGCACGACGACCGGCCCGTCGTCGCGGAACGGGACGCGAAGTCCGTATCGGTCGAGGACACCTTCGACGTGGACCTGCACGACCGGGTCCGGGTCAGGACGGAGGTCGAGAGGCTGGCCGGACGGTGTGTGGAGCGCCTGCGGGGCGCGGGGCGGTCGGGGCGGACCGTCGTGCTCAAGGTGCGCCGCTACGACTTCTCCACGCTCACCCGCTCCGAGACCCTGCGCGGCCCCACGGACGACCCCACGGTCGTCAGAGAAGCCGCGGCGCGGTTGCTGGAGGCCGTTGACACCACCGGTGGCGTACGGCTCTTGGGAGTGGGCGTCACGGGGCTCGCGGACTTCACCCAGGAGGATCTCTTCGCGCAGGCCGCCGATGCGCTGCAGGCGGTGGCGGACGAGTCGGAGGGCGGGGCCGGCGGTGCCCCCGACGAGCCGGTCACGGCGGAGGAGGCGGCCGAGGAGAGGGCGGACCGGCTGGCGGGCCGGCGGTGGCCCGCAGGCCACGACGTCCGGCACGACGTCCACGGCCACGGCTGGGTGCAGGGCAGCGGCGTCGGCCGTGTCACGGTCCGGTTCGAGGAGCCGGGGGAGCGGCCGGGCCGGGTGCGCACGTTCCGTGTCGACGATCCGCAGCTCCAGCCGGCCGACCCGCTGCCCCTGGTCCGAGACCCCGTGGACTACTCCTCGTGGCCGGCCAGCCTGCCGAAGTCCCTGTCGGGCCCGGTGCCGCCCGGCGCGGCGGAGTCCAGCCCGTAATGGCGGTACAGCTGCAGCTCCTGCTCAGGGGAGAGATGGCGGCCGACTCCGAAGTCGGGAGCGTCCTTGATCAGGGCGCGGTCGAAGGGGATCACCAGGGTGCCGTCGACGAATTCGCTCGGTTCCAGCGGGACGAAGGCGTCCCGGGTGAAGAGTCCGGTGCGCACGGCCGCCCACTCGGGTACGCCGGTGGCATCGTCGAGATAGACCTCGTCCACCGTTCCGATCTTGGAGCCTTGGCGGTCGTAGGCCTTGCGGCCGATCAGGCTGCGCGGATCGATGTCGGTCTGCACGGTGCCTCCCACTGGTCGCACTGCGGTCAGGGTGGTCGCAACTGCTCCACAGGCACTACGAAAGGCCAGATCCGGGGCTTCGGCCACTCGAGACGGCCCGCGCCGGCCCGCTGGTAGTCTGGAACACGGCTGCTGACCCTGTGCGGGAGAGTCCTCCGGAGAAATCCGGTGGCGCCGAAGGAGCAACTCCTCCCCGGAATCTCTCAGGCCCCCGTACCGCACGGACGAGGTCACTCTGGAAAGCAGGACGGGATCCGTACGGCTCGTGCCGTGGCGGGCCCCATCCTCACCGACGGTGAAAGCCGGTGTGCCTCAGGGCGTGCCGGTGAAGCTCTCAGGTCGAGATGACAGATGGGGAGGCCGTTCGGGCAGCCACGCCGTGGTGCCCCTCGCAGGTCGTGAGACCAGGAGGCCTCCATCATGACCCCCCGTCGCACTCCGCTCTCCCAGCTGGAGCAGGGCATTCCCTTCGAGCAGCGCCACATCGGGCCCGATGCCGAGGCCCAGGCCAAGATGCTCGCGCACGTCGGATACGGCTCCCTCGACGAGCTGACCGCCGCTGCCGTGCCGGACGTGATCAAGAGCGCCGAGGCGCTGGACCTCCCGGCTGCCCGTACCGAGGCCGAGGTCCTGGCCGAGCTGCGACGCCTCGCCGACCGCAACCAGGTCCTCGCACCGATGATCGGGCTCGGCTACTACGGCACGTTCACCCCGCCCGTGATCCTGCGCAACGTCATGGAGAACCCCGCCTGGTACACGGCGTACACGCCCTACCAGCCGGAGATCTCCCAGGGGCGGCTCGAGGCCCTGCTGAACTTCCAGACGATGGTGGCCGACCTGACCGGTCTGCCCACCTCCGGTGCCTCCCTCCTCGACGAGGGCACGGCGGCTGCCGAGGCCATGGCGCTCGCACGGCGCGTGGGCAAGGTCAGGAACGGCGTCTTCCTGGTCGACGCCGACACCCTGCCGCAGACCGTCGCCGTGATCCGGACCCGCGCCGAACCGACCGGCGTCGAGGTGGTCGTCGCAGACCTCACCGACGGAATTCCGGCCGAGGTCGCCGAGCGCGGCGTCTTCGGCGTCCTGCTGCAGTACCCGGGCGCCTCCGGAGCGGTCCGTGACATCAAGCCCGTCATCGACCGCGCACACGAGCTCGGTGCGATCGTCACCGTCGCGGCCGATCTGCTGGCCCTGACCCTGCTCACCTCCCCCGGCGAGCTGGGCGCGGACGTGGCCGTCGGGACCACGCAGCGCTTCGGTGTCCCGATGGGCTTCGGCGGACCGCACGCCGGCTTCATGGCCGTCCGCGAGAAGTTCGCGCGCAGCCTGCCCGGCCGTCTCGTGGGCGTCTCCGTCGACGCCGACGGCAACAAGGCGTACCGGCTCGCCCTCCAGACCCGCGAGCAGCACATCCGCCGGGAGAAGGCCACCAGCAACATCTGCACCGCGCAGGTGCTGCTCGCCGTCATGGCGGGGATGTACGCCGTCTACCACGGCCCCGACGGTCTGCGCACGATCGCGCGGCGCACCCACAGGTACGCCACGATCCTGGCCGACGGCCTGCGGGCCGCCGGTGCCGACGTGGTGCACGGCGCCTACTTCGACACGCTCACCGTGAGCGTTCCCGGCGCAGCTGCCGGTGTGGTCGCCGGTGCCCGCGAGCGCGGGGTGAACCTGCGGCTCGTCGACGCCGACCACGTCTCCATCGCCTGCGACGAGACCACCACCCGTGCGCAGATCGCGGCTGTCTGGGCCGCCTTCGGAGCCGGCGGCGACATCGAGGCCCTCGACGCCGACGCAGGCGACGCGCTGCCCGCGAACCTGCTGCGCACCGACACCGTCCTCGCCCACCCGGTCTTCCACCAGCACCGTTCCGAGACGGCGATGCTGCGCTACCTGCGCAAGCTCGCCGACCGCGACTACGCGCTGGACCGCGGCATGATCCCGCTCGGCTCCTGCACCATGAAGCTCAACGCCACCGCCGAGATGGAGTCGATCACCTGGCCCGAATTCGGTGCGCTGCACCCCTTCGCGCCGGCCGAGCAGGCACAGGGCTTCCTCACCCTCATCCGCGAGCTGGAGGAGCGCCTGGCCGAGGTCACCGGCTACGACGCCGTCTCCCTCCAGCCCAACGCGGGCTCCCAGGGTGAGTTCGCCGGTCTTCTGGCCGTCCGCGCCTACCACCGGGCCAATGGTGACGAGGGGCGTACGGTCTGCCTCATCCCGTCCTCCGCGCACGGCACCAACGCCGCGAGCGCCGTGATGGCCGGGATGAAGGTCGTCGTCGTGAAGACCGCCGACGACGGCGAAGTCGACATCGACGACCTGCGCGCCAAGATCGAGAAGCACCGCGACGAACTCGCGGTCCTGATGATCACCTACCCGTCCACGCACGGTGTCTTCGAGGAGCACGTCGCCGCGATCTGCGGCGAGGTGCACGACGCGGGCGGTCAGGTGTACGTCGACGGCGCCAACCTCAACGCGCTGGTGGGCCTCGCCAAGCCGGGCAAGTTCGGCGGCGACGTCTCGCACCTGAACCTGCACAAGACCTTCTGCATCCCGCACGGCGGCGGTGGCCCGGGCGTCGGCCCGGTCGGTGTCCGTGCGCACCTGGCGCCGTACCTTCCCAACCACCCGCTCCAGCCGGCCGCCGGTCCCGAGACCGGCGTCGGCCCGATCTCGGCGGCCCCGTGGGGCTCGGCCGGAATCCTCCCTATCTCCTGGGCGTACGTACGCCTGATGGGCGGCGAGGGACTGAAGCGTGCGACGCAGGTCGCCGTGCTCGCGGCCAACTACATCGCCAAGCGTCTGGAACCGCATTTCCCGATCCTGTACAACGGCCCGGCCGGTCTGGTCGCACACGAGTGCATCGTGGATCTGCGCCCGATCTCCAAGGCGACAGGCGTCAGCATCGACGACGTCGCCAAGCGGCTGATCGACTACGGCTTCCATTCGCCGACGATGTCGTTCCCGGTGGCCGGGACGCTGATGATCGAGCCCACCGAGAGCGAGGACCTCGCGGAGCTCGACCGGTTCTGCGACACGATGATCGCCATTCGCGGTGAGATCGAGAAGGTCGCATCGGGCGCGTGGAGCGCGGAGGACAACCCGCTGAGCAACGCCCCGCACACGGCGGCCGCGCTCGGTGGCGAGTGGACGCACGCCTACAGCCGCGAAGAGGCTGTCTTCCCGGCCGGCGTCACGCCTTCGGACAAGTACTGGCCGCCGGTGCGCCGGATCGACGGCGCCTTCGGCGACCGCAATCTGGTCTGCTCCTGCCCGCCGCTGGACGAGTACGACCAGTAGAAACGCGGACACCCGTCGGGGCCGGTGCGGAGACCACTCCGGGCCGGCCCCCGTGTTTCTCCGGCCGCGGTCAGGCGGCCTTCATCACCTGGCCGGTCTTCAGCGACCGGTGCGGGGCGATGATCTGCCCGTCCGGGAGCAGCTCACCGGTGTCCTCGAAGAGCAGGACGCCGTTGCACAGCAGGCTCCAGCCCTGTTCCGGGTGATGGGCCGTCAGGCGCGCGGCTTCCCGGTCGTTGGAGTCCGCGGTCGGGCAGGGTGGCTGGTGCTGGCACATGGATGGGTTCTTTCGCTGCGTTGAGTCGAGTGTCCTGCGGCTTGACGATGTGTTCATGGCCGCCCCCGTATCAGTCGGTCCGGTCCCAGTGTTGCCCCACGGGCGTCTTTCCGCAGGGATTTCGCGGCAGCTGCTCTTCTCCTCTCATGACGCATCACCCGGCCGGACGGTTCAACGCAACTGCACTGTCCCTTCGGGTGGTTCGGGGTGGCCTGAAGGGGCTAGTCCGGACGGGTACGAATGCGCCCCCGCCGTGGTGCACGGCGGGGGCGCATGGCGTACGAGGATCAGGCGGGCGAACCGAGGAGACCGGGCAGGCCGGGCAGCGGAGCCGGGGAGACACGCATGGTCATGACCGGAAGCAGATCGGAGACGCGATGCGGTCGGTGGGCCGTGATGCCGGGAGGAGCGGGCGCGAGGGGCACCAGCACATCCGTCGGGGCGAGCGTGCCTCCCCCGGCGTCGGCGTCGGTGTCCGCGTGCAGCCACAGCGTGAGCATGTAGAGCTCCGGCACGGACAGCAGGCGCGGCTGGTAGTGCGCTGCTGCCGAATCCGCCTGTCGTACGGCGAGTTCGGTCGAGACGATGTACGGCCCCTCGAAGAAGTGGGAGAAGGTCCAGCCGTCGGCGGTCAGCATGGTGTCCGCAGCGGCCACGGCGCGCTCTCCGCTGCGGATCAGGAAGCGCCAGCCGGCGAGGCGCGTGCGGGGCGTGGCGTCGTTCGGGACGATCCGGTCCAGTACATGGACCGGGAGGGGCAGTTCGGGGCTCAGTGATCCCTGGACGGACCGGAGAGCGGGCGTGTGGGCCTCGCGGACTGCGGTGGGAGAACCGAGTGCCGCGAGAACGCTGCGCAGTGCGGGCGCTGGGGCCGGAGAAACATGCAGCGGCATAGTGGGTCGCCTCTCACTTGGAGACACGGTGATGCGTGGGCGGGTGTGCAGACGGCGCTGTCGGCGTGCGGGGCCAGAGGAAGGCCGGTGACGGGCGGACTGGCCGGTGCGTCAACTCTCTGCCTCGTTCGCAGAGTTTATACGACAAGTGTTCACACGATGTTTCGTCTAGCTGTCCCACATATTGCACGCAAGGCAGGATCGAGCCTTTGAAATGCGGAGTTCGGGTTGGTTCGGCAGGCCCGGTATGCTCCCTGCCAGGTTTTCTTCCGACACAGCGGTAGGCTGAAACCCATCGGTGTTTCTACCACGCATCCGGCAGTGACTGTGCATTGGCCGCATGCCGAAGGAATGTGCCCCCGGCTTCTGTCGCCAGACTAGCGGGTACCCGTGGACATGGGGGCGTTATAGATCACCCCGTCTGGGCATTATCGATCGTGATGCGAGCGGCCTGGGCCGCGGGCCGCCCACTCGAGGAGGGACCCTTCGATGGGCGAGAAGGTCGTGGCGGGCGCCTTTGACCTGTCCGATCGGCAGGCGTACCGGAAAAAGCTCTCCCAGTGCCTGGAGGGGCTGGAGAGGCTCCTGTCGGAGGAGAGGTTCGATCGTCCCAGAAATCTCATGGGTCTGGAGATCGAGCTCAATCTGGCGGGCTCCGACGGTATGCCGAGGATGCGGAATGCGGAGGTCCTCCAGCGGATCGCCAGCCGGGATTTCCAGACCGAACTCGGGATGTTCAACCTGGAAGTAAATATCCTTCCGCACCGGCTGAGCGGACGGGTTTTCGATCAGCTGGCCGAAGAGCTCCGCACCGGACTTGCATATGCCCACAGGAAGGCCGCCGAGGTCGATGCCGGGATCATGATGATCGGTATCCTGCCGACACTGGGCCGCCACGACGTGGTCTCGGCCAATCTGTCGGATGTGGACCGCTACACGCTTCTCAACGATCAAATGGCCGCGGCACGCGGCGAGGATTTCGCCCTCGATATCGAGGGCGTCGAACGCCTGGTGGCGACTTCCGCGTCCATCGCGCCCGAGTCGGCGTGCACCTCGGTCCAGCTCCACCTGCAGGTGACGCCGGCCCGCTTCGCGGACGTGTGGAACGCCGCCCAGGCCATCGCGTCCGTCCAGATCGCACTTGGGGCCAATGCCCCCTTCCTCTTCGGCAAGGAGCTGTGGCGTGAGTCCAGGCCGCCACTGTTCCTACAGGCCACAGACGTGCGGCCACCCGAGCTGACGAACCAGGGGGTCCGCCCGAGGACGTGGTTCGGGGAGCGCTGGATCAGCTCCGCCCACGAACTCTTCGAGGAGAATCTGCGCTACTTTCCGCCGCTGCTGCCGATCTGCGACGACGAGGAACCCCTGCGCGTGCTCGACGAGGGCGGCGTTCCCACCCTTGCCGAGCTCGTACTGCACAACGGCACGGTCTACCGCTGGAACCGGCCGGTATACGGCCTTGCCGACGGCATTCCCCACCTCAGGGTGGAGAACAGGGTCCTGCCTGCCGGACCTACGGTCACGGACGTGATCGCCAACGCCGCTTTCTACTACGGCCTGGTGCGCGCGCTCGCCGACGAGCCCCGGCCGGTGTGGACCCGGCTGCCCTTCGAGGCGGCCGCCGAGAACTTCGACGCCGCCTGCCGGCACGGAATCGACGCGGAGCTGCTCTGGCCCCGCCCGGGCCGTTCGGGCGGTGTCGCGAAGGTGCCCGCGGTCCAACTGGTGCGGGATGAGCTGCTGCCCCTCGCCGCCGCCGGGCTCGACGCCTGGAACATCGAGCCCGTGGACCGCGACCGCTATCTCGGCGTCATCGAGGAACGCTGCAGGCTCCGGGTGAACGGGGCCTCCTGGCAGGTCGACACGTACCACCGGGCGCTGGAGGCAGGTCTCGAACGCGAGGCCGCGCTGGCTGCCACCACCCGGCGCTACGGGGAGCTGATGCAGGCGGGCGAACCGGTGCACACCTGGCCGGTCGGCTTTCCCGCTCCCTGAGGGCCGGCGACGGCTGAGCCCCGGCCGGGAGGAGGCTGCTCCCGGATTCCGGGGAATGCCCCTCCCGGGCGCTCGGTTGCTTCGGGCGCCCGGGCCGTACGAGCGCTCGGGCCGCTCGGGCCATTCGGGCCGTTCGGGCCGTTCGGGTGTCGGGCGCTCGGCGGAGGCTACTCCTGGGCTCCGCGACCGCTCTGCCCGGCCGTCATGATGGCCTGCAGGATGACACCCTGGATCTCGGCGGGGTCGCTGACCTCGTAGCCACCTCCGCCTGTCACCTCAGCCATGTCCGTCACGTCTGTGCGGTCGGCGTCCGGGCCCACCGCGATCGCGATGATCGGAACCGGTCTCTCCGGGTCCGAGACCTCCTTCAGCCGGTCGATCAGGGCGCTCCTGGAGATGCTGTGGTCGTCCTGGTTCGAACCGTCGGTGAGGATCACCAGGGCATTGAACCTGCCCTTCACATAGGTCGACTGCGCCTCCTCGTACGAGGCCAGGGTGGTGTCGTACAGACCGGTCGCACCGTTCGGCACGGGTTTCAGCGCATTGAAGGCTGCAGCAAGCTTCTCCCGGTGCGTTCCGCCGCCCTTCGCCGGATCACCGAGCCTCCGGGTGGGCACCACCTCGCGGTAGTCCTTGTCCCCGTCGAGGGTCGTCGCGAACACCCACAGGCCGATCTCGTCGTCGGGTGTGAAGTGTCCCAGTGCCTGGATCAACGAGGCCTTGGTGACGTCCATCCGTGACCGGTCGCGCCCCGGCACCGTGAGGGCCATGGAACCGGAGGCGTCGACGACGGTGGTCAGCCGGGCGCTCTGCACGGTGACCGTCCACATGCCGAGGGTCTCCTGCAGCACGTCGGCGGAGGGCGGAACGGCGGCAGGGGTGGCGAACGGCTGAGGAGTTCTGCCGCCCGCGGACTCGACCACCGCGGGCTCGGTGGTGCCGTCGGTGGTACGGAAGCCGTTCTTCTCCAGGACGGCGTGGGCTCTGTCGCCGTCCAGCAGTCTCATGAACCGGAAGGCGGCTCTGCTCTCGTCGTCGGTCAGCTCGGCGCTGTTGACCAGAGCGTACGGATAGTTGAGGAGCGGGGTGCCGTCCGCGGGGTAGAAGAGTTCGAGCCTGCCCGCACTCGGCGCGCTCGCGTTGTGGGTGAACGCCGCCTGTTCGGAGACCAGAACCGCCTGGTCGGGAGTCGGGTATCCGCCCTCGGCTCCCGAGGATCCCTGGGCCAGCGCCTCGAGCATCTGCGTATCGCTGTCGGACATCCGCTGCGCCAGAGCCTCGGCCACGGCGGCGACCTCGGTGTCGTGGTCCCCGCCCGGCCCGCCCGGCGACGCTCCGATGCTGCTGAGAGCAAGCAGGCCGGTGGCGCTGCGTGCCGGATCGGCAACTCCCAGACGGACCTGGTCCGATCCCACGGCCGAAGCAGCCAACTCGGCCCAGGAGTAGGTCTTCTCGGGCCAGCCCAGTGCCTTGGACACAGAAGGGACCATGCCGACGGTCACGGGGGAGGTGGCCACGGAGTCGCCCGGGACGACCGGGATGCCGTTGCCCGTGCCCTTCGCGCGGTCCAGCCAGAGGTCGGAGTCCGGCAGCCAGACCTGAAAGCCGGGATTTCCCGAACCCGTGGCGAGCGTGTTCGCGACCTTGTACGAATCGCGGGCGGCAACGGTGACATGGAGGCAGCGGCCGTCGGACCGCGCCGGCTCCTTGCGCGCCCTGGCCGCGACGGTCCGGAGAGCAGGGGCGATGTCCGGGGAAGCGACCACGGTCAGGCGTACCGCCGAGTCCTCGCAGGAGTCCGAGAACGACAGCAGGCCGCCCGTCGCCGCGACCGCTGTGCCCGCCGCCCCAGCCAGGACGAGCACCGTGGCGATGGCGACGGAGCGGCGGCGGCGCGGGTGAGGGGAGTCCCGGTGACCCTGCGCCGGGTAGCCGTCGGGCAAGCTATGACGTCCCATGTCGATGGTGCCTCCTTGAGGATGAACAAGGAAAAGGGGGACCGCACCATCGGCAATGGCGATCGTCCCCCGGCCTGTCACGCATGATCTTCGTACCTGCATTCGAGACCTTAGCGGGACGGCGGGCGGCATGAGTTGCGATTGCAGAACTGAAGGCAGGTGTACTGGTGGAGGCGGGGCGCGTGGCTGAATTCACTCCTCATGAGGCCGTTTCGCGACGGATCCTGCGGCAGGAGACGGTGCTGGTGCTGGCCCTCTCGCTGGGGGCCAGCGGGGTGTCTGCCCTGATCAGCTTTGTCGGATCGTTGACGAAACCAGGAGGTCTGAAGGATCAGGCCGCGACGCTGAACGGTTCGTACGCGCCCGGGCGGCCGTGGCTGGATCTGGCCTGGCAATTGTTCGGAATCGCAACGGCGCTGGTGCCCGTCGTGCTGGTGGCCCATCTGCTGACCCGTGAGGGCGCCGGTCTGCGTGTCCTCGGCTTCGACCGGACCAGGCCCTGGTCCGACCTCGGGCGCGGCACCCTGGTCGCGGCGGGGATCGGCAGTGCGGGGCTGGTGTTCTACCTGATGGCGCGGGCGGGCGGATTCAACCTGACGGTGGTTCCCGAGTCACTGCCCGACGTGTGGTGGAAGTTCCCCGTCCTGATTCTCTCCGCGGTGCAGAACTCCGTTCTGGAGGAAGTCATCGTCGTCGGCTATTTGCTGCGCCGACTGGGGCAGTTGGGCTGGACACCGATGGCAGCCCTGATGGCGAGTTCGGTGCTGCGCGGCTCCTACCACCTGTACCAGGGCATCGGCGGCTTCATCGGGAACACGGTCATGGGCGTCGTCTTCGTGCTGCTCTACCGGCGCTGGGGACGCGTCGGTCCGCTGGTGGTCGCGCACGCCCTGCTCGATATCGGGGCGTTCGTGGGATACGCGTTGCTCGCGGGGAAGGTGGGCTGGCTGCCGACGCCGTGAACGAAGGGGCCGGGGTGCTGACCTGTGCGCCCCGGCCCTGCTGTCAGAGTGCGGCCAGCAGTTCCCCGTCGATGACGGTGACGGCGCTGCCGGTCAGAAGGGTGCGGTCTCCGCGCAGTGAGGTGCGGACGAGGCCGGAGCGGGCGGAGGCCTGCAGGCCGGTGAGGTCCTCGCGCCCGAGGCGTGCCGACCAGAACGGGGCCAGGGCGGTGTGGGCGCTTCCGGTCACCGGATCCTCGTCGATGCCCACTCCGGGGAAGAAGCCGCGCGACACGAAGTCGTAACCGCGCGAAGGGTCCGCGGCCGCGGCCGTGGCGATGACGCCGCGCCGGGAGTGGGCGACCAGTCCGGCGAAGTCCGGCGAGAGCGCGCGTACGGCAGCCTCGTCGGCGAGTTCGATCAGCAGGTCGCCGACGTGCGACCCCGTGTCGTGGACGGAGACGGGATCGGCGCCCAACGCCTTCGCCAGGCCGGGCGGGGCGGTGACGGGTGTCAGCGGAGCCGTCGGGAAGTCCAGAGTGAGAGTGCCGTCCGGGTGGGTGGTGGCGCGCAGGATTCCGCAGCGGGTCGAGAAGCGGACCGTGCCGCTCGCCGTTCCCGTGGTGTGCAGGACGTGCGCGGTGGCGAGTGTGGCGTGCCCGCACATGTCGACCTCGGTGGTCGGGGTGAACCAGCGCAGGGCCCAGTCGGCATCGCCGCCGGGCGGCAGGGGGTGGGCGAACGCCGTTTCGGAGAGGTTGACCTCGGCGGCGATCTGCTGAAGCCGGCCGGCGTCGGGGAAGGGGCCGGATTCCAGGATCAGGACGCCTGCGGGGTTGCCGGCGAAGGGGCGGTCGGTGAACGCGTCGACGATGCGAATCCTCATGACGGTGACCGTAGGCGGACCGCTACGCACGGTCCAAGGCCAATTCGCGGTTGGCGGCCCTGCCGAGGAGTCGGCCACACGCTCGCGTGGTCGAGCCCCGCACAGAGACTGATCTGCCGGACGCTGTTGCGGTCGATCTACGCGAACAAGGAGACCGCCGACGAAAGCATCCGCTCCAGCAGCTGGACTGGACCGTCGTCCATCCGACCCGGCTCACCCACGGCCCGGCCAAGGGCACGTACCGTGCGGAGAACCGGCTGCCGATGAAGGGCAACCCGACGATCGGCCGGGCGGACGTCGCTGCCTTCATACACGGGGCGGCACACGGCGGCGACTGGATCCACCGCACCGCCGTCATCTCCGACTGACCGTTCGCCGGCGCCCCATGTGCCGGGGTGGTCCGGTCACACACTCGCGGCAGAGAGCACACCGCCGGCGCACCCATCCATCCGAAGAACACCGCACTCGACAGAGGGTCCCAGCGTCCCCGAACCCCAACCCACTCCCCGAACTCGCGGCTTCACCCACCACGGTCGGGGTGAGGGCTGACGCCCTCGCCCCGACCCGCAACGAGTCCCTGGAAACGCCACCCTGCGGGGTCTGTTCGGATCACTGCCCAGGAACGCGGCAGGTCACAGCGCCGGACGTGCTCCCAGCGGTGCCGTCGGAAGGCATCAGCCGACGCAAGGCGATGCTTTGGTGAGTCCGTCCTCGCACGTCCAGGCCGGTCAGTTCAGCAGGGCAGCTGTGAACGTCTGACGGTGGTCCACCAGCCAGGTCTGCACGCGGTCCCAGCGTTCCCATCCACCACGCGCGGCCAACGCCCGGAGATAGACGCGGTCTCCGCCGGCCACGCGGCGGGCGACGAAGGCCCGGCAGACCTCCGTGGCCTGCTCGATGACGCAGGGCAACTCGGCGCGGTCCCCCGCCGAGAGGCCGTAGCTGTCGGCAAGAGTCCGCAGCCGTGCGGCCGCATCCAGCCCTCGGGGGTAGAGAGCGGCCGCGGACTCGGGATCAAGCATGGGCACCCAGTAGCGGGCGGTCATGGCGATGTCCCAGAGGGCACGGCCCGGTGCCGCCATGTCGAAATCGATCAGGGCCGCGGCGCGACCGTCGCGGAAGACGACGTTGTCCGGGCACACATCGTTGTGGCACACCATCGCTCCCCCCTCCGGGTCGGCGAGGTCCGGGGGCCACTCGGCGCGGGTGTCGACCGCGACGGCCGCGCTGGTCTCATGCAGACGCCGCAGCAGGCTCCCCACCGATTCGAGGGCAGAACTCGTCATCGCCCAGTCCGGGAACGGCGGCAGAGCCACGTCGCCAGGGATGAAAGTCAGCTGCTCGTGGCCATCCGCGGTGAGACCGACAGGGGCCGGCGCCGCGTCGAAGCCGTGCTCCTTCAGTTCGATGAGATAGGCGTGGAGGTCGCGCGCGTTGCGCGGTGCCGGTCGCTCCACCCATTCCCCTCGGCGGAAAACCGCCCCCGCGTTCGCCATGCCGCCCACCAGCGCCTCGTCCTCAGCCGTCATGAGGATCACGCTATTGCCAGATCGACCCCCGCGCGGGCCGGGCTGCACACGACGTGGATCAGCGCGTACGAGACCTGTCGGTGCGGGACGACAGGGCCGGCGTCGGTCCTCCGTGACCGACACGAATCTGCAAGTCGTCATCCTTAACTGGCACAAACAGGCATCAATCGCCCTTCGGTGGCAAATGATCAACGTTCGCCGGCACAAGTCAGGCGGCCCTGTTCGATTCCAGGGGTTGTCGGGCGATCGGTTCCGATATATCGTTGAAGCATCGCGACAGATCAACGATGGAAGGAGCGTAGCGATGCGTTCACATGGACACGAGCATGAGCACGGGCATGGGCACTGCGGGCCCGGTCATCAAGGTCGGGGCGACTACGAGGGGAGGCGGGCAGCCTTCGGGTCGTTCGGCCCGCCCTTCGGTGGCGGACCGTACGGCGGGGGGCCGTTCGGTGGCGGACGTGGCCGGGGCGGCGGCAGGGGAAGGGCGCGGCGCGGCGATGTGCGTGCCTCGATCCTGGCGCTGCTCAAGGACCGCTCGATGCACGGCTACGAGATGATCCAGGAGATCGGCGAGCGCAGCGGAGGGGCCTGGCGGCCCAGCCCCGGGTCCGTCTACCCCACCCTTCAACTGCTGGAGGACGAGGGGCTGATCGTCAGCGCGAGCGAGGGCGGCAAGAAGCTGTTCACCCTCACCGAGGCGGGCCGCACCGAGGCCGAGACCGGTCCCGAGGCGCCGTGGGAGGAAGTCGGGCGTGGAGTCGACTGGGAGGGTGTGAACGAGATCCGCCAGGCCGGGTTCGGCCTGATGGAGGCGTTCGGGCAGGTCTGGAAGACCGGCTCCGCCGATCAGCGTCAGAAGGCGCTCACGGTGATCAACGATGCCCGTAAGAAGCTCTACCTGATCCTTGCCGACGACGACCACTGACCCGTGGGGTGTGCGACCGTACGCCGCAAGGGCCCGGCTTCGCGGGGTTCTTGCGGCGTACGTCGTGTGCGGGTGCCCGCTTCATGGCCGGCTGATGAGTTTCGCCGGTCCGGTCCGCCAGATCGCAGCCGCGTCGAACCGGTCCGAAGCGCGGGGGTGCGGGCCGTCGTCGTGGCAGTGGAACGCCGCCCAGAACAGGTCGGCGGGCAGTGCGTCGGCAGGGGCGTGGACGCGATAGACGTACTGCCGCCCGTCGAGGGCCGGCAGGGCGACCAACCAGGACACGAAAAGGATCCCTCCTCCCACCGGTGTCGTCGGATCGGTGTGGCCTGAGGGACGTTTCCGGTGCGTCGCCGGTTGCGCCGGGAGCGCTGCGCAAGGCGGCGCGCGCTCTTTCCGCGAACCGGTGCCCCCCGCGAGCGGGATCTCATCCGCAAGGATGAGGAACTCCTCAGGTGCCCGCCCTCGGTGGGATGCGCAGATGGGCCGTACCGGGGATGCCACCGTGTTCCGGGCCTGATGGGGTGGGATATGTGCACAACCGGACACCCTGGATACCCGAACAGCCCGCACCGGGCGACGCCGGATTCACCGCTGAACTGGCGTCGGTGGTGACAGGTGCGCGCAGGCGGGCCCTGCGTGACGGCGACCGCCACATCGACACGGCTCATCTGCTGCACTCGCTCATCGAGTCCGACCCCGAGGTCCGTGCCGTCTTCGACGGTGGACCCCAGCTGGCCAGGGTTCTCGGCTATCTCGTGCAGCGCAGCATCGGCTACGGGCTCCGCTGGCAGGGGACGCCGGAGCACTCGGGCGATCCGACGGCGGTGGGCGAGCGGGGCGCCGACGGGTGGTCTCCCTCGGCCGTCGCGGCGATGCGCCGGGCGGAGCGGGGGGCGGTTCTGCGCGGGGAGTCCCGCACCGGTGGACTCGACATTCTCGCTGCCCTGGTAGGGGACCCGGAGTGCCGTGCCGTCGAGGTGCTGGAGCGGGCAGGCGTGGAGGCGGCGTGGCTCGCGGGGCGTACGGCGGACCGGCTGGCCGAGGGTTCCCGGCAGGGGTGATCATGGACACGCTTCCGACAGGCGTGACGAGGGTGACGCTGCTGACGCGGGCTGCCATGATGTGCCGATGCACGCGTCTCAGG
Source organism: Streptomyces sp. NPDC005566 (assembly GCF_040605575.1). Classification (NCBI taxonomy): domain Bacteria; kingdom Bacillati; phylum Actinomycetota; class Actinomycetes; order Kitasatosporales; family Streptomycetaceae; genus Streptomyces; species Streptomyces sp. NPDC005566. Next base: position 38,656 of record NZ_JBEXDB010000029.1, on the reverse strand, counting down.
GGAGAAACGCCGGTCTGGGCCTGGCCTTGGTCTCGGCGCTCGCATTCGGTGGTTCAGGGGTGGCGGCCAAGCCGCTGATCGAGGCGGGGCTCGACCCGTTGCACGTGGTGTGGCTACGCGTGTCGGGCGCCGCGCTCGTCATGCTGCCCGTCGCCTGGCGGCACCGGCATCTGGTGCGTGAGCGGCCGGCCCTGCTGGCCGGTTTCGGGCTCTTCGCCGTCGCGGGCGTACAGGCCTTCTACTTCGCAGCGATCTCCCGAATCCCTGTCGGTGTCGCCCTTCTCGTCGAGTACCTGGCGCCCGCGCTGGTCCTCGGCTGGGTGCGTTTCGTGCAGCGCAGGCCCGTCACCCGGGCCGCCGCGGCCGGGGTGGTCCTCGCGGTCGGCGGACTCGCCTGTGTCGTCGAGGTGTGGGCCGGACTGAGCTTCGACGCCGTGGGACTGCTGCTCGCCCTCGGAGCGGCGTGCTGTCAGGTGGGCTACTTCGTCCTGTCCGATCAGGGCAGTCGCGACCGAGGGAGCCACGGCGCCGCCGAAGCCGGGCCGCCGCATCCGTTCGGCGTGATCGCGTACGGGCTGCTGGTCGGGGCAGCGGTGCTCACCGTCGTGGCCAGGCCCTGGGGCATGAACTGGGCGGCTCTGGGCGGGAGCGCCGAGATGAACGGGAACGCCGTTCCCGCGTGGCTGCTGCTGGGCTGGATCGTGCTGCTCGCGACCGTGCTCGCCTATGTCACCGGTGTGGTGTCGGTACGCCTGCTCTCACCGCAGGTCGCCGGTGTTGTCGCCTGCCTCGAGGCGGTCATCGCGACGGTACTGGCCTGGGTGCTCCTCGGCGAACACCTCTCCGCGCCCCAGCTCGTCGGCGGCGGTGTGGTGCTGATGGGAGCCTTCATCGCCCAGTCCGCCGCGCCCAGGCCGCCGTCCGGTCCGGTGGCGTCCGGCGCCGGAGTGCAGGGATCGGACGGTGAGGGCGGCGTCGACTCCGCCGGCGCGGAGGGTGAGTTGTCCGGGCACCGGACCTCGCCGTAGGGTGGCGATCATGCACCTGACCGTACTTCCGCCGCCTGTCGCCTAGCGCGCGCGGCCACTCCTGACGAAGACCGGGCTCGGGCAGTCCCCGAGCGGTTCGTCGCTGCCCGCGTGCGCAGCCGAGCGACCACCACCCCCTCTTCCTCCGGAGAAGTCACGTGTCCCACCCTGTTTCCGGCCTGCCCGTCGGGCGGAGCCTCCTGTATCTCGTTGTCGCCGGTATCGCCTGGGGCACCGCGGGCGCGGCCGCGTCCCTGATCTTCCGGGTCAGCGATCTCGGCCCGCTCGCCCTGTCGTTCTGGCGGTGCGCCGGCGGTCTCGTCCTCCTGGCGGGCGTACTGGCGGTGCGACCCCGTCGCCCGCGCGCTCCGCAGGAGTCCCGCCGCCTCCGGCTGCTGCGCATCCTGGGGACCGGCATCGGTCTCACCGTGTTCCAGAGTGCCTACTTCGCGGCGGTCGAAGCGACCGGTCTCGCGGTCGGGACCGTCGTCACTCTTGGGGCCGGTCCTGTCCTCATCGCCGTCGGCGCACGGCTGTTGATGGGGGAGCGGCTGGGCACGGGCGGATTCGTCGCCGTCGCCGGTGCCCTCGCCGGGCTCGCCGTGCTCGTGCTCGGCGGCGAGGCCGCCGAAGTGCGGCCCGCCGGGGTGCTGCTGGCCCTGCTGTCCGCCGCCGGCTACGCGGCGATCACGCTGCTCACCCGGTGGCTGGGACGCCAGGGTGCGTCCGGCGACTCACTCTCCACCAGTGCGTGGGCGTTCGGCATCGGCGCTATCGGTCTGCTGCCTGCGGCGCTGGCCGAGGAACTCGTGCCGCACGACGCCGCAACGGGGCAGGTGTTGTGGCTGATGCTCTATGTGGCGGCTGTGCCGACCGCGCTCGCCTACGCGCTCTACTTCGCCGGCGCCGCCGCGGTCCGGTCGGCGACCGTGTCCGTGATCATGCTTCTGGAGCCGGTGAGCGCGGCTTTCATCGCGGTGACCGTCCTGCACGAACAGCTCACCGCTGCCACGGTCATCGGCACGCTGCTACTGCTCGGTGCGGTGGCCGGACTGGCCCTCGACGAGGCGCGCGGTGCCGCCGCCGTCCGCGGGCGCCGGGAGGCCCTGCCCACCTGATCCCGCGGATTCCGAGTGACCCCGTGCCGGGCCCGTCCCCGTGACGGGCCCGGCACGTGCAGGTGTGTCAGAGGGCGGCGAGATAGTCGGGCACGGGCACGGCGGGGTCGAGGTCGTCGGACGGAACCGGTGCGGCGTAGCCGTGGGCCAGCGGCACCACACCCGCCCAGTACGGCAGGGCGAGGTCCGCCTCCTCGTCGTTCGGCCCTCCGGTGCGGACCTTGGCGGAGACCTCGTCGAGGTCCAGCCGGATGACCGCCGTGGCGGCGAGCTCCTTCGCGTCGGCAGGCCTGGAGTCCAGCGACCTGCCGGGAACGACCTGATCGACGATGGCGTCGAGTGCCACGCGCCGTTCCTCGGGGTCGGTCACCGTGCGGGCGATGCCGTGCACCACCACGGAGCGGTAGTTCATCGAGTGGTGGAACGCGGACCGGGCCAGCACCAGGCCGTCGACGAGCGTGACCGTCAGGCAGACCGCCAGGCCCGGATCCGACGCGCCCGCCGCGCGCAGCGGCCGGGAGCCCGTCGAGCCGTGCACGTACAGCCGCTCGCCGACCCTGCCGAAGAGGGTCGGGAGCACGACCGGTGCCCCGTCGCGGACGAATCCGAGATGGCAGAGGTAGCCCTCGTCGAGTATCGAGTGGACGACCTCCCGGTCGTACGAAGCGCGTTGCCTGGCCCGGCTCGGGACCGTGCGCTCGGTCGGCTCGTACGGGGCTGCTGCGTCCTGGCCGGTGCTGTCGGGCGTTGCGGTGTCCGGCATTGCGCTCTCCATTGCACTAGTGCATAATCATGTTTGTGCTAGGAGAGTATCGGATCAGCGGGCGGCGCGCATCGGACATTGCCGCAAGCGTGGAGCGCGGGGTGGGTTCGGGCGACCTCGCCCCCGGCCATGTACTGCCGCCCATGCGGGAGTTGGCGTCGGCGCTGGGGGTCAATCCGAATACGGTGGCCGCCGCCTACCGGACGCTCCGTGAGCGCGGAGTGATCGAGACCGCGGGGCGCAGGGGCAGCAGGGTGCGGCAACGCCCTGCGAGCACCTCCCGCGGCTCGCTCCGGATCGACGCGCCGCCGGGTGTACGGGACCTGGGATCCGGCAACCCCGATCCGGCCCTGCTGCCCGGCCTCGGCGAAGCGCTGGCCGTGGCCGCGCGGGCGAACGCGCTGAGGCCAGGGCTGTACGGGGATGCTCCGGTGATCCCTGAGCTCGCGGCGTTCGCCCGGGCGGAACTGGATGCCGACGGTGTGCCCGCGGGCCCCGTGGCGGTCACCTCGGGATCCCTCGACGCGATCGAACGTGTCCTGTCGGCCCACCTCAAACCCGGTGACGCGGTCGCCGTCGAAGACCCCGGGTGGGGCAGTCTGCTGGATCTGGTCCCGGCCCTCGGACTGCGTGTCGCGCCCGTCGCCGTGGACGACGAGGGACCGCTGCCCGGCGATGTGGAGCGTGCGCTGAGGGCGGGGGCCAAAGCGCTGATCGTGACCGGCCGGGCGCAGAACCCGACCGGGGCAGCGGTGGGGGCCGACCGGGCGAGGAGGCTGCGGTCCGTTCTCTCGCAGTACCCCGGGGTGCTCCTGATCGAGGACGATCATGGTCACGCCATCGTCGACCTGCCGCTGCACCCGCTGGTGGGATCCACGGACCGCTGGGCCTTCGTGCGGTCCGTCGCGAAGGCGTACGGACCGGATCTGCGGGTCGCCGTACTGACCGGGGACGCGGTGACCGTCGACCGTGTGACCGGAAGACAGAGGCTGGGGCCGGGCTGGGTCAGCACCCTGCTCCAGCGGGCCGTGGTGCACCTGTGGACCTCCGGCGCCGTCGACGTCGTCGCGGTCGCGAGGGCCTACGGCGAGCGCCGGGACGCGCTCGTCCTCGCGCTGGAGGAGCGTGGCGTGCCGGCGCACGGGCGGAGCGGGATGAACGTCTGGGTCCCCGTCGGCGACGAGACCGGCGCCGTGGCCAGACTTCTCCACGCGGGCTGGGCGGTGGCTCCCGGGGCGCGCTTCCGCAACGTCGCACCGCAGGGGATGCGACTGACCGTGTCATCGCTGACCGGGGCGGACATCGCACCCCTCGCGGACGCGGTGGCGGCCGCGGCGCAGCCGGCCACGCCCATCAGTTACGGCTGAACGGACGGCGTCCCGGCACTCGTGCGGGCTTGGTGGTCGTGCGGGGCCTGCTCTGGGTGAGTGCGGCGCCCGCGAGGACCACCAGGGCGCCGACCGGGGTGTTCCAGTTCAGCTGCTCGCCGAGCACGGCCACGCCGGCCGCAGTCGCGATGACCGGGATGAAGTAGGTGACCATCTGGGCCGTCGTCGGGCCGACCTCCTGGACGAGGCCGTACTGGATGAGCAGCGCGAGCCCTGTGCCGAGCGCTCCCAGAGCGATCACTGAGAGCGTCGGGACCAGCGGGAACCGCTCAGGGAGCGAGGTGAACATCGGGGTGACGACGGCCAGTTGCAGAGTCCCGAGGAAGAGCTGGCTGCCGGTCATCGCCAATGCCGAGGAGCCGGTGCCCGCCAGGGTGCGGCGGACGTAGATCCAGCCGATCGGATAGCTGAGTGAGGCGAGCAGGGCCATGGCCGTACCGCCGAAGTCCAGCCCGGAGAACCCCTGCCAGGCGCCCAGGACGGTCAGCACACCGATGAAGCCCAGGCCGAGCCCCGCGACGCGGCGGCGGGTCGGCCGGTCCTCGGAGAGTGCGACGAGCGAGAGCGCCATGCCCCACAGGGGCGAGGTGGCGTTGCAGATCCCGGCGAGCGTGGACGGGATGGTCAGCTCGGCGTAGGCGAAGAGCGAGAAGGGCAGCGCGTTGAGGAGGAACGCGGCGACGAAGAGATGGCCCCAGGTCCGGCCGGAGCGTGGCAGCCGGTCACGGCGCACCGCGATGGCGACGGCGAGTACCGCCGTACCGAACAGCAGTCGGCCGAAGGTGACCTGGAAGGGGGCGTACCCGTGGGTGCCGACTTTGATGAGCAGGAAGCTGAAGCCCCAGATGAGGGAGAGCGCCACGAACCGGATGCGCCAGTCCACGGTCCGACGCCGGCCGGGGGAGGGGGTGGTGGGCCGGGGGGTGCTGGAGGACGGCACCGTCGCCGGTGCGGAAGGAGCGCTCATGGGGTCAACGATGACAACAAGAACCGCGTAGGACAAGTGAGATTTAGTGGCTCCATTCGCGTAGCATTGCTTACATGTTGAATCTGGAGCGCCTACGCACCCTGGATGCCCTCGCACGGCACGGCTCGGTGAGCGGCGCTGCCGAGGGTCTTCACGTCACCACGTCGGCGGTCTCCCAGCAGATGGCCAAGCTGGAACGCGAGGTGGGCCAGCAGCTCCTCGCCAAGAACGGACGGGGCGTCCGGCTGACCGATGCCGGCCAGCTGCTCGCCGACCACGCCGCACGCATCCTGTCGCAGGTGGAGCTGGCCCAGTCCGACATCGAGGCCCAGCGCGGCGAGGTGGTGGGCGAAGTGAGGTTGGCGGCCTTTCCGACCGCCGCGCGAGGGCTGTTCCCCGCCGCCCTCACCGCACTGCGCCGGGACCACCCCGAACTGAAGGTGCGAACCGTGGAGTTGGAGCCGGAGCGAGCCATTCGCGCCGTGCTCCGGGGCGATATGGACCTGGCCGTGGTGCTCGACTGGAGCAACAAACGACTGCCGGTGCCGGGTGGCCTGGCCAAGGCCGAACTCCTCGAAGACGTACCGGACATCGCCATGCCGGCCGGGCATCCGCTCGCGGACCGGACGGAGGTGGACCTCGAGGACTTCGCCGACGACGAATGGGTGTCCTGGCCGGAGGGCGAATTCTGTCACGACTGGCTGATGTTCACCCTGCGGTCCGTGGGCGTGGAGCCGCGCATCGCCCACCTCGCGGGCGAGCACCACACCCAACTCGCGCTGATCGGCGCAGGATTCGGCGTCTGCGTGACACCCCGGCTCGGCCGGGGATCGGTGCCGGAGGGGGTGCGCATGGTGCCCGTACGGCAGAGGATGCGACGCCACATCCACGCGGTATGGCGGACGGACGCGGACCGGCGTCCGTCGATCCGGGCAGCCGTCGCGGCCCTGCGCGACGCCGGCCGGGCACTCTGAGCCGGTGCCGGTGCTGGCACCGGCACCGGGAAGGGACGGCCGGCCCTCAGGAGGTGCCGGCCAGCTTGCGGAAGTCCCAGGAGGTGACAGCCTCGGGCGTGAGCCGCAGCCAGGCGTGCCGTCCGTCGTGGGGCAGCGCGTCCAGGCCGAAGTACTTCGAGGCGAAGAGCCCTTCCGGCAGATCGAGTTCGGCACACGCCCCGCCCGTACGGGGTGCTTCGCCGACGACCTCCGCCTCGCCGGACAGCTCCACGCCGCGCAGGTCTCCGTACTCCACCCCGTCGTCCACCACCACCGCGATCTTCGGGTTCTGCCGCAGCTGTGCCCAGCGCCGGCTCCGGGTGAGCGAGTACAGCCAGAGAGACGTGCCGTCCCACACGAACCACAGTGCCCCGACGTGGGGCATCCCCTCGGCGGAGACCGTGGCCACCCGGCAGGTGCGCTGCTCGCGGAGGTAGGTGTCCCGTTCCGGGTCCGTCATCATGATCCGACGGCCGCGACGCTGGGTGACGGTCATGGGGGCCTCTCCTGCTGTCCGACCGGGTGCCCGGAATCATGGAGGCTCTTCCTCCCGAAGTCCACCCAGGGGTGCAGGCCGAGGCCATCGCGGGGGTGCCTGCGGCTGCCCCCCCCGCGATGATCCGTACACGCTCGCCCCGGCGGTCGGGGCTACACCAGCGTGATCGAGTCGCCCTCGACCTTGATCTCCTTGGCCGGCAGCGGCTGGGTCGCCGGACCGTTCGTGACGCTGCCGGTCGCCGCGTCGAAAGTACTGCCGTGACAAGGGCAGTTGATGGTTCCGTTCGAGATCTCCTTCACCGCGCATCCCTGATGGGTGCACTTCGAGGAGAAGGCCTTGAACTCACCGGCCGTGGGCTGCGTCACCACGACGCCCCGGTCGGCGAACACCATTCCTCCGCCCTCAGGAATGTCGGCGGTGCTCGCGAGGACCGTGCCGCCCCCGTTCGCGCCGTCCCCCTCCCCGGCGGGCTGAACCGTGTCCGAACCGCCCGAGTCCTTCGAGCCGCCGCACGCGGTGAGTGCGGCGGCCACTCCGGCTGCGCCCACCGCCGCGACGACGGTGCGGCGCCCGAAGTGGACCTGGCGCTCCTGCGATGCGCTCATGCCGGCTTTCCCTTCATCGGAGTACATGACGTCGTCAGTGGTACGGACCGAAGGGCTCCGGTGTTCAGGCGCCCGGGAAGTCTCCGCCCGCACTTCACCCATCGGCCGGTCACGAGCCGCCGGTCGGGTACGGGCCCGGGTGGCTACCGGCCGCCGGTCGGGTACGGGCGACAGCTCCCTCGGACACCGGACACCGGACCCCGTGCGCCACGCACCCGCCTCACCTGCTCACAGCCGTGTGGCTTTCCCGCACCCGGCTTCGCCGCTCTCACGGATGCGCGCCTCCAACGACGTGCTCCGGTCGTACGGGTCGACCTCGGGGCCGTCCCCCGAGCCCGTGACGGCGCGTTCGGCCCTGAACTCCGGGACGAAGTAGCCGGTGAAGGTGTCACAGCCGCCGTTGGTGGTGTCCGCCCTGTAGGAGACCAGGGAGAACGTCCCGGGCTTGATCTTCACCTTCGACGGGTCGTCCCAGCTCATGACGACCTCGCGGCGCACGATGGTGCGGGTGACTTCGTCGCTTCCCGCCGCGGCGCGTACGACGGGATAGACGTACGTGACATCTGTGGTCACCTCGACCGCGCCGCGCTCACCCTGCTGGTACGTGATCCGTCCGCGGGTCCTGACCACGTTCCCGACGAGTCGTGTCTTCGTCTCCGCGAAACGGCTGAAGAGCATCAGAGGATCGTTCTCCCGGCTCGGGGTGCCGAACGCGGCCGCCAGGTAGTCGCTGACGTCCCGCTGGTACGGATTGATCAACGCGATCGCCTTCCCGGGCCGCTCCCCGCGCAGCACACCAGGATCCAGGCTGGACTCCGCAAGGAAGTCCCGGGTCCGGTCGAGCGCCTGCGCGACCTGCTCCTTGCTCATCCAACCGGTCGCCCGCGCCGCAGGCAGGACGAGTGATGCCGTCCCGTCGCCCCACCGCTCCGCCGGCGATCCCCTGAACGGCTCCTCCAACGTGGGTTGTCGGGCCGCCGACTCCTCCGCCGGCGGCTGGTCGGGACGTTCCGACTCGGCGGCGAGCGGCGTACTCACCCCACCCCCGACTCCGAACCACCCAGCCACCCGCCCCGGAATCATCACCACGACCAGCAGGACGACCACGACCAGCAGACCGACCGCGTACCAGCCCTTTCCCTTCCGCGGCTGCGGCGGTTGGTGGGTTCGCCACCCCTCCGGCCGACCGGGCTCCTCGCGCAGGCGCCGCGCCACCATCCGGGCGCGCGCCGACGGTTCCTCGGGCGCGCCCGAAGTCCCTGCCTCGGCCTCCCGCAGAAAGCGCTCCCACTCCTCGTCCGGTATGGATGCCCCACCCTTGCCCACGCTGTGTTCCCGCCCCTTCTCATCCGCCCGGTCTCTGCCCTGAGCCGGTCGGCGTCGGTGCATCATCACACAGCTCATCGGCACTCCCGCGAACCCAAGTCCCCGCTCGGTCGGCCCTGGAGACCCGCTGCGGATCAGGGAAGGGCGGCTGTGCGGAAGAACTCCCGCACAGCCGCCGCCTCGTTCCCCGGACTACTTGTTGACGTCGAAGCCCTGGTCCGTGCCGTACCTGATGCTGGACTGCTCCCAGGCTTCCAGCCCCTGCGACAGGGGGGTCGAGGAGACGTAGGCCTTGCCCACGGTGTCGTTGAAGACGGAGTTGGCGTACACCTGGTACGGCAGGTACGACCAGTCGCTGCCCACGTTGCGGGCCGAGTCGGCGAAGACCTTGTTGGCCTGCTGGCCGCCGAAGTAGGGGAACGCGGTCTCCAGGAAGGTCTTCGATTCCAGGTCCGCACGGGTGGCGGGGAAGGCGCCTTCCCCGACGCGGGTCGAGGCGCCGGCGCCGGTGGTCGCGTACTCGGCGAAGGCGTACGCCAGTTCCTTGTTCTTCGCGGCCTTCGGTACGGCCAGGGAGCTGCCGCCGTTCTCGGCGCTGTCCGTCCTGCCCTTGGTCCACTGGGGGAGCGGGGCCACGCGCCAGTCACCGGACGCGGAGGCGACGCCCGAGGTGAAGTTGGCAGGCATCCAGGCGCCGATGGACAGGGTGGCGATGCTGCCGTCGGCCAGGCCCTTGTACCACTCGTCGCTCCAGGAGCTGATCGGCGCGACCAGGTCCTCGTCCAGCAGCTTCTGCCAGGTGTCGGTGTACGTCCTGGTGCCCGCGTCCTTGAAGTCGACCGTGACGTCGGTGCCGTCGGCCTTGTACGGACGGCCACCCGCCTGCCAGATGAGGCTGGTGGTGGCGCCCGCGTCGCCGGTGTCGTTGGTGATGAAGATCTCGGGGTCGGCCTTGTGCAGGGTGCGCGCTGACTCGACGTACTCGTCCCATGTGGTGGGGACCTCGATGTGATGCTTGTCGAAGACCTTCTTGTTGTAGAACAGCGCCATCGGGCCGGAGTCCATGGGCAGGGCGTAGACGGCCTTGTCGTCCTTCACCGCGTTCCAGGGGCCGGTGGTGAACTTCTTGTCGTGGCCGGCGGCGCCGTAGCCGGCGAGGTCCTCCACGGACTTGCCGATCGCGAACTGGCCGAGGGCGTAGTACTCGATCTGTGCCACGTCCGGGGCGCCGGAGCCGGCGGCGATGGCGTTCTGCAGAGCGGTGTACTGCTTGTCGCCGGTGCCCGCGTTGACGAGTTCGACTTCGACCTTCGGGTACTTCTCCTCGAAGTCGGCAACCACCTTCTTCAGCGTGGGTTCCCAGGCCCACACCGTTATCTTCCCTCCCTTGGCCAGCGCGGATTCGACGTCCTTCGCGCCGCCGCTGTCCTCGGCGGGATCGGAGGAGCCGCAGGCGGTCGCGGCGAGAGTGATGGCGCAGACCGCGGCGACGGCGGCGAGAAGCCGGCGAGTGCTGTGTGTCCTCATACGTGGTGCTCCTGGTTCGGTGTTCGGGGGAGGGGGAGGGGGAGGGGGAGGGGAGGGCGCGCGTGGGGGCGGATTCACTCCTTGACGCTGCCTGCGGCCAGGCCTGACTGCCAGTAGCGCTGGAGCAGGAGGAAGATCACGACGATCGGCACGATCGTGAGCAGGGAGCCGGTGATGATGAGGTCGAAGACGGCCTCGCCGCCTGCCGTCTGGGCCTGGGCGTTCCAGGCGTTGAGCCCGAGGGTGAGCGGGTACCAGTCGGGGTCCTTGATCATGATCAGCGGCAGGAAGTAGTTGTTCCAGGTCGCGACCATGGAGAAGAGCAGCACGGTGACCGTTCCCGGCATCAGCAGAGGCAGGGCGATGCGGAAGAAGGTGCGCAGTTCGCCGGAGCCGTCGACGCGGGCCGCTTCGAGGAGTTCGGCGGGTACCGCCTCGGCGGCGAACACCCACATCAGGTAGAGCCCGAACGGGGAGATCAGGGAGGGGATGATGACGGCCCACGGGGTGTTCGTCAGGCCCATGCTGCTGAACATGAGGAATGTGGGCACCGCGAGGGCCGTGCCCGGCACGGCCACGGCTCCGATGACGACAGCGAACACGGCCCGGCGGCCGGGGAACTGATACTTCGCCAGGGCGTATCCGCCCAGGACGGCGAGGACGGTGGCGCCACCCGCCCCCGCGGCGACGTACAGCAAGGTGTTGAGCAGCCAGCGGACGAAGACACCGTCGTCGTAGGCCAGCGTCCGGGAGATGTTGTCCCAGAGGTCGAAGTCCTCGCCGAACCACAGGCCCGCTGAGTCGAGCAGGCCCTTCTGGTCCTTGGTCGAGTTGATGACGAGCCAGGCCAGCGGAAGCAGTGTGTAGAGGAGGACCAGTCCGGTCAGGAGGGTCAGCGGGATGCTGGGACGGGGGTCGAGCGGGGTGTGGGGGCGACGGCGGGGCCGTAGGGGTGGCCTGCCGGCCACCCGGGAGGTGCGCGCGGGGCCTGCGGGCTCCGTGGCGTTCGAGTCGGCTCCGGCGAGGTTCGTGGTCATGGCTCAGCCCTTCCGCATTCCGCGCAGCTGGACGCTGTAGGCGATGATCGCGGTGATGACGCCCATCACGATCGCCACCGTGGCCGCGTAGTTGTGCTGCCGGCCGGAGAAGGACAGCGAGTAGGTGTAGAGGTTGGGCGTGAAGTCGCTCGTGATCGCGTTAGGGGCGAGTTTCTGCAGGATGCTCGGCTCGTTGAAGAGCTGGAAGCTGCCGATGACCGAGAAGATCGTCGCGATGACGAGGGCGCCGCGGATCGACGGCAGCTTGACCGCGGTGATCACCCGCCACTCCCCGGCGCCGTCGATCGCGGCGGCTTCGTAGAGCGAGCGTGGAACGACCTTGAGCGCCGAGTAGAAGATCAGCATGTTGTACCCGACGAATTCCCAGGTCACGATGTTGCCGATGGAGGCGAGCACCAGGGCCGGGGAAAGAGGGTCGGGCAGGGCGACGCCGAAGGCGTCGTTGATGTTGCCGACCAGGCCGAACCTGGTCCCGTAGATGAAGCCCCACATCAGGCTCGCGACGACCGCGGGTACGGCATAGGGCAGAAAGATCGATATGCGGAAGAAGGCCTTGCCGTACAGGCGCCCGCTGTCGATGGCCAGTGCGACCAGCAGCGCGATGCCCAGCATGATGGGCACCTGGACGACAAGGAACAGACCGACCCTGGCCAGTCCCTCCCAGAACTGCGGGTCCGTCAGCGCCTGCTGGTAGTTGTCCGTGCCGACGAAGGAGTTCCCGCCGATGAGCCGGTCGCGGAAGAGGCTGAGGTACAGCGCGTATCCGATCGGCGCAAGGAAGACGAGGCCGAAGACCGCGACGAAGGGACCTGCGAACCCCCACCCGACGAGGGCCTGCCTGCGGAGGCGGAAGCGCGCTCGCGGGCGGGGTGGTGGTGCCTTCGCCGGAGTCGGCAGGAGCGTCATGGCTGGTTCCTCGTGTCGGTGACCGACCGGTCCGTTGGTGAGGTGGGACGAGAGGCCTTCGGGCCGGAAGCGGCCGGATCAGGCTGTGCCCGATGAGAAATGTTTACGTAATCATCGGTAGCGTGATGGTGACACTCCCGGTGGGGGTCGTCAAGCATGGGGTGGGACTCGATGGAAGGAAGACCGGTGACGCAGAAAGACGCGGCCGCTCGTGCGGAGACGGCGGACAGGAGCGGCCGACGCGCCGCGAAAGGCAGGCAGCCCCGCGTGTCGATGGCCGACGTCGCCCGGGTCGCCGGCGTCTCGTCGCAGACGGTCTCCCGGGTCTCCAACGGGGACCCGGCCGTCATCGACCGGACCCGGCAGAAGGTGCTGGACGCCATGAAGGAGCTCGGCTACCGGCCCAACAGCGCCGCCCGTGCTCTCAAACGAGGCGACTTCCGGACCATCGGCGTCATCACCATGAGCCTGTCCAGCACCGGCAACGTGCGGACCCTGGAAGCCATCGCGAAGTTCGCCTCGCACGCGGGGTACGCGGTCACGCTGATCCCGATCGACGCCCCGACCCAGGACAACGTCAGGGGAGCCTTCACGCGGCTCGACGAACTCGCGGTCGACGCGGTCGTCCTGATCATGGAAGTGCATCTGCTCGACACGGCGTTGCTGACCCTGCCACCGCATGTGACGGTCGTCGTCGTGGACTCGGATGCCGGTGACCGGTTCCACGTGGTGGACACCGACCAGCACCAGGGCGCCCGCACGGCGGTCCGCCACCTCCTCGGCCTCGGGCACCGTACGGTCTGGCACCTGGCCGGCCCGGAGGAGTCGTTCGCGGCGGGCCGCCGTGCGGTCGCATGGGAGGCGGCCCTGCGCGAGGAGGGGCGGGAGGTGCCACCTCTGCTGCGGGGCGACTGGGCGCCCGAATCCGGCTACGAGGCGGGCCTCCGGCTGGCCGACGAGCCCGACTGCACCGCGGTGTTCGTGGCGAACGACCAGATGGCACTCGGTGTACTGAGGGCACTCCACGAGCGCGGAAGGCGGGTGCCCGAGGACATGAGCGTCGTGGGCTTCGACGACATCGCCGAGAGCGCCTCCTTCATCCCGCCGCTGACCACGGTCCACCAGGACTTCGCCCGCGTGGGGGAGTTGTGCGTCGACGCCATCCTGGCGGAGCTGGGCGGCAAGGCGGTCGAGGGAGGTACGACGCTCGTACCGACCCGGCTGGTCGTGCGCGCCAGCACGGCTCCGTACACGGAGGCCTGATCCTCCTCGGCCCACCGGCTGTCCCTCACAGCTTCACCGGACGTTTCGAGGCGGACGAGCCGATCCTCGAGCCCGGCATGCGCATGGCTCCGCCGCACGCCGGCGGGGTGGAGCGCACCCCCGCCGCGGTCGGAGCGGCGCCGTCCGTCCGTGCCAGGTGGCCCCGACCGGGCTAGGGTTTGACCAGGGGGAAACGTAATCCTCAGGAATGTCATGTACCGACACCGCAAAGCGCCGGACAGCACCCAGGAACTCCTCCTCACCCTGGGGCGCCTTGTCGATCAGGCATTGGAGAACGTCAGGCTCCAGCGCGCCCGGGCGGAACTCGGCATGGCGCTGCAACGGCACATGCTTCCATCCGAACTGCCCGACTTTCCGGGCGTCCGGCTGGCAGCCCGGTATGCGCCCTCCCAGGACGGTCTTGCCGTGGGCGGCGACTTCTACGACGCCTTCCCGATGAGGGACGGGGTGGCGGGGATGGTCATCGGTGATGTGCAGGGCCACGGGGTGGAGGCCGCCGCCTTCATGGGAGAAGCGCGGGCCAGCCTGAGGGCCCTCGCCAGCGTCACGGTCGACCCCGGAGAGGTGCTGACCTGCGCCAACGACTTGCTGATCTCGCTCGGCGGCGACCTCTTCACCACCTGTTGCCTGCTGAGCTTCGTACCAGGGAGCGGCGATCTCCGTATTGCCCGGGCCGGGCACGTCCCGATGGTGTGGGGCACCGACGCGGGCGAATCGGGAGTGTCCCTGGACGCCGGCGGGGTCCCACTGGGGATTCTGCCCGACCAGAGCTACCCGGTGGTCCACCGGCGCGTGACACAGCCCGGCTGCCTCGTCCTGCTGACCGACGGCGTGGTGGAAGGACCGGTCTACCCGATCGATGAGGGGCTGGCGGAGGTGGCGGGGCTGGTCGCCGCCGGACGTGGTGTCGCCCCCGACGTCCTGGCTTCGCGGGTGATCCGGGTCGCTGACCGCACCGGACACGATGACGACGCCGCCGTTCTCGTCGTCCGCTACGACGGTCCGCAGGGCACCCCGTAGTAGAGACGTCCCACCCGTCGGCAGGGCCGTGGTGTCGGCGCGTCCGTTCGGCGGAGAGCGCTCGGGGTGGTGTCTGATGCTGATGTGGCGGACTTCTCACGACTCAGGCGGCACAAGGCCGATGCTCTGACGATTCTGGCCGTCGCCGTCCTTTACTACGCGACCGCCCGTCTGGGGCTGCTCCAGCAACTGGTGCGCGGCCAGGTCACGCCCCTGTGGCCGCCGACCGGCATCGCGGTCGCCGCCCTGCTCCTGTTCGGAGCGCGGGTCTGGCCCGGCATCGCCGCCGGCGCCCTCGTGGTCAACATCTTCATCGGCCCCACGGTCCCGTCCGTGATGGCGATCGTCGTCGGCAACACCCTCGCCCCGGTCTGCTCCTACCTGCTGCTGACCCGTGCCGGCTTCCGCAACGACCTCGACCGCTTGCAGGACGCCCTGTCCCTGGTCTTCCTCGGCGCCCTGGTGCCCACGCTGATCAGTGCGACCATGGGGAGCAGCACCCTCGTCCTGTCAGGGGCACTCCCGGCCGGCGGCTTCTGGCCGACCTGGTCCGTGTGGTGGACGGGCGATGCCATGGGCGTGCTCATCGTCACCCCCTTCCTGCTCGTGCTCCGATGGGCCCGGTGGCCACCCGCCGTCGGCCCCCTGATCTGGGCCGAGGCGGCAGCACTGGCAACGTGCGCCCTGACCGTGACCTACCTGGTGACCAACGCCGGCAGCTCTTCTCTGCTCTTCCTCGTCTTCCCTTTCCTGATCTGGGCCTCGTTCCGCTTCGAACGAGCAGGAGCCGCACCCTGCGCCCTGGGCGTCTCCACGCTCGCGATCGTCGCCTCCGGGCGGATGACCGGCCCCTTCGCCCACCACGACCTCCTCACCAACATGGTCACCCTCCAGGCGTTCAACGGCACCGTCTCCCTCACCGCCCTGCTCCTCACCGCGGTCGTCACCGAACGGAACCGCACCCATGAAGAGATCGAGCGCCTGTGCGGGCAGCTCTCCGACGCGGTCGCGCAGCAGACCGAGGGGTCCCGCCGCGCACCCCCCGACGCCTGACACCGCGGCAGCTTGTGTCCTCACGGGGCCGACGGGCCCCGCCCTGCCGCCGATCCGGTCCCGGTTCTACTCGTCGGTGGGACCGAGGTCGTGGGTCTCCCGGAAATCGACGGTACGGGCGCGGTGGGCTGCGTGCAGTTCGAGCACGACGATCTCGTTGACGCCCTCGTGAAGTACCGGCGCGGGTACGTACAGGGACCGCTGGGGCCCCCGGGACCAGTAGCGTCCCAGTGCGAAACCGTTGATCCACGCACTGCCCTTGATCCAGCCGTCGAGGTGGAGGAAGGTGTCCGCCGTCCCGGTGAGTTCGAAGGTGCCGCGGTGGAAGGCGGGACCGGTCGGCGCCGTGGTGGTGGCGGCGAAGGCCAGTCCGTCGAGGGACGCCAGCGGCAGCGGCCGGTTGGTCCAGCCGACGAGCTCCGTGCCGTCCAGCGCGACCCTGCCGGGCAGTCCCTTGCGGTCGTGGATGCCCGGCCCGTAGTTGACCCGGCCCTGGTTCTCGACGAGCAGGCTGAGGACGCAGCCCGCGCGGGGCACGGTGAAGGAGAGGGCGTGCTCGTGGTTCTCCCGCTCCAGCACCCCGACGCTCCGGCCGTCGAGGAAGACCTGGGCGCGGTCGCGGACCTGCTCCAGTTCGAGCAGAGCGGGTCCGGCGTACGGCAGGACCGTCTCGTAGAGGACGAATCCGAAGTCCTGCCGGAGCTGCTCCATCGTCAGCGGCTTCCGGGACTCGACGACGCCACCGAGGCTCGGAGCGCATTCGAGCAGTGCGGCACTCTCGTTCAACGCCACTGCTGCCAGGGAGAGTTTGTCCGCGCGCGGAGGAACAGGTCCAGCGGGGACAGGCGCGTACTTGGCGATGACCTCGCGGAAGGCGGTGAACTTCGCGGTGGGGTCCCCGGCTTCGTCGAGGGGTGCGTCGTAGTCGTAGGAGGTGACGGTCGGCCGGTAGGTGTGCTTGTCGTTGGCGCCGTTGGTGAATCCGAAGTTCGTGCCGCCGTGGAACATGTAGAGGTTGACCGAGGCCCCGGCCGCCAGGGCTTCGTCCAGCTCCTGGGCCGCCTGGTCCGGGTCACGGACCACGTGGTGGCCGCCCCAGCGGTCGAACCAGCCGATCCAGAACTCCGTGGACAGCAGGGGGCCCGTCGGCAGGTGTGCGCGCAGAGTCGCGAGGTTCTGGGCGGAGCGGCTGCCGAAGTTGGCCGTGGCGAGGACCCCAGGCAACCCGCCGCGCTCCAGATCCGCCGGCTGGTCGCAGGTGAACAGCGGCACGTCGACACCGCAGCGGCGCAGCGAGCCGGCGAGGTGCTCCAGGTAGGCGGTGTCGTCACCGTACGCCCCGTACTCGTTCTCCACCTGCACGGCGAGTACCGGTCCGCCGCGGGTGGCGAAGTAGGGCTGGAGCGGGGTGAGGAGCCGGTCGAAGTAGTCGTCGACCGCGGCGAGATAGCGGGGGTCGCGGGTGCGCAGGCGGATGTCGGGCTGCTCCAGGAGCCAGGAGGGCAGCCCCCCGCCCTCCCACTCGGCGCAGATGTACGGCCCGGGGCGGAGCAGGACATGGAGGCCCTCGGCGGCGGCGAGGCCGAGGAAGGCGGGCAGGTCGAGTCCGCCGTCCATGTGGAAGCGGTCCGGACGCGGCTGGTGGAGGTTCCAGGGGACGTACGTCTCGACCGTGTTGAGGCCCATGAGGCGGGCCTTGCGGAGACGGTCTGCCCACTGCGCCGGATGGACCCGGAAGTAGTGCAGCCCACCGGACAGGACCCGGAAGGGTTCACCGTCGAGCCGGAATCCGCCGTCGTCGATCTGGAGAACGGACATGTGCTGCTTGCTCCTGTGCTCAAGGGGGGCGCGAGCGATCCGGCGTTGGCGGCCGGGATTCCTGCCCTGCACATGTTTGCGTAAACATGATGATGATGGCAAGCCTTGCGAGGAAGGACGGGCACCCCGCCACGAAGAGCGGACGTGCGGCACACGGTCCGGCCCCGCGCCTACCACCCGGTCCAGAACACGTGGTTGACCGTCAGGGCCACTACTGCCTGCGCGGCCAGCCAGCCCCGTCGGTGCTGTACGGGCAGGAGGGCGGTGGCGGGGAGCAGCCAGAGGATGAAGGGCTGCCAGATCCGCTCCGTCTCCGCCTTGCTCATCCCTGACAGGTCGGCGGCCAGCAGCGCGAGGAACGCCGCCGACACGAACAGGACCAGGCGCTGCGGCGAAGTCGCCGTCCCGGTACGCAGGGTGCGTACGGCTGCGGGGACGCCCTCCGCCGTCCGGCGCAGGCCCGCGAGCGTCGCAGGTCCGACGGCGATCGCGGTGCAGGCGAAGTTCGCCCAGACCCAGTAGGAGTACGGCCGGAGTCCCCCCGCCCCCTGGTAGTACCGTTCGACGAGCAGGTGGTACGCCTGCCACCAGTTGAAGCCCGCGAGTGCGAAGGCGGCCGGCACGGCCGACGCTCCCAGGACGAACAGGGCCAGCGGCCGGGCGGTGCGAGTCAGCACGAGGACGGCGAGCAACAGGACTGCGATCAGCGTCAGACCGTAACTGAGGTAGCAGACCAGGCCGTACAGCAGGCCCGCCCCCAGCGCCGCGGCTGCGGGGCTCCGGACCGTGCGGGTCGCGGCCAGGGCCAGCAGGGTGACGGACCAGGCGGCCACCGCGGTGAAGTAGCCGTCGGCCGAGGTACCGGCCCAGACCGCGACCGGTGCGAGGACGATGAACGGCGCGGCGCGGCGGGCCGTCTGCTCGTCCCCCAGGGCACGGACGGCGACCAGGGCGGCCACCGCCGCGGAGGCACCGGTCACGATGCACCAGACCCCGGCCCAGGCGCCGCCGCCGAGCCCGACGCGGTCCAGCAGGACGAAGGTCAGGGTGGCGCCCGGCGGGTGTCCGGCGACATGGGCGGGCCAGTTGCCCGGCGGTCCGATCAGGATGTGCTCGTTGAAGCCCTGCAGAGCGGCGCCGATGTCGTCGAAGCGGCCGATGACTCTCAGGTACTCGTGCTTCGTGGTGAGACGTGCGGCGATGCCACGCCCCCAGCCGTCGATCAGCGCGAGCGAGAAGACCCAGGCGAGAGAGGCGGCGTAGCAGCCGAGAAGCAGTGTTCGCCAGCGCAGCCGGCCTGCGAGGACGGGGCCGTACGCGATGACGGCCACGGCGACGGCGGGGGCGGCGACTGTGCCGGGGCCGACGTGCGGGTACCAGGTCGCCAGCAGGGGCGCCCAGCGGACGTAGAGGGTGTGGTCGGCGTTCTCGATGGCGTGGCCGACGAGCACGGCGGTGGTGACCAGCAGGATGCCCGCGCCGGCGGCTGCCAGGTCGCGGCGGTGCCCGGGGCGCTGTGCGGTCGGCTCGGTGGTGTGCTCGGTGCGGGTCTCGGTCCTCACGCAGGCACCGTACGCACGGTGGGGCCGCGGTGACGGGTGCCGGCCGGGCGCGTCACCGAACCGTCAGATCCGGGCTGCTCCGGTGGGCCTCCGGCAGGAGGGGCGGGGCGCCGGGCCCGTACGCTCCGAGGGGTGACGTCATCGTTTCGTCAGGAGTCGCACCCGCCCCGCCCAGGTCCCGCGGGCATAGCGTCGGGACATGGGCGACAGCCGTCGGAACAGTCCGACACCCCCCGCTTCCCGGTCCCGGCTCCTCTCCGGACGCGCCGCGACGATCCCCGAACGCCTCCCCTCGGCGCCCGGGTTCTGGCGCAGTCCCGTACGGGGAGTGCGGTTCACCGCGGTGCTCGGCCTCGTCCTGCTCGTCGGGATCACGCTGCTCTTCGTCACGGGCCTGTTGTCGTACGCGGCCTACAACCCGGACCTGAATCCGGTCAACGACAAGACGCCCGCCAAGGGGCTGCTCGGCTTCTACCTCTTCGCCTGGCCGACCGGGCCGCACTGGCTGTACCGGCTGACGCAGGGTCTCCACGTCACCGTGGGGATCGCGCTCGTCCCGGTCCTGCTGGCCAAGCTGTGGTCGGTGGTTCCCAGACTCTTCACACTGCCGCCGGTCCGCTCCCTCGGGCACGCGCTGGAGCGGATCTCGCTGCTGCTGCTCGTGGGTGGTGCGCTGTTCCAGTTCCTCACCGGCCTGCTCAACATCCAGCTGGAGTACCTGTTTCCGGGCTCCTTCTACCCGTTGCACTTCTACGGGGCGTGGGTGTTCTTCGCCGCGTTCCTCGCCCATGCGGGGCTGCGGGTGCCGCAGTCCGTTCGGGTGCTGCGGTCGGGCGGACTGCGCGGAAAGGTTCAGGGTGACCGGCTGGAGGCCCCCGCCCCGGCCGCGCCGACCCTGTCCCGGCGCGGCGCGCTGGCCATGGTGGGCGCAGGCTCAGCGGTCCTGCTGATCACCTCGGCCGGGCGGAGCTTCGACGGACCGTTGAGGCGCCTCGCGGTGCTCACCCCGCACGGCGCCGCCGAGCCGGGCTCCGGGCCCAACGCCTTCCAGATCAACAAGACGGCCTCCGCGGTCGGTGTCACCACGGCCGATACGGGGGAGGGCTGGTGGCTCACCGTCAGTGGGCCGGCCGGGGACCTCCGGTTCAACCGGGAGCAGTTGCTGGCCATGGAACAGCACAGCGCGGCGCTCCCGATCGCGTGCGTGGAGGGCTGGTCCACCTCGGACCAGTGGTGGCGCGGCGTACGGCTGCGGGATCTGGCGGCGCTCGCCGGGTACCCGGACCGGCCACCGGGGGTGCTGGTCGAATCGGTCCAGCGCAGCGGGCCGTTCCGCCGGGCGGCGCTCCGCGACAACCAGGTACGGGACCCGCGTTCGCTGCTGGCCATGCAGGTCAACGGCGAGGAACTGTCTCCCGATCACGGATACCCCGCGCGGATCATCGTCCCGGCCGCACCCGGCGTACTCAACACCAAATGGGTGACCCGGCTGACCTTCGGAGAGCTGTGAACAGAACGGACCCCCGCAGCCTCCTGCGGCGTCGGTACGGGGAGGGACCACTGCACCTCGTCCTGATGGCCGCCTCCTTCGCCCTCGCCGGTTACGCCGGTGTACGTCTGCTGGCCGGGGACACACTCGGCGTCATCCTGTGGTTCGTCGGCGCGGCCCTCGTGCACGACGTGGTGCTGGTCCCGGTGTATGCGTCGGCGGACCGGCTGCTGCGCAGGTCCCTCCGCCCGTCTTCCGTCCCGGTGAACTTCGTCCGTGTGCCGGCGTTCATCTCCGGACTGCTGCTGGTCGTGTGGTTCCCGCTGATCACCCGGCAGGCGGAGCGCTACGAGCCGGCGAGCGGGCTGTCCCCCGATGTGTTCCTGGGGAACTGGCTGCTGATCACGGCAGCGCTGTTCCTCGTGTCGGGGCTCTGGCTGGTGGTCCGGACGGTCCGGACGCGCCGCAGGGAGACGAAGGAGCGGCCGCCCGCGTCCCACTGATCGACGGAGTGCAGCCCATGAGGGAGGGCGTACCTCATCAGCGCGGGTGTACCGAGCCGGGCCCACGGGAACGGGGCGGTCTTCGCCGGTCCGGCGCCGGAGGAACGTCCGTCGTCCAGCCGCACCCGGACCCGTTCGTCGATGTCCTGCGGCGCGGTCTCGGCGATGAGGAGTCCGCCCGGGGCGAGCAGGTCCGCCGTGCGGTGCAGAAGGTGCCGCGGATCGCCTCCGATGCCGATGTTGCCGTCGACGAGGAGAACGGTGCCCCAACGCCCCTCGCCCGGCAACGGCTCGAAGACGGACCGGTGCAGGGCGGAAGCTCCGAGCCGCAGGGTGCGGTCCACCGCGGCCTCGCTGACGTCGATACCGAGCGCGCGGTGGCCGCGGGCCGCCAGTGCGGCGACCAGCCGTCCGGGCCCGCACCCGATGTCCAGAACGGGGCCTTCGCACCGCTGCAGCGCCGAGAGGTCCGCGGCGTCCGCGTCGGCGCACCAGCGTTCGACGTCCAGCGGCAGCAGCCAGCCGTCCGTACGGCGGAGGAAGAGCGGCCCGTGCCCGTTGCGCAGAGCGTTGGCGTACGGGTCGGTGCTCCATGAGGTGACGTCCGGGCGCGACGGGATCGTCACACCGCGGTCCGTGCCCGTGCGGCTCGTCGTACCGCCGTCGGGGCCACCTGTGCGGCTCACGGGACCGCCGTCCGGGCCGCTTGTGCGGCTCATGGGAGGTCCGTTCCGGCCCGTGCGGCTCATCGGACCGCAGTCCCGGTCAGCCGGGCGAACTCGGCGGCGAATCGCCCGTGCGGCGCGAGGGCCGCGACGGCCCCGGCATCGGCCGCCGTGTCCACGTCCCGCAGCCGGGGAAGATCGCGAACGGCCAGCCCCGCATCGACCAGCCTGCGCCGCTGTGCGGCACCGGTCCCGGGAACGGACATCGGCACACCGCGCAGGAGTTCGGGATCGGGTTCGGCCAGGCCCAGCGCCCAGAAGCCGCCGTCCTCGGCAGGGCCGAACCATGCGTCACAGCCGTCCCAGGCGCCGGGGGACAGCACAGGGGCCAGATCGGCCGCAGTGACCTGTGGGGTGTCCATGCCGATCAGGAGCGTCGGCCCCGCGCAGGCGCCGAACGCGGCGGCGAGCCGCTCGTCGAGACCTCCCGCGCTCTGCTCCATCACCTCGATGCCGGGCGGCAGCCATGGCCCGGGCGCCCCGTCCAGGACGACCACCCGCCGTGTGGCGGGCAGCGCTCCGACGGTACGAAGGGTGTCGCCGAGGGCGGCCTCGGCGAGCCGCGCGGCCTCGACGGGCGAGAAGGGCGGAGTGAGCCGGGTCTTGACCCGGCCGGGCAGCGGCTCCTTGGCGATGACCAGCAGGGTCGTCGACCCGGCCGGCACCGCACGCGCGGTGCCGGGCTCGGACGCCCTCATCGAAAGGCCCCCGCCCGGACCGGCGGCTCACCCAGTACGGCGCGCATGTCGCGGACCGCGTGCCAGGTGCCCGTCCAGGTGCCGGTGACCTTCGACTTTCCCGTCCGTGCGACGTACGGGACGTCCGTCTCGGTGACCCGCAACCCCGCGTCGGCCGCGCGCACGACCATCTGCAGCGGGTAGCCGCTGCGCCGGTCGGTGAGATCGAGCGCCAGCAGATCGGCCCGGCGCGCGGCCCGCATCGGCCCCAGATCGTGCAGCCGCAGTCCCGTACGGCGGCGCAGCATGCGGGCCAGTGCCGCATTGCCCGCCCGCGCGTGCAGCGGCCAGGCGCCGCGCCCCTCGGGACGGCGGCGGCCGAGCAGCAGATCGCTCTCACCGTCGGCGACCCGGCGGACGAAGCCGGGCAGCAGCCCGGGATCCAGCGAACCGTCGCAGTCGCAGAAGCAGACGAACTCCGCCTCGGAGGCGAGAAGTCCGGCCTGACAGGCCGCGCCGAACCCGCGCCGGGGTTCACGCACCACGGTCGCGCCGAGGGAGCGGGCCAGCTCCGCCGAGCCGTCGGTGGAGCCGTTGTCCACGACGATCGCTCGCCAGCCGCGAGGGACCGAGGCCAGCACCCCGGGCAGCGCGGCGGCCTCGTCCAGACACGGCAGGATGATGTCGGCGCGGAGGGCGGAAGTATCGGAAGGAAGGGTCACGCGGATCACCCTACGGAGCGAAAACCGACATTTCGGGTTCCAGATTCTTACGAAATGTGGACGTCGGCAGGCAGCGGCACACGGGCGTCCCCGGCTCCGCGCCGCGGATGCCAGGGTGGGGACATGCAGACGACTCCGGACACCGCGCCGCCCGTCCCCGCCGGCGGGGTGCCTCCGGCGGAGAAGAAGCCCTCGCCGGCGACCGGTACGAAACCTGGGGACCGCGGCCACGTACTCGTCGTGGACGACGACCCCACCGTCGCGGAGGTGGTCACCCAATACCTGACCGGCGCCGGATACGAGGTGGCCCGGGCGGCGAACGGCCCGGCCGCGCTCGAGCAGTACGCCGCCCGCCGCCCGGACCTGGCCGTCCTGGACCTGATGCTGCCCGGGATGGACGGCTTCGAGGTCTGCCGCCGCATGCGGGCGCACGGACCGGTGCCGGTCATCATGCTGACCGCACGCGGTGACGAGGACGACCGCATCCTCGGTCTGGAGACGGGGGCGGACGACTACGTGACCAAGCCCTTCAGTCCCCGTGAACTCGTCCTGCGCGTCGACTCCGTGCTCCGCCGCGTCAGGGCTGCCGCGACATCCGGCGGCCGCTCCGCGCCGCTCGGAGGCGCGGGTCTCGTCCTCGACCCCGCGGCCAGACGCGCGACCTGGGAGGGCCGTGCGCTGGCCCTCACCCTGCGGGAGTTCGACCTGCTCGCCTTCCTCCTGCGCCACCCGGGACAGGTGTTCACCCGGGAGGAGCTGATGCGCGGGGTCTGGGGCTGGGACTTCGGGGACCTGTCGACAGTGACCGTCCACATCCGCCGCCTGCGCGGGAAGGTCGAGGCCGATCCGGCCCGCCCGGAGCTGATCCGCACCGTATGGGGCGTCGGCTACCGCCTGGACCTCCCGCCGGGCCGGGCCGCCGCCACCGGCTCCGTCGATTCGGGCTCCGGAACACCGTCATGACCGACATCCTCATCATCGCGCTCCTCGCCTTCCTGGGCGCCGCCGCGGCCGGACTGCTCGGCGCCCTCGTGCTCCGGCTGTCCCGGCGCCGTTCGCTCGTCGTCTCGCTGACCGTCGTGGCCGCCGTGGCCGTCACCGCGATGCTCGCCGGGACACTGGCCGTCGCCTGGGCGATGTTCCTGTCGCCGCACGACCTGACGGTGGTCACGACCGTCCTCGCCATGGCCGCCGTCGTCTCGCTCGTCACGGCGATGCTGCTGGGCCGCTGGGTGGCGGCGAGGAGCCGCGATCTGACCCTCGCCGCCCGCTCCTTCGGCGACGGCGGCACCTTCGCGGCCCCCGAGGCCCCGGCGACTGCCGAACTCGCGGCTCTCACAAGTGAACTCGCCGCCACCAGCGCCAAGCTCGACAGCTCACGCGAGCGGGAGCGCGCCCTGGAGACCTCGCGGCGCGAGCTCGTGGCCTGGATCTCGCACGACCTGCGCACCCCACTTGCCGGGCTGCGCGCCATGTCCGAGGCGCTGGAGGACGGCATGGCCGTCGATGCGGGGCGCTACCTGCGACAGATACGCACCGAGGTGGAGCGGATGAACGACATGGTCGGCGACCTCTTCGAACTCTCCCGCATCCATGCCGGCTCGCTCACCCTGAGCCCTACGCGGATCTCCGTCCACGACCTGGTGGGCGACGCGCTCGCCGGCGCGGACCCGCTGGCCCGCGAGCACGGCGTGAGGCTGGTCGGCGACCGGATCGAGGCGGTGCCCGTCGAGGTCGACGGCAAGGAGATGAACAGGGTCCTGGGCAACCTCCTGATCAACGCGATCCGCCGCACCCCCGCCGACGGCACCGTCGCCGTGGCCGCGCAACGCACGGGCGGAGGGGTGGTCCTCTCGGTGACCGACGGCTGCGGCGGCATCCCGGAGGAGGATCTGCCCAGGGTCTTCGACACCGGGTGGCGCGGCAGCCATGCCCGTACGCCGCCCGCCGGCGCGGGGCTCGGGCTCGCCATCGTGCGGGGGATCGTCGAGGCGCACGCCGGCCGGGCGGAGGTCCGCAACGTGACGGGCGGCTGCTGCTTCGAGGTGACCCTGCCGGTGGCGTGATCCTCAGGCGGACAGATCCGCCGCCACCTCCCGCAGCGGTGCCGCCGCGAACTGCGCCATGCCCTCGGCGAAGCCGACCTCCGGTTTCCAGCCGAAGTCGTCCCGCAGCCGTCGCGAGTCCGCGGTGACATGACGTACGTCCCCGAGCCGGTACTCACCGGTGGTCACCGGTGCCGGGCCTCCGTGGGCCGAGGCCAGCACGGCAGCCATCTCGCCGATGGTGTGCGGCTGCCCGCTCCCGGTGTTGTACGCGGCGAAAGTGCCCGGTCCGCGCCCCGCGACCGCCTCCAGAGCAACGGTGTTCGCGGCGGCCACGTCCCGCACATGGATGAAGTCCCGCCGCTGACCGCCGTCCTCGAAGACGCGGGGCGGCTCCCCCCGGGCCAGGGCCGAACGGAAGAAGGAGGCGACACCCGCGTAGGGGGTGTCGCGAGGCATCCCCGGTCCGTACACGTTGTGGTAGCGCAGCGACGTCGCGTGTCCGCCCGTCGCGCGCGCCCAGGCCGCGGCGAGGTGCTCCTGGGCGAGCTTGGTCGCCGCGTACACGTTGCGCGGGTCGGCGGGCGCGTCCTCCGCGACCAGCCCGGACTCCAGCTCGGCACCGCAGTCGGGACAGCGGGGTTCGAACCGGCCCGCCACCAGGTCGGCCTCCGCCCGTGGGCCCGGCCGGACCCCGCCGTGCCGGGGACAGGTGTAGCGGCCCTCCCCGTAGACCACCATCGACCCGGCAAGCACCAGACTCCGGACCCCTGCCGCGGCCATCGCGGCCAGCAGCACGGCTGTTCCCAGGTCGTTGCAACCGACGTACTCGGGGGCGTCGGCGAAGTCCTTCCCCAGGCCGACCATCGCCGCCTGGTGGCAGACCACGTCGACGCCCCGCAGTGCACGGTCCACGGCCTCGCGGTCACGTACGTCCGCCACGATCAGCCCGTCGCCACCGCCGGGCGGTGCCGCGGTGCCGCCGTGCGCCGAGGGGAGCAGGGCGTCGAGCACCACCGCCTCGTGCCCGGCGGACACGAGCGTCCGCACGATCTCCGAACCGATGAACCCGGCGCCGCCGGTGACCAGTACACGCATACGCCCACGTTAGGACGCCCGGAGCGGAATCGTCCGCCTCCGGACCGGCACGTCACGGGACCGTAAGCGGTTGGTCCGGACGAGTCCCCGGCATCCTGCGAAGGATGGGATCCACGTCCGGGGCCGACGGACGCGGTTGTTGTCATATAGGCGGATTGCCGTGCTTGCGCTGGGGAAGGTCCGCGTGTTTCCTGCGGAGCATGCGCAGGGCGCTGATCAGTACCGAGCGGGTCTCACGGGGGTCGATCACGTCGTCCACCAGGCCCCGCTCCGCCGCGTAGTACGGGTGCATCAGCTCGTCCCGGTACTCGCGGATCTTCCTGGCCCGGGTCGTCTCCGGATCCGGGGCGGCGGCGATCTCACGGCGGGAGACGACGTCCACCGCGCCTTCCGCGCCCATGACGGCGATCTCGTTGGTCGGCCAGGCGTACGCCAGGTCGGAACCGATCGACCGGGAGTCCATCACGATGTACGCGCCGCCGTACGCCTTGCGCAGGACGACGGATATCCGCGGCACGGTGGCGTTGCAGTACGCGTACAGCAGCTTCGCCCCGTGCCGGATGATTCCGCCGTGCTCCTGGTCGACCCCCGGCAGGAAGCCGGGCACGTCGAGCAACGTGACCAGCGGGATGTTGAACGAGTCGCAGAACTGTACGAAACCGGCCGCCTTCTCGGAGGCCGGGATGTCCAGGACGCCGGCCAGCCACTGGGGCTGGCTGGCGACGAAGCCGACGACCTGGCCGTCCAGCCTGGCCAGGACGCACAGCACGTTGTGCGCCCAGTGCTCGTGCACCTCCATGTACTCGCCCTCGTCGGCGAGTTCCTCGATCACCGCGCGCATGTCGTACGGGCGGTTGCTGTCGGACGGCACCAGGTCGAGGAGGGCCTCGCAGAGACGGTCCGGGGAGTCGGAGGTGCCCGTGACCGGCGGCAGTTCACGGTTGTTCAGCGGCAGCATCGACAGCAGGTAGCGGACCTCATCGAGGCAGGTCCGCTCGTCGTCGTACACGAAGTGCGCGACGCCGGAGACGCTCGCGTGCACGTCGGCGCCGCCCAGGCCGTTCTGGGTGACCCGTTCACCGGTCACGGTGTGGATCACGTCGGGGCCGGTGATGAACATCTGCGAGGTGCCGCGGACCATGAAGACGAAGTCGGTGAGCGCGGGGGAGTAGGCCGCGCCGCCCGCGCACGGGCCGAGCATCACCGAGATCTGCGGGATGACGCCCGAGGCCCAGGTATTGCGGCGGAAGATGCCGCCGTAGCCGGCCAGGGCGCTGACGCCCTCCTGGATACGGGCGCCCGCGCCGTCGTTGAGAGAGACCAGGGGCGCGCCCGCCTGGATGGCCATGTCCATGATCTTGTGGATCTTCTGTGCGTGGGCCTCCCCGAGCGCGCCCCCGAAGATGCGGAAGTCGTGGGCGTAGACGAAGACCAGCCGGCCGTGCACCTCGCCCCACCCGGTGACCACACCGTCGGTGTAGGGCCGTCTGTCCTCCAGCCCGAAGCCGGTCGCCCGGTGCCGGCGTAACTGTTCCACCTCGGTGAACGTGCCTTCGTCCAGCAGCAGTTCGATACGTTCGCGCGCGGTCAGCTTGCCCTTGGCGTGCTGGGCCGCGGTGGCGCGGTCACCGGTGCCGCCGCGTGCCAGCTCCCGCGTGCCGAGGAGTTCGGCGACCTGCTCGCGCGGAGGCTTGCGGTTCACCGGAGCCTCGGCGGGATCCGGGGCCGTCCACATCACATCGGTCATAGTCACCCACCACGTCGACGGCTTGCGGTTCGCCGTAGGCTCGCACGGTGCCGTGGGCGCGTTGTACCCGTGCCGCACCCCTAAATCGGCGGCGCGTTCCGCCGGGCCCGCTCCGCCCGTTCCCGGGCCCGCCGCGCGTAGGGGGCCGGGCTCCCCGGTAGGGGTGTGCCGGACGCCCGGCGGTCTGTAGCGTCGGTCGCCCGGCCGTGTGCCGGTGACGCGGATCAGGACGTACCGCGGGTCGGTTTGTCTTGGGAGCACGGGAGGTTCGGTGGCCGGGTCCGACGTCCGACGGCTGCTGGCGATCAGCGACCTGCACGTGGTGTATGCCGAGAACCGCGCCCTCGTCGAGGAGCTCCGCCCGGAGAACGAAGGCGACTGGCTCATCGTCGCCGGCGATGTCGGAGAGTACGCCGCCGACGTCGAATGGGCCCTCGACCTGTTGCGGCGCCGCTTCGCCAAGGTGATCTGGGCGCCCGGCAACCACGAGCTCTGGACGCCGCGCGACGACGAGGTGCAGCTGCGCGGCGAGGCACGCTACCGGTACCTGGTGGCGCTGTGCCGCCGCCTCGGCGTGGTGACGCCCGAGGACCCGTACCCGGTCTGGGACGCCGGAGGCGATCCGGTCCTGATCGCGCCCCTGTTCGTCGGCTACGACTACAGCTGGCGTCCGGCCGGAACCCGCACCAGGGATCAGGCACTTGCCCTGGCGGAGGAGACCGGCGTCGTCTGCACCGACGAGTTCCTCCTGCACCCCGACCCGTACCCGCGACGCGACGACTGGTGCCGGGCCCGCGTCGCGCTGACGAGGCGGCGGCTCGACGAGGAGCGTGCCGGGCTGCCCACCGTGCTGGTCAACCACTACCCGTTGGTGCGGGAGCCGACCAGGATCCTCCGGTACCCCGAATTCGCCCTGTGGTGCGGCACCGACCTCACCGCCGACTGGCACCTGCGCTACAACGCCCGCACTGTTGTCTACGGCCACCTCCACATCCCCCGTACCACCTGGCACGACGGTGTGCGGTTCGAGGAGGTGTCGGTCGGCTACCCGCGTGAATGGCGACGGCGTTCCGGCCCGCCCGCACGGCTCCGCCCGGTCCTGCCCGCACCGGTGGCCCAGCCCTCCTGACGGAACCCCGCGCCCGCCGGACCCCGCACCGGTGGTTCAGCCCTCCTGACGGATCGTCACCCGCGCCCGCCGGGCCCCGCACAGGCCCCCCGCCGCGCCCCGCACCGGCCCCACGCCGGGGGACCGGCCCGGCTTCGTCAGTGGTCCGCAGCCGTGCCGTCCCTTACCCCGTCACCCCAAGAGAGCGCTTGGGCCCGCGGACCCACCGTCAGGCCCACTGCGCCCGTTGGGCCCTGGGACCGTTGTCCCGCGACTCGGCCGGATGAAAGACTTCCTACGCGGACCAGGGAGAACGGCAGAGGGCCGACGCATGAGGAGGCGTCGGACGGCTGCCGTACGCCGGCCGGTAAGTCGGCTGAACGACGGGGAACGGGCACCGCGCGACGGTGCCTGCGCCCTCGGAATCACGGGGTGAGAGAGGCTGACGCGCACAGTGCTGGTGCAACGCGAGGAACAACTGGCCCGGCTGCGGCGGACGTACCGTGCATCCCAGGAGCAGGGACGTGGGCAGGTGGCGCTCCTGAGCGGGACCGTGGGCTGCGGCAAGACCGAGTTGCTGGAGGTCTTCGGCGAGTGGGTGGCCTCCGTGGGCGGGCGGGTCCTGCGCGCCGCCGGGTCCAGGGCCGAACGCGAGCTTCCGCTGGGTGTGATCTGGCAGCTCCTGCACAGCGCGCCACTGGAACCGGAGGCGGCCGCCGAGATCGACGAGGTCCTGGCAGGTGCCTTCGACCGGCTCACCCGGGCCGCCGGGGCCGGCGAGGAGCTGCCCCCGGGCGACGCCTCCTGGGTGCGGGCCCTGCACGGAGTGTTCACCTCGCTGACCGGCCTGAGCGGCGAGCACCCGGTGGCCGTCGCCGTGGACGACCTGCACCACGCGGACGCGGCCTCGCTCCAGTGCCTGCTGTACGTGATCCGGCGGTTCCGGCGGGCACCCGTCATGATCGTGCTGGCCGAGACCACCACGCTGCGCCCGGTTCATCCGCTCTTAAGGGCCGAGCTGTTCAGCCAGCCCTCCTTCCGGCGTTACACCCTGCCGCTGCTGACCGTCGACGCCGTCGCCCGGCTCGTCGAACGTGACGCATACGGCCGGGCCGGGAGTTCGGCGCCCGAGGTTGCCGCCGGTCTCGTCGGCCTCACCGGCGGCAACCCGCTCCTCGTCCGTGCCCTCCTCGACGAGAAGGCCGGAAGCCCGGGAGGGGCGGGCGCGCACGGGCCGGTCCCCAGCGACGCCTTCGACCAGGCGGTGCTCCGCTGCCTCTACCGGCACGAGCCGGGCGTGCGGCAGGTGGCGCGGGCCCTGGCCGTGCTCGACCGGTCGGCGTCCGCCGAACTGCTCGGTCGGCTCCTCGGCGTTCCGCCGGACTCCACCGCGCCGGCGATGCGGCTGCTGCGCGGTGCCGGCCTCACCGATTCGGGTCGGCTCCGCCATCCGCGGATCCGGGGCCTGATCGTCTCCGACATGCCGGCCGAGGAGCGCCGACGGCTGCACCGGCGGGCCGCCGAGATGCTGTACGAGCGGGGGGCGGAGGCGGGCGAGGTCGCCCGGCACCTGGCCGCCGCCGCCTGGACGGACGTCCCGTGGGCGGCGCCTGTGCCGTCGCAAGCCGCAGAGAAGGCGTTGTCCGCCGCCCGGTCCGGCGCGGTGGCCCCGGAACCGGACCACCACGCCGGGGAGTCACGGGACACGGACGGCGACGTGCTCAGCGAAGCACAGCGGCGGGTGGCTGCGCTGGCCGCGCGGGGGCACACGAACCAGCAGATCTCCCGCAGGCTGTTCATCACCGTGAGTACCGTCGAGCAGCATCTGACCAGGGTCTACCGGAAGTTGGACGTCAGGCGCCGCACCGACCTGCCCGAGCGGCTGGACGCCTGCCGGGAGCCGATGGACGAGGAGAGCGCACACAGCACCGAGGCCTGCTGAAGGCGTCCGGCGCGCGAGGGTGCGGCTCAGCCGGCCGTACCGCGCGCCGCGGGAAGAGCGACGCCGGTGCACACCAGCCGCGGGTCCACCAGGAACCGGCCGGTCAGTACGGCCACCGGCGGACGGGGGGCGAGGACGCGCGCCCTGAACGTTCCGGCGCGGCGATCGAAGACGATGTCCGCCTCCTCGAAGTCCAGGGGGCGGCCGGTCAGCGGGAACCACGCCTTGTACACCGCCTCCTTGGCGCTGAAGAGAAGCCGGTCCCAGCAGACCGAGGGAGCTTCCGCGGACAACTGCCTGGTACGGGCCCTCTCGCCCGGCAGTCCGATGGCCTCCAGCACCCCCTCCGGCAGCGGGCCGTGCGGTTCGGCGTCCACCCCGAGCGCGGCGAACTCCGAGGAACGGGCCAGGACGGACGCGCAGTAGCCCTCGCAGTGCGTCATGCTGCCGACCACGCCCGCGGGCCAGACCGGCGCGCCGCGCGGACCGCTGAGGATCGGGACCGGCGGCATCCCCAGCGCGCCCAGCGCCTGCCGGGCGCAGTGCCGCACGGCGGTGAACTCACGCCGCCGTTTCTCCACCGCCGCCGCGACGAGCGGTTCCTCCTCGGGCAGGAGCGACATACCAGCCGGATCTCCGAAGGACTCGGACACGATGACGGTCGGCGGCAGTATCTGCTCGATCACAGCTGCCGATGCCCGTCCACGCGAGGGGACCACGGCGGCCCGCAAGCGGTGGTCCAGAGGTGCGGCCCCGGCCCGCCGTCCACCGCGCCCGGAGTCAACGGGCCGCCACGGGGAACTCCGCCATGCCGCGGATGATGAACGAGCTGCCGCGCCGGATCCGGCCCGCCCGGCGCAGCCGCGGGATCCGCGTGGCCAGGGCCTGGAACGCGACCTCCGCCTCGAGCTTCGCCAGCGATGCGCCCATGCAGTAATGGATGCCCGCGGAGAACGCCAGGGTGTCGGCGCCGACGCTGCGCGTGATGTCGAAGGTGTTCGGGTCGGGGAAGACCTTCGGGTCGCGGTTGGCCCCGCCGACCATGACCGCCAGCTCCGCGTCGACGGGCAGTGTGCAGCCGGCCAGCTCGAGCCGCTCGTGGACGATGCGCCGGTACTGCTGGACGGGCGGGTCGAAGCGCAGCGTCTCCTCGGCCACGCCGGCGGCGAGCTCGGGCCGCTCGACGAGCAGCCGCCACTGCTCGGGGTGGTTCAGCAGTGCCAGGACGCCGTTGCCGATCAGGTTGACGGTGGTCTCGCTGCCGGCCAGTGGCACGAAGGTCGCCATCGGCACGAGCT
This sequence comes from Streptomyces sp. NPDC005566, assembly GCF_040605575.1. Taxonomy (NCBI): domain Bacteria; kingdom Bacillati; phylum Actinomycetota; class Actinomycetes; order Kitasatosporales; family Streptomycetaceae; genus Streptomyces; species Streptomyces sp. NPDC005566. The sequence continues at coordinate 6,385 of NZ_JBEXDB010000029.1, read as the reverse complement.
CGGTCATGCTCATGCTGCCCTCGTCGACCAGTGCCAGCAGCCGCGTGATCATGTCGTCCTGCGGATCGGCCTTGCGCTGCGCGATGACGTCGACGAGGAGTTCCGTGATCTCCCGGATCGCCGCCTCGGTGCTCTGCGTCTGATCGTAGGTGACCACGCCCTCCAACAGCGGCGTCATCCGGCGGCTGATGCGGTGGAAGTCGTCACGACAACGGTCCGGGATCCCGACGAGGTCGGCGATCAGGGCCACGGGCAGCCGCTGCGCGAAAGCAGTCATCAGGTCGAACGGCCCGTCCTCGGCGAGGAGATCATCGATCAGTTGATCGCAGATCTCCTGGATACGGGACCGCCAGCCCTCGGCCATACGCGGGTTGAGGGTGGGGGCCGCGATGCGGCGCAGCCTGGTGTGGTCCGGCGGATCGGCGCCGAGCAGCGAGTTGTCGAAGCCGATGAACTCCGGGAGCTTCTCCCCGCCGGCCTTCCGGACCCCGAAGCGCCGGTCCCGCAGGATCTGGTTGGCGAGTCCGTGGTCCGCGGTCACCCAGGCGCCGATGGAGCTCTGATGGAGAAGCCCCCGGGCCCTGATCTCCTCGAAGTGGGGGTACGGGCTCTCCGGAACGCTCAGCACCTTGGCGTACGGGTCGCCCAGGTCGGCCTGCACGCGGATGAAGTCGTGGAAGAAGGCCAGCTGCGCCCGCAACTGTCGTTCGCTCGGCCGCATCGGTGCCAGCTCCTAACCGCGTCTCGCCATGGCGTCCCGGATTCGAGAACGTAATGATGACCGCCCCCTACCGGACACCCCTAACCTCCGGCCCCCGGCCGCCCCCGGTGAGCACTTCGCCCGGTCATCCGGGCAAGTCCGGCGAACGGGAGGCCGGGGACGGCATCAGGTCGGGTCCCCTGCCCACGAGAGCAAGCTGGCCGGCAGGTCCGAGCGGCTGTTGATCCGCAGTTTGCGGTAGACCCGGGTCAGATGCTGTTCGACGGTGCTGACCGTGACGAACAGCTTCCGCGCGATCTGCCGGTTGGTGCAGCCCTGGGCCGCGAGCGAGGCGACCCGGCGTTCGGCGTCGCTGAGTTCGAAGGTGGCCGGATCGTCCGCCAGGGAGGCGATCACCGGGCTCGTCTCCGCGGCCGGGGGTTGCCGTTGTTCCGGCAGGGTCACCATGATCTGGCTGGCGAACTGCTGCGCCCGGCGGCCGATGACCCGGGCGTGCGTGTACTCGCCGAGGGCGTGCTGGGCGTTGCTCAACACGGCCAGGGTCTCGGCCAGTTCCAGCTGGTCCCCGCCGGCCTGCAGCAGCTCGACCGCCTCGCGCAGGATCGGTGGCCGGCTGCGCGCTTCGCTGGAGGCGGCGAGGACCCGAAGCGTGATGCCCCGGGTACGGACGTTCTGGTTGCCGAGCAGCGCGATCTGGTCGGCGGCCAGGGTGCCGGCGGAAAGCCCTCCCGCCAGCCGGGCCGCGGCGAGGTCGGTGCGCCACGGCACCAGGCCGGGAAGGTCCGAGCCCCAGCGGCGCATCAGGTCTCCGCACGCCTCGAAGTCCTCGATCGCGGCCTCATGGCGGCCGCACGCGAGGTAGTAGTGGCCGCGGGCACGCCGGTAGTGCAGTCCGATCGTGGTCTGGAACATGGCGTCCGGCACCGCCATGTTCAGATGGCTGAGAGCCTGCTCGTTCTCGCCCGCTCGGGTGGCGGTCATGATCAGGACGGACAGCGGGATGCCGATCAGTATGCCCAGCCCTCTGGGCGGGATCTGCCGGAGGCTCGTGAGGGCATGCCCCTCGGCCTCGGCCAGTTCGCCCTGGCGGTGGCTCACCATCGCCCGCAGTCCGGAGAATACGGCCAGCCAGGTGGGTGCCGACCGCCGTCGCGCCTCGTCGAGCAGGCGGTCGCACCAGGACGCCGCGGTGTCCAGACAGTCCGCGAAGATCAGCGTCTCGAGGGCGATCAGGATGGGATAGAGCGTGTGGTCCTCCAGGCGGCAGCTCTGCAGCAGCGCCTTGGCGTCGGCCACGACCTCGTCGGTGTATCCGGAGGTGTGGACGGCGTGGACGAGGCCCGCAGCCAGCGTCCTCGGCCCGGCCGCGGTGACCGACCGCGCCGACGAGGCGGCCGGCGGCTCCTTCACCGGCTCGACCACGCCGGGATACCAGTACGCCAGCGCCATGCGGGCGTTGTACAGCGGAACCGAGGAGCCGTCGGGTCTCTCGGGCCCGGCCGACGCCTCGACCCGGGCCAGCACCGCCTCTGCCTCGGCCGGCCTGCCGTACCACTCCAGGGGGGCGACCAGCATCAGAGAGTCCTCGCGGGAGAGCTGTCCGGACCGGAACGCGTCCAGGAGCCTGTCCACATGGTGTTCCGCGAAGACGGGGTCGAGCCGCCATTTCGCGCGCGCCAGCAAGGCGTCGATGCCCACCCGTGCGTCCGGGTGGGCCTCCTCGCGGTCGGTCAGCCGCAGACAGTCGAGAGCGAGGCCGCTGTCGTCCTGCGCCAGCGCCTGCTCGGCCGCCTTCAGCAGGATCGGCACCGTCCCGGGCGGCGTGGGCTGGCGCGCTGCCACCCAGTGCCGTGCCACGCGCACCGGTGAGGCGCCCGCCCGGTCCAGCAGCCCGGCGACCCGGGCGTGCAGGGCGACGCGTTCCTCAGGACCCATCAGGTCCAGCACCACTTCGCGGGAACGCCGGTGGCGCAGGCGGCCGTTGGCGATCAGACCGGCCTCGGTGGCGGCATCGAGGGCCCACTCGGTGGCGGAGGTCGTCCCGTCCAGCAGTTCGGCCAGGAAAGCGGCGGGTACCGCCTCGTCCAGCGCGGCGACGGCGCGCACCACCGGCAGGAGGCTCGGATCGCTGCGCATCAGGCAGTTCAGTACAGCCTGCCCGAATACGTGCCCGGCGGCCGGAATCGACGTCTCGGGATGGCCGGCCTGCCGGCGCGCCTGCGCCGCCCGGAGCTCCTCGACGAAAGCCATGAGAAGCAGCGGGCTACCGCCGGTCGCCTCGTAGAGGGTCGCCGGGGTGTTGTCCCCGAGGTCGATCGCCTCGGCCCGCAGCACCGCGGCGACGCCCACCGGTGAAAGCATGTTGAGACGGATCAGCTGGCGGTGCGGCTGGCTGAGCAGCTGGGCCCAGATCATCGGCCGCGCGGGCCGGACGGTGGTGTTGTCGTTGAATACGACGAGGACGGGCGCGTGGTCGATACGGCGCACCAGGTACCGCAGACACTCCAGGGAGTCCGTGTCCACGAAGTGGGCGTCGTCGACCCCGATCAGCAGGGGCGCCCGTTCGGCCGCGGCCAGGATGATGCCGGTCAGCCCGTGCAGGACCGGCACGACGACCTGGGCCGTCGCCTCGTCGTCGCTGCCGTGCAGCATGGAGGTGAGCGCGCCGGCCTCCAGCAGCCGCTGGGCCCGGGCGGCCTCCTCTTCCTGCAGGTCCAGCCCGGCGAAGATCTGGGTCATCGCCCCCATCGGGTTGGTCTGCTCGGCCTGGGACCCGGTGGCGCCGACGTAGGCGACTCCGGCCGCGGCCGCTTCGCGCGCCAGACTGCGCAGCAGTTCGGTCTTGCCGACCCCTACGGGGCCGCGGATGACCACCGAGCCTCCGGCGCCGACGACACATGCGGCGAGAGACGCGCGCAGCACCGCCAGTTCGGCATCACATTCGACACGGACCATCGACTTACTCTCCCCGTGAGCTCACCTGCGGCCACCGGTCCCCCTTCGCACCCACACATGGGGGTGGTGGCCCGCACAATCACTGCGGCTCGATGCCGCGATTCGCAGGGTGCGAGGTATTCAGCGCATAGACATGAGCCTGTCTCGATACATCCAGGAGGTATCGGAAATCTTCCGTTTCAGTGTGATTCCCTCAAGTGAACTGAATGTGACGCAGGGATTTCCCGGGTTGCCCGAACGTTTCCTCCTGGGTGATTCCAGGTGGAAACGCCGACCGTTACGGTCCGGTTCGGGATGGGTTTGCGGGAGACGACAGGGATTGCAACTGACTCAGCATGATTTTGAGTAGTCGGGTCTGATGCGTCGTGAGAAAGAAGTGCCCACCGTCGAAGACGTGGAAGTCGAACTCGGCGCCGGTGTGGTTCTGCCAGGCCCGTGCCTCCTCGACCGTGGCCTTCGGGTCGTCGTCGCCCACGAAGGCGGTGACCGGACAGTTCAACGGGGGGCCGGGTACGTAGTCGTAGGTCTCCGCCGCCCGGTAGTCGGAACGAGTGGCCGGCAGGATCATGCGCAGCATCTCCTCGTCGCCGAGGATGTTGCCGTCGGTGCCCTGCAGACGCTGCAGTTCCTTGATGAACCCCGCGTCGGACTGCAGGTGGATCCGTTCGTCCCGCGGCATGGACGGCGCCCGCCGTCCCGAGGCGAACAGCCAGGCCGGGGTCACGCCCCGTTCCTGCTCGAGCAGGCGCGCCAGCTCGAAGCCCACCGTCGCGCCCATGCTGTGCCCGAAGAGCGCGAGCGGCTTGTCGAGCCACCCGTCGAGTGTGCCGAGGATCGCCCGCGCCAGGGAGGGCAGGTCTTCGATGTTCGGCTCCGAACGCCGGTCCTGGCGGCCCGGATACTGCACGGCCAGGACTTCGACCTCCGGCGAAAGCGACCGGGAGACCGGGAAATAGAAGCTGGCGGAGCCGCCGGCGTGCGGCAGGCACAGCAGCCTGACGTCACTGTCCGGTGCCGGATGATACCGGCGGATCCACAAACCGGTGTCGTCCTGCGCAGTCGTCATTCCCCGACCCCTTTGTGTGGCATTTGTATCCCGCGCCGCAAGCGTTCGTGCCTGACAACGCACCCGTGTGTGGGTTATTTGAAGGATCGGAAGTGATTTTCCGGGGGTGTGATCTGGCCAGCAACCCCTACCGCGATGGAGTGCCCCCTACGCAAGGGTTACGGGTTGACTCGGGCAGCACCGGTGTCGTAATTCGGTTCCCGGTCCGGTGCCCTCGGTTTGATGCCCCGCCAGGTGGACGCAGGGAGGTCCGGAACCCTGGACTTCCGGAACCCCGGAACCCCGGGGTTCCGGACTCAGCCCCCGAGCTCCTCGTCGATCAGCGCGAAGATGGTGTCGGCCGTGGCGGTCTCCAGATCCCGGCCGTCGGCCCCGTCCGGCCGCCGGTCCCCGCCCTGGATCCGCTCGAGCATGACCTCCAGCCGTGAGCGGACCGTCGTCCGCTCGCCGGCCGTCAGCCCGGTCTCCCCGGCCGTCAGTTCGGCGAGCCCGGCTTCCATCCGCGCCAACTCGTCCAGCAGTGTCTCGGCCGGTGTCCTGTCCTGCGGCACGAGCTCGTCCAGCAGACGCTTGGCCAGCGCGGCCGGAGTCGGGTGGTCGAAAACGAGTGTGGCCGGCAGCCGCAGCCCGGCCGCGCCGTTGAGCAGATTGCGCAGTTCGACCGCGGTGAGTGAGTCGAACCCAAGATCCTTGAACGGCCGGTCCGCCCCGATCGCGTCGGGCGAGGCGTGCCCGAGCACCACGGCCGAGGAGGTGACCACCAGGTCGAGCAGCACCGAGTCCCGCTGGGAGGCGGGCATCCCGGCGAGCCGGTCCCCGAGCGACGGCCCCGCCTGAGCCGCCGTGCCGACGGCGCGCCGCACCGGACGGCGCATGAGCCCGCGCACCAGCGGAGGGATCTCGGCATCGGTGGTATGCGGGGAGGCGAGATCGAGGTTGATCGGCACCAGGTGTGGGGTGGGGTGTGTCTGGGCTGTGTCGAAGAGGGCGAGGCCTTGGGCGGTGGTCAGGGTGGTGCCGGCGGTGGTGGCGCGGGCCCGGTCGGTGTCGGCGAGTCCGCCGGTCATGGTGCTGGCCTGCTGCCACATGCCCCAGGCGAGGGAGAGGCCGGGCAGGCCTTCTGTGCGGCGTCGGGTGGCGAGGGCGTCGAGGTAGGCGTTGGCGGCGGAGTAGTTGGCCTGGCCGGGAGTACCGAACGTTGCCGAGGCGGAGGAGTAGAGGACGAACATGGTGAGGTCGGTGTCGCGGGTCAGTTCGTCGAGGTTCGCGGCGGCGGTGGCCTTCGCCCGCAGGACGGTTTCCAGGCGTTCCTGGGTGAGGGCGGTGAAGACACCGTCGTCGAGGACACCTGCCGCGTGGACGACGCCGGTGAGTGGTGTGTCGGTGGGGATGTCCGCGAGGACGGCTGCGAGGGCGTCGCGGTCGGCGGCGTCACAGGCGACGATCCGTGCCTGGGCGCCGAGTTCGGCGAGCTCTGCGACGAGTTCGGTGGCGCCGGGGGCGTCAGAGCCACGGCGGGAGAGCAGGAGGAGGTGGCGGATGCCGTGGTGGGTGGCGAGGTGGCGGGCGAGGAGTCCGCCGAGGGTGCCGGTGCCGCCGGTGATCAGTACGGTGCCGTCCGGGTTCGGGCGGGCGGGGAGGGC
>NZ_JBEXDB010000028.1:0-70633 GCF_040605575.1 Streptomyces sp. NPDC005566 | reverse complement strand
GACCAGTCGTTCCCGTGGGGCCAACAGACTCGCTCGAAGCCATGTGGCAAATCCGCGTGAACCGGACAGCACGCGACTACGCCGAAGCCTTGGGTGGTGGCCGGGGTCGGACCCTGAGCGCCCGTTCGTGCGAAGCGGCTCTCACGACAGCCGACGGGGCGGGCTGGGGCCGTCCGGACAGTCGACACCGTACGGCTCAGGGAACCAGGAGCGTCTTGATCATGCCATCCTGCTTGTCCTGGAAAGTCTTGTACGCCTCGGGGCCCTCTTCGAGCGGCAGGTGGTGCGTCGCGAACGTGTCGACGCCCAGGGGGTCTTCGTCAGTCAGCAGGGGCAGGATGTCGTCCACCCAGCGTTTGACGTTGGCCTGGCCCATCCTGAGCTGGATCTGCTTGTCGAACATGGTCAGCATCGGCAACGGGTCGACTGCACCGCCGTACACGCCGGACACCGAGATCGTGCCGCCCCTGCGCACCACGTCGACCGCTGCCCGGAAGGCGGACAGCCGGTCGAATCCCACCGTCTCCATGAGCCGCTCGCCCAGGGAGTCGGGCAGCAGTCCCACAGCTGTGTGAGCGGCCTTCGCAACGGGAGCGCCGTGCGCCTCCATGCCCACCGCGTCGATCACGGCATCAGTGCCACGCCCGCTCGTGAGGTCACGAATGGCTTCACCGAGGTCCTTTCCATGCCGGCGAAAATCGAGGCACGAGACCCCGTCTGCGGCAGCCCGGGACAAGCGGTCGGGTACGAGATCGACACCCACCACCAGGCTGGCGCCGCGGTGCAGCGCGATCCGTGCGGCCATCGCACCGATCGGCCCGAGCCCAAGTACGGTCACCGACCCACCGGGCGGGATCGCCGCGTATTCCACGGCCTGCCATGCGGTGGGCAGCACGTCCGACAGGTAGACGAACCGGTCGTCCGCCGGTCCGTGCGGGACCTTGATCGGCAAGCTGTTTCCGAACGGTACGCGCAGCAGTTCGGCCTGCCCGCCGGGAACCTGTCCGTAGAGCTTGGTGTAGCCGAAGAGTGCGGCGCCCGTACCGCGCTCGCGGACCTGGGTGGTCTCGCACTGGGAGTGCAGGCCCTGGTCACACATGAAGCAGTGCCCGCAGGACACGTTGAACGGGATGACCACCCTTTCTCCGGGGGCCAGGGACGTCACCTCGGAGCCGACCTCCTCCACGATGCCCATGGGCTCGTGACCGAGGATGTCTCCGGGGTCGAGATAAGGGCCGAGGACCTCGTACAGGTGCAGGTCCGAGCCGCAGATACCCGTGGAAGTGATCTTCACGATGACGTCGGTCGGGTCTTCGATCTTCGGGTCCGGAACGGTTTCCACCCGGACATCCCTCTTGCCTTGCCAGGTCAGGGCACGCATATTCCTACTCCTTTCAGAAACTCTCTCTTTCGGGGCGGCCCGTCGCTCACCGGAAGCCGGGACGGGCTCGCTTCGGCGCGCGGGGAGAATCGCGGGCGCATGACGGATGGTGCTCGAATGCTCAGCTGGGCGGGTAGGGGGCGTCCGCGAGGGTGCGGGCCAGGTGTGCGGCGTTCCTGGCCAGCGTGCGCGTCGTCGACTTCACGGCCTCCGGCGTTTCTTCCAAATCCTGGTAGTCGGTGCCGTGCTGGGCTTCGCCCACCCAGTAGGTAACTGCGCCGGGTGGGAGTGTGAAGCCGAGGTCGTTGAGTCCCTGAAACAGGTCGGCGCTGACTTTGTGCGCCCCGTCCTCGTTGCCGACGACAGCGGCTACGCCGACATGTCTCCTCTGCGCGCGCTTGTGCAGCGGCGGTTACTGGTGTCGCACCCCGGGTACATACGGCTGCGGCGGCAGGTGCAAACGGCGGCGACGAACCGGTCGGAGGTGGCGATCGTGCCATCCTCCCGAACAATCTCTACCGGCCCTTAGATCAGGGTCGGGCCGCTTCCCTCGACGGTCACATGTCTGGCGTGATCAGCTTCGTTCGGCACGGATGACCACCAGTTCTTCCTGTCCTCGTCGGGAAGGAGCAGGCCCTGAGTACGCAGCCACGGCAGCCGTTGGGTGATGACGGGCCCGAAGGGCACATGGGCCCGGTGCGTCACGGGGCAGCGCATGCCGGTGTCGGCCAGCCGTCCGAGCGTCTCGTCGGCGCCGCAGAGTGCGGAGTGGACGATGAGCAGTACGCCGTGCGGGTGAAGAACGTCTCGGGCGTGCTCGCATATGCGGTCCAGGGCCTGGCGTCCCCTGTGGCCGGCGTCCCAAGCGACCGAGGATCTGTGTTTGCGCGGGTGGTGCGCAGAGGGCGTGGGCACATACGGCGGGTTGCTCACCACGACGTCGAAGCGCTGTTCGCCGATCGGCCTGTCAGATCGCCGTGCAGCACCCGAACCCGCTGCCCGGCACGGGCGGCGTTCAGCCGGGCTGTCAACACTGCCCGCCGGGAGATGTCGGTCGTCGACACCCGGGCGCCCATTCGCGCAGCCACCACGGCGAGTGCGCCACTTCCGGTGCAGACATCGAGAACATCCGTGCCCCTTGTGATCCCTTCGGCCTGGAGCGCCTGGGCAAGCAGGTAGGTATCGGCCTGGGGAGCGTAGACCCCGGGCAGTGTCCATGGGTTCCCGAAATCGGCGGGCCGTACGGCAGCGGTCGTCATCTGCAGCCTCCGTGAGGAACGAACAGGTATCGGTCGTTGTTCGTCTCGTCAGGCGCGCGCCCACCTCATCCAGAGTGAATGTGCCAACGGTTCGCCGCGACTCGAGCGCGGTCTTTCGCCTTCTGCCCAGCACCTGCCGTCGCATGCCGGTGTCCACTGGTGAGCGCCACTGTCGAAAACCGCTCCCCTCGGGGCGACCGCATCGCGGCATCTCCCGGCAGGCGGGGCTGCGCGCACGTGTGATGCGCGGGGGTTGTCGGCCCAGACACGGTGCCGCTGGGCGCTCGCTCAGTCAGCACCGACATCGTGCACGGACACGCGAATCGTGCCGAGGGTGCTGTCAGCGGCGTCTGGAACGAGCATTCCCCCATCCGCGCCGGTCCGCAGGTAGTCGACTGCGGCCTGATCGAGCAGCTCACCGGGGAGGGCGGCGGGGATCCCTGGAGGGTAGGGAGTGAGCATCTCGGCACAGATCCGGCCGACCGCCTGACTTGCGGGCACCTGTTCGACATCGCCGAAGAACGCGTCCCGGGGAAGCGTGACCTGCCGCAGACGGAGGTCCCCAGGGCTTGGAATGCGGATGTCCGGGGCTGGTGGTAGCTCGTCGGCTCGCGCTACGAGGTCACGCAGGCCGTCGAGGAGCCGCTCCGCCGTCGTGTCGTCGTCGGCGTGGGTGAGCTGGGCGTTGATCCGCCGGTGGTCGGACGTGTGCAAGTTGATGCGGTGGTTTCGGCGCATCCAGTCGGCGGCGTCGTAGCCGCTGAGCTTGACGCCGCTCAGGTCGATGAAGACCTGGAGGGGGTCCAGGTCGAAGGCGCGCCCGGGTGCGCAGAAGTCGTCGCGGTCGTTGACGTGCAGGCCCTCGATGTCCTCGATGGCTTCGCGCACACGGCGGGCCCTGGAGAGGGCATCGTCCAACAGCTCGCGGCCGTGCTCCACCATCTGGCGGCGCCAGCCGTCGAGGGCGGCGTAGATGAGGACCGAGGGGCTGGTGGTGTCCAGGAGGTCGGCACGGGAGGCGAGGGTTGAGGCGGTGACCAGGTTGCCTTGCAGGTGAAAGACCGACCCTTGCTCAAGCCCGGAGCCCATCTTGTGGACCGACGTGACGCACACGTCCGCGCCGGCGTCCATCGCCCAGACGGGCAGCTCAGGGTGGAAGGGCAGGTGCGCACCCCACGCCTCGTCCACGATCAGCGGTACGCCTCGCTCGTGGCACATCGTCGCTACAGCTCCGACGTCAGCGCAGGTCCCATACGGGGTGGGGCTTGTGATCAGCGCACCTCGAGCATCCGGGTGCTGCTCGAATGCCAACCGGAAAGCCTCGGGGGCCGGCGGGTGGGCAAGATGAAGATCGGGATCCCACTGGGGATCGACCCATACTGGACGGATGCCGGCAAGGATCAAGCCGGAGATGACCGATTTGTGTGCGTCGCGCCCGACCAGAAGCTTTTCGTGCGGCCCGGCAACGGACAGCATGGCTGCCTTCACCGACAGCGAACTGCCGCAAGTGGAGAAGAACGTGTGCTCGGCCCCGACGGCGTCGGCCATGAGGGCTTCCGCGCGCTCCAAGACTTTCTGCGACTGGGCCCGGTCGTCCAGACCGGACACCGCGAGCATGTCCGCACTGAAGAGGGCGTCTCCCAGCACAGCCCGTACCCTCGGGTCGGCCCCCCGGCCCTGCTTGTGACCGGGCGGAGTGAACGGCAGTTGCTCCTGCGCCTGGAACGCCTTCAGAGCGTCGAGAACGGGAGCTTTCGAGTGGTCCATGATGTGCGGCTTCCCAGTACAGAAGGGCGAAAACGACACGGGTCAAGGCCGGGGCTGCCCAGGCGTCCGGGAGACCGGGCCCCGGCCGGGTCGACGCTAGCGTCGGTCTCCCGCCGCGCCTACCAGCGAACTCCGAAAGTCCTGCCAGATGGTGCGAGTCGAGCTTGACGACACCTGACTGTCAGAGCCCTCAAGTAAGTTCGGTCCGTTCGACCCGACGGGTGGGTCGTCGAGCTGAGGAATTCATCGTCGTGAGCATCTACCTGCACTTTCGTGCCGTGGCGGAGTCCGAGATCCGGGACGACCACACCTGGCTCGCTGCGTTCATGTCTGAGGCTCGGGAAAACGACGAAGCCGAGTACGCAGCAGGCATTGCCTACTCGATCAACAAGAGCTGGAACGCTGTCAACGACCTCCACGCCGCGGCCGATGCCCTCTACACAGACGCCGACGAGCCTTGGACACTGCCGATCTACGGCGGCCGCCCCGTGCCCCACAGCGCTGATGCGGACCCCTCCGATCCCCCGCTGATGCTTCTGGAACCGCCCGAGGTGTCGCAGGCCGCGCGATTCCTTACAACTGCCTCTTTCGACGATCTGTGGAACGTTGTGGATGCCAAGTTCACTGCCCTCGGCTGGGCCAGGCAGGAACACCTCGAACATCACCGGGACCTGCAAGAGTTCTACGGGCAGGCGGCTGCGGCAGGCCACGCCGTGGTCAAGGCGGTGTGGGCTTGAGACGTGATCACGTGCCGGTCAAAGCCATTCGTTGAGAGCTGCGATCAGCACGGTCGCCTCGTAGCGGACGGCGAGCTGGTCATAGCGCGTGGCGACAGCGCGGTGTCTCTTGAGGCGATTGATCCCGCACTCGACTGCATGGCGCTCGCGGTAGTCGACCGGGGCGAAATGCGGCGGCCGGCCGCCGCGGGAGCCGAGCTTTTGGCGGTTGCGGGCCTGGTCGGCCTTGTCCGGGATGGTGCAGCGGATCTTGCGGCGGCGCAGGTAAGCGCGGTTTCTGCGGGAGGCGTACGCCTTGTCGGCCCGCAACCGATCGGGACGGACGCGTGGCCGGCCCGGCCCGATACGGGGCACGCGAACCTTCTCAAGCACCGGTTCGAACTGCGGGGAGTCTCCGCGCTGTCCGGCCGTCACCACGATCGACATGAGCTTCTGGCCCTGCTCAACTGCCAGGTGCAGCTTGGTGGTGAACCCGCCGCGTGATCTTTCCAGCCGTGATCATGTGGCTCGGCAAAGATGCCGCCCGGTGGTTCTTCTGCAGGTCGCCCTGCTTGCGGGCCCCGGCGGCGTGCTGATGGGCGCGGCAGACTGTGGAGTCGACGCTCAGGTCCCACACGATCGCACCCTCCGCGTCGGCCAAAGACTGGAGCCGGGTGAGGATCCGGTGCCAGGTGCCGTTCCGCTGCCACCGGCGGAACAGGTCGTAGACCCGGCCCCACGGCCCGTACATGACCGGGATGTCCCGCCACGGAACACCGGTACGGACCCGGAACCGTATGCCGTCGATCAACTGCCGCCGAGGCCAGACAGGCGGCCGCCCCGCCCTGGCCCTCTTCGGCAGCAACCGCTCCAGCGCCACCCACTGTTCGTGCGTGAGATCTCCCCGACCCATGAACCGTGATCATGCACAACTCAAGATCCACTTTCGATACACGGCCTAACCTAAGAGCGCCTAACGACAAGCCCTCTCGGTCTCTTCTGATTCCTCGTGTCTCGGTCCGGCGGCGTAGGCCAGCGGGGGTGCGATTGCTTGGGCATCGGCTCCCTCGCCGACCCATAGCCCGATGAAGAGCGCGGCGGTCGCTTCCAGGAGTCCGGCTCGTTCGAGACCGCCGCCGGCCACGGGTTCGCAGCCGACATGCCGCACCAACTGGTGTACAAGCGCGAGGGCCGTTTCGTCGTCTCCGCAAACCGGAACTGCAAGTGGCCGCCCGTCGAAAATGGGCGGCGACATGCGCCACACGTCCTCGTGGCAGAGATTGAACGCCTTGACCACATGAGTTCCCGGGGCCGCCGCGGCCAGTTGCTGTGCGGCCGAGAGGCCGCTCTGTGTCAGCAGCAGAAAGCCCGGACCGACCGGATTGGAACAGTCGATCAGCACCTTGCCGTCCAGGACCGCCCGCAGTTCCCGTGCCACACTCGTCCCCGCGCCGAAGGGCAGCGCGGCCAGCACCACCTGACCGAACTCGGCCGCCGCACGCAGACTGGCAGGCTTTGCGCTGCCCCCGAGGCGCGTCGCGAGCCGCTCCGCCCTGTGCACGTCCCGTCCGCCGATGACCACGTCGTGCCCGGCCCGCACCCAGTGGGTGGCGAGCGCGTCCGCCATGTTGCCCGTGCCCAGTACGCCGATTCTCATCACGCGTTCCCTCCCAGGACCTGCTTGGACCGTTCACAACGACGCTAGAGGGCCCATCGGGCACCATTTGGTACGTGACGACCGACACTTTCCTCGCCGACTGCCGTGCCCGTCTGGCCTTCGACCTCCTCGCCAACACCTGGAACGCCGTCGTGCTCTGGGCACTGCGCGACGGTCCCAGACGCCCGGTCGAACTACGCCGACAGATCGGGGGAATCAGCTCCAAGGTCCTCACCCAGACGCTGCGACGCTTGCAGTCCAACGGGCTGGTGGACCGGCAGGCACACCCCGGAGCGCCACCGCGCGTCGAGTACCAACTCACCGCCCTGGGGCGGACTTTGCTGGCACCCATCGACGCTGTCGGAGCATGGGCCTTCGAGCACGGCGATGAGCTCATGGCCGCCCAGGAAGCCGACTGCACCGCCACCATCCAGTCCGCCTCAAAGTGAGGGCAGGCGCCGCCAGCAGATGAGTACGCATCCAAGGGTGAGGAAGGCTTCGTGGATGTCCTCGCGGATCTCCCAGTGGATCCGCAGGCGGCGGAACCAGTACAGATAGGCGAACGCGCGCTCCACGAACCGGCGTTGGGTGCCCAGGCCCGAGCCGTACTCGGTGCCGCGGCGGGCGATCAGCGGCTTCACACCGAGCTCGCAGGCCAGGCGGCGGTATTTGGCCGTGGTCGTAGCCGCGGTCGCCCAGGGCCACGCCCGGGCGGCGCCGGGCCGGCCGCGCTTGCCGCGTACCGGCGCACGGGTTGGAGGAGCGGGATCAGTTGGGTGACGTCGTTGCGGTTGCCGCCGGTCAGGCGGCGGCGAGCGGGATGCCAGTGGCGTCGGTGATTAGGTGATGCTTGCTGCCCGTCCTGCCCCGGTCAACAGGGCTTCGTCCAGACTTGGAGCCCCCCTTTAACGCCCGTATGTGGGAGCCGTCGACCGCTGCCCGGGAGAAGTCCAGGGCGTTCGCACCGCGCAGCTTGGCGAGGAGCACCTCGTGCGGATCGTTTGTGGGAGTGGGCAGGCTGCGATCCCGGGGCAGCCAGCCCCCACTCATCGTTCCCTTCAGACACTGAAGCGTTCGACAAGCATCTTCATGGTGTCGAAGGCAGGCTTGGGAGAGTAGTCATCGGCGGTGAGCCCGAACTGATGAAACAGTCCCGTTTGGGCGCTGTCGGTGTCTCGCAGCGCAAAATGCGTGTAACCGCTCAGGTGGAGTTGCTTCGATTGGGCGGCAACCACATTCACCACGGTCTCGACGACGTCAGCCTGCCGCTGCGGGTGGCGTTCGGGTCCGGTAGGCCAACCGTGCTCGGTGATGTGCAGCGGTAGATGCCCCAAGCCGGACGGTGCCAGCACCGAGTCACGGTGATGACGCAGCAGCCCCTCGACGGCGCGTGCGAGGGCGGATGCGGCAACGGGCTGGAAGACGTCGGGAAAGAAGTCCAGGCCCACGTAGTCCAGATCGGTGATGAAGTCTCCTCCCCCGAGGTCGGTCAGATCAGTGAGGAAGGAGGTTGCTGGCCCGAAGAGGGGAGTGGTGTTGAACCCGACCCGTAGGTCTGTGTACCCGAGTTCACGTGCTCGCGCTTTGACGACGGAAACCCCACGGACGATCGCCTCGCGCACCGCCGGGTAGTAGCCGTCCAGCGTCGGGTTCGACGTGACGTTGGGCTCTTCCGTTACTTGCAATGCGCTCGTGACCGCGCCGTACTGCTCGACCAGCTCGCGCAGGAAATCGCAGTAGCCGTCGACGTCCCCGGCTGCGGACTGGTACTGCGCCACCAGGTCCAGACGGCGCCCCCGGATGGCGTATTGGGCTGCAGCGGCCGGCGCCGCGGTCACGTGTGGTTCGCCGAGGCGGGTGGCATCGTCGAAGCGTAGGTAGGCGCGTACCAAGAACGGGCGGCCTGGTCGGCCCTGGAGGCGGTCGAGTGCACTCGACACGAGGGCCGGGTCATCGGGCAGGCCGCTGGCCAGGCCCCCGGTGTCGTCACCGGCGACTCCGCCCGGGTAGATCCCGAAGAGCATGCCGTCATGCGCTGTCAGTGTCACGCGTTCGATCCCTTTCGGTTCGGCGTTTCAGGGGGTGTTGAGGTCGTCGCCGCATCGGTCGGCCACGTCAGTTCGCCGGTGCGGAGGTCATCAATGACCGAGGCGATCCATGCCATCTCGGCGCGGGCGAGGCACAACGCGTATTCAGCTTCGATGACGTGCAGGCGGGGCACGCCGGCCGCCAGGGCCTCCCCGAGGCGTTCTTCATCGGCGGCCGTGCGCTGCTGGAGGCGTCGGGCACGCTCGGCCAGGGCCTCCACCGCGCCGCTCATCCCAAGGGCGCCAAGATAGGTGACTGCACCCAGGAATTGCGAGAACTCGCGCTGTGGGTTGCGGATCTGGGAGTTCAGCCGTCGTACGAGTTCGTCGCGGCCCTCTTCCGTGAGGGCGTAGACGGTCCTCTCCGGACGGTTTCCCGAGCGCTGCTGGCCTTGCGAGGCAAGCCATCCCGCTTCGGCCAGGGCGGCAACGGTGTTGTAGAGCGTCCCTCGCGTTATCGCAGCTGCGTGGTTGTCGCTGCGTTTTCGCAGTTCGGCAAGCATCTGGTGCGGGTGCGAGGGCTGTTCGAGCAGGAGACCCAGCACTGCCAGAACAATCGGGTTGTCGAGAGCGCGACGTGGCATAGTCGAACTCTATCAGTCTAAATAAACTATTAGGCGGCTCGTGGGAACTGGAGTCGCGTCGGAGGGCTGGGCGGCCTGCAGGTCGATGTCACGCGGGGGCCGAGGCTGCGCCCTCTGGCGGACTGCGCGGGCTGGGCACGGCCGACACCTCGACCAGGTCCAGGCGGCGGTTCATGTCCAGCTCGAGCCGGCCGTACGGATTCACGTGGGTCCAGAACAGCGGCGACAGCGCGCTTCGGTCCGCGTCGGTGAGCTTGTCCGCCCACTTCGGGTCGGCCAGGACTTCCTGCATCAGCAGCGTGTTTACCTGTTGACCGAACTACTGGGCGAGTTTGCGCAGTTCAGCGGACAACCTGTGAAGCGACTGGCTACGGTCCCGGCTCGTGATCGAGAGAGATGGGCAGGGTCGGGATCTGGGGTCGTTGGTCGTGCTGCGGGTCGGGTCGTTCCGGGAGAGCGGCGATATGTGGAAGCCGTACCGGCTGTTTGATCCATCCGGCACCGTTGTCGAGCCGGTCGCGGTGTACCTGAAGGACTTGCAGGGCATCCCGGCAACGCCGCGGCACGGTCACGGCGTAGCCGTGGTTGAACCGGGTTTGGTCTACACCTGCCTCTGCCGCCTTCCCCTGGATGGCCCACGCAGTGAAAGCCAACTGGATTTGGTCGCTCCGTTTCGGGAACAGGTATGGCCTCACTTCCCGAATCAGGAGGCGAACGATGGCAGCCAGCGAGCAAGGACCGCACGACCCCGTGACCAAGCATCCGCAACCGGAATTTCCCCAGCAGGAGCAGTCAGTTCCCGGCTGGACCGGAGCCATGGACCCGCCGCCGGACCACGGTGAAGAGTCCTACCAAGGCCACGGCCTCCTCACCGGTCGCAAGGCTGTGGTGACCGGTGGAGACTCTGGTATCGGGCGCGCGGTCGCACTCGCCTACGCGCGTGAGGGCGCCGACGTATTGTTCAGCCACCTGGAATCGGAAGGGGAGGACGCACACGAAACCGTACGACTGATCGAGGATGCAGGGCGACGGGCCGTACCGGTCGTATGCGACATCCGCGAAGAACCGCAGTGCACAGGGCTCATCGAACGAGCGGTGGCCGAGTTCGAGCGCATCGACATCCTCGTCAACAACGCCGCCTACCAGATGTCCCAGCCCGATGGGATCGGCGCCATCTCCACGGAACAGTTCGACCGGGTGGTCCGCACGAATCTCTACGGCATGTTCTGGCTGTCCAAGCTGGCACTGCCCCACATGCCCAAGGGCGGGTGCATCATCAACTCCGCTTCGGTCCAGGCGTACAAGCCCAGCCCGCACCTGCTGGACTACGCGATGACCAAGGGCGCGATCGTGACCTTCACCCAGGGCCTCGCGCAAATGGTGGCCAAGGACGGCATCCGGGTCAACGCGGTAGCACCTGGCCCGGTCTGGACACCTCTGATTCCCGCGACCCTGCCCGACACGGCCGAATTCGGTAAGCAATCTCCTCTGGGCCGCCCCGCCCAGCCGGCGGAAATGGCCCCCTGTTACGTCTTCCTCGCCTCCCCGCAGGCGAGTTACATCACCGCCGAGGTCCTCAACGCCACTGGAGGCACTCCTCTTCCGTAACCGGGAGCTGAGCAGTGAACGTCCGCCACGTCGTCGTCCTGGACGACTGAGACGCGGGCAACCGGGACCGCGCCGCGTCTCCCTCATGCGTCGGTCACTTCGCGGGCCGCGAAGGCGGCCGGGGTGAGACCGGTGCGGTCGCGGAAGAACCGGCCGAAGTTCGCGGGATCGGTGAAGCCGAGGTGGACGGCCACGGACCGGGCGTCCCATCGGGCGCTTCCCAGCAGGCGCCGGGCTTCGAGCAGGCGCCGCTCGTCGATGAGCTCACGCACCCCCTTCCCCGTGGCCCCCCGCGCGGCACGGCTGAGAGTACGGACCGAGCAGCCGAGCAACTCGGAGTAATCCGAGGCCCGGTGCAGTTCGCGGAAGTGCAGCTCCAGGGCGTCCGTGAATCCTCTGTAGGTGTCACCACGGCTCGTGCCGGCACCCGTGTCGGCGGGGGTGATCCCGGGGGCGTTGGCCAGGCGCAGCAGCAGCGATTCGAGCAGGCTGCGCCGCAGGGCGTGGTGAACACCGAGAGGCCGGCGTCCCAGTGCGCGGTGTTCGTCCAGGAGCTGGAGTGCCGTCTGCTGGAGCCAGGCGGCGTCGTCGGGGTGCGGACTCAGCACGGCAGGAGCCTCGTGTGCGGTGAGCGGGGCCAGCAGGCGGGCGATGTCGGGCCGCAGTACATCCGGTTCGAACAGGATGAACGGGCCGCGGGCGGCGCCGGGCGGATGCCAGCACAGTGCGTGCCCCGGGCGCACCCACAGCCACTGGCCGGAGGCGACGGTCCGCGTGACGTGGTCGACGTCGTGCCGCAACTCGCCCTCGGTGACGGCGATGAGGTAGTGAAAGGTGGCACGGCCCGGACGGGGTGGGTTCCACGGCCAGTCGTCGTGCTGGACGAAGAAATCCTCGACGGTACTCACTTCAAGGCCGTACGGAGTGCCGACCGGGGGCTGGAAACCGTACAACGGGACCGCGGCCTGTCCCGCCTGTCCGCTCGGGCTGGGGTGTCGCTTGTCGACCATCACGTGTCCGCACTCTACTGCGCCTTATGTCGGTTTCGGGGAGAGAGTGGGAGGTGGTGCCGCCACAACCGCTCGGCGCGCCACTCGCGTCATGGGGTTCCCAGCCCGCGCTCACCTGAGGAAGGAAACGTTCATGAACGGAACGACCCTGCACAAGACCGCCGCCGACTGCGCCGAGGAGCTTCCCGGCGCCCGGCTGGAGCATCCCTTCGGCGACGACTGGGAGGTCTTCAAGGTGCGCGGCAAGGTGTTCATGCTGATGACCGAAGTCCCGGGGCGCCCCGTCGTGATCCTCAAGGCGGACCCCGATGAGGCCCACGCCCTGCGGGAGCAGTACAGCCGCATCACCCCCGGCTACCACATGAACAAGACGCACTGGATCACGCTGGAGAGCGGGGACGGCGTCGACAAGGAGTTTGTCGGGGAGCTCGTCACCGAGTCCTACCGGCTCGTGGTCGCTCACCTGCCCAGGGCCGAGCGGCCTGTCGACCCGCACACCTACGGCAGCCGCACGCGGGCGGCCCGGTGAGCGCGGCCGGTGACCGGCTCCAGGACATCGCCCGCCAGGCGGCCCTGGTCCTCCCCGACGTCAGCCACGGATACCCCTTCACCCCAGGGCTGGACGTGTACAAGGTCGCGGGCAAGGTGTTCCTGATCGTCACCGACGATCCGGACGAGCAGATCATCACGGTGAGGTGTGAACCCGAACACGCCCGCGCGCACATGCACGGCCATGCCTCGATCACACCGGGCCGCTACCTCGACAAACGGCACTGGATCTCGCTCGGACCGGGCCCCGGCATGACCGAGCGGCTGGTCACCGACGCAGTCGAGGATTCCTACGACCTGGCCGTCGAGCGACTGCCGCGACGCGACCGCCCCCGTACCCGATGAGCGCCGCAAGCGCGCCCACGAGCCGCTGAGCCCGCGCCTGTGAGCGCCCCGTGCGAGGCTCGACACGCCCGCACACGTCCGCCCGTACACCTCCGTCTGCGATCTGAGAGACCGATGGAACCGACCGAAGCGACCCTGCCGCTCTTCGACGAGGAGCCCGCCCGGCCACTCGCCGACCGCCTGCGTCCCACCCGACTCGAAGACGTCGTCGGGCAGGACCACCTCCTGGCCCCGGACGCCCCGCTGGGGCGCATGGTCGCGTCGCAGCGCCTCGGCTCCGCCATCCTGTGGGGCCCGCCCGGCGTGGGGAAGAC
This sequence comes from Streptomyces sp. NPDC005566, assembly GCF_040605575.1. Classification (NCBI taxonomy): domain Bacteria; kingdom Bacillati; phylum Actinomycetota; class Actinomycetes; order Kitasatosporales; family Streptomycetaceae; genus Streptomyces; species Streptomyces sp. NPDC005566. The sequence goes on along the minus strand of NZ_JBEXDB010000028.1, from coordinate 57,356 downwards.
GACCATCGCCCGCCTCCTCGCGGACGGCAGCAACCTGGTCTTCGAACCGGTGTCGGCCACCTTCTCCGGCGTGGCCGACCTGCGCAAGGTCTTCGCCGCCGCCCGCAGCCGGCGCGCCATCGGCCAGGGCACCCTGCTGTTCGTCGACGAGATCCACCGCTTCAACCGCGCCCAGCAGGACAGCTTCCTGCCCTACGTCGAGGACGGCACGATCACCCTGGTCGGCGCCACCACGGAGAACCCGAGCTTCGAACTCAACGGCGCCCTCCTCTCCCGCACCCAGGTCCTCGTCCTCAGACGCCTCGACGAAGCCGCCTTGTCCGCACTCCTCGAACGCGCCGAGGACCTCACCGGCCATCGGGTGCCCCTGGACGACGACGCCCGCCGCGCCCTGATCGCCATGGCCGACGGCGACGGCCGCTACCTCCTCAACATGGCCGAGCAGCTCCAGGCACTCCCGGACCCCGGCACCCCCCTGGACACCGCCGCGCTCGCGCGCCGCATCCAGCAGCGCGCCCCGCTGTACGACAAGGCGCAGGAGCGCCACTACAACCTGATCTCCGCGCTCCACAAGTCGATGCGTGGCTCCGACCCGGACGCGGCCCTGTACTGGCTCGCCCGCATGCTCGACGGCGGCGAGGACCCCCTGTTCGTGGCCCGCCGCCTGGTCCGTTTCGGAGTCGAAGACATCGGCATCGCCGACCCGCACGCCGTCCAGCAGGCCCTCGCCGCTTGGGACGTGTACGAGCGACTCGGCTCCCCCGAGGGGGAGTTGGCGATTGCCCAGGCCGTTGTGTACCTCGCCACGGCCCCCAAGTCCATCGCCGTCCACCGGGGCTTCGACGCGGCCCGCCGATCTGCCCGCCGCACCGGCTCACTCGTGCCGCCCGCCCACATCCTCAACGCCCCGACCCGGCTGATGAAGGACCTCGGCTACGGCAAGGACTACCAGTACGACCCCGACACCACCGACGGCTTCTCCGGCGCCGACTACTTCCCCGACGGCATGGACCCCGAGACGTACTACCGGCCCACCCACAACGGCTACGAAGCCCAGATCAGCGAACGCCTAGGCCACTGGGCAGCCCTGCGCGCTCTCCGACGCAGCGGCTGACTGGACGGGTGGGCGGCGGACCCCGCGAGGAGACATCCGTAGGTACAGGACTCCGGCCGTCCCGTCGCCCAGGTGGCCCGAGACCTCAGCACCCACAGGCGAGCATTCCCGCGGATCCCGACCTATGGAGGCGTGAGGACCGGGTTCGCGTCGCAGTCCGCGGGACAACATGCCGTATGTCGTCAGGACTCGGCGTAGAGAAAGGTCAGGCGAGAGGCGGCCTCCTCGATCAGCGGGACGAGGGCTGTGTTGAAAGGGTCGGCGTACTGAGTCGTGAGGTGGCTCTGGAAGGCGGCCTCGTCCCGATAGGTCTCGAAGATGAGGTAGGCACGAGGACTTGATGCCTTGGTGTAGACCTCGAAGGACAGGTTGCCGACCTCCTTGCGCACCGTCTGTGCGTACTCCCGCAGGAGGTGTGCAACCTCGTCTTCCGCTCCTTCACAGGCGGTGAACTCGGCGAGCAGGGTCTTCTTCACGTCCGTCCCTTCGCGGTCGGGGATCACTCACGTCACTTCCGAGAGGACTTGAGGTGCCAGACGCGGGCGTGGTCCAGCTTCACCGAGCCGTTCTCGGCGAAGACCTCCACTCCCTGACTGGAGGGATCGGGGAAGATCTGGTCCGTGATCACCGCTTCGCCGCTGCCGCCGAAGACCTCGACGGATGACCAGTCGACGACGATCCGCAGCTTCACCTTGCCGTTCACGGCGTGCAGGGGTGCGCGCTGGACGCCGGAGAAGGTGTCGCTGAAGTCCACGGTGCCGGATCGGGTCCGGTCGACGTACAGCTCCTGCGTCGTGGTGTCGTATCCGATGACGGTCTCCTCTCCGTTGGCGCCGGTGCGCACCTTGATGCCGAACCGTTCGGCGTCCTTGAGGGAGAAGGTCGCCTCGATGTCGAGGGCCTTGCCCCTGGAGGCGCCGTGTCCAAGGGGCCGTGACGCGCTGGTCACGGTGGTGCCGGCCGAGGCCGCCGGGCGGCCCTCGCGCAGGGAGTTCAGGCTCTTCACCGGTTCGCTGGTCAGCTTGATCTCGCCGTCCACGGTACGCAGGGCCATCTGGCGGGGGATGCTCTGCGCGCTGCGCCAGGGGGAGGTCGGGATGGAGCCGCTGTAGTCCCAGTTGTTCATCCAGCCGATCATGTGCCGCTTGTCGCCTGGTGCGTCCTCCCAGGACACGGCCGCGTAGTAGTCCTTGCCGTAGTCGGCCCAGTCGGCACGCTGCAGGGCGGACCTGGCGGGCGCTGCTGCGGCGGTGAACTGGTCGGCCATGACCTGGCCCCAGCCGCCGGTGTTCATGTCGACGATCTGTATCTGCGCCTTCTTGCCTGCGTAGGGGCGCATGTCGATGGAGGCCCAGTCCAGCGTCTCGCTGTTGGAGCCGGTTGCGCTGCCGACGACCTTGCCGTCGACGACCAGGTTGACGGCCGTCTCGCGTGAAATGGGCTGGGCCTGGGTGTCGGAGAGCACGATGTGGTCGACGTTGATGTGGCCCCAGCCGCTGGTGTTCTCGTCGACGATCTTGATCTGCGCCTTCTTGCCGATGAGTTCGCGGACGTCCCATGAATCCCAGTTGAGGGCTTCGCCGTCGTGTCCGGTGGCGCTGCGTACCAGCTTGCCGTCGACGAGGAGTTCAACGGCGGTGGGCTCAGCCTGACTTGCGGGATGGTTGCCGCCGCCGACGAGGAAGTTGACGTAGTTCTTGTCGATGGTGAATTCCGGCGAGGTGAGGCTGCCGGTCGTGGCGTCGCCGTTCAGGAAGGAGTTGGCCAGACCACTGTCGAGAAAGCCCGTGACTTCCTGCTGGCCGGCGTGGCTGCCGGTGGCCGGTGCGGTTCCGAAGGCGTCGCCCGTGGCCGTCCAGTTGCCGTAGGTTCCGCCTTCGAAGTCGGCGAGGGTCGTCCCCTCCGGCACTGGTCCCCGTTCCTGCACGGTTCCCGCCTGGTGGGGGTGTCGTCCGCCGGCGATCTTGAAGTTCAGGTACGGGCTGTCGACTGTGAAGGCCGAGGAGGAAAGGGTTCCGGTGCCCGCGTCACCCGCGTGGAAGCTGTTGGCGAGGCCCTTGCCGTCGAAGCCGCTGACAGGTCCCTGCCCGGTCAGCGCGCCGGCCGTCGGCCCTTGGCCGAATGCGGTGCCGGTAGCCGTCCATGTGCCGAAGTCCGGGTCCTCGAAGTCCTGCATGACGGTGCCGGTGGGCGGAGTGTAGGAGCCGTTGTCGGCGGCGGTGAACTTCGTGCCGTCGAAATCACCGACGAAGTACTGGGCGCCTGAGCCGCCGGCGATACCGCCGGGGTTGATGTTGACGACCAGGACCCACTTGATGTTCTTCTTGTCGCCGTCGACCGCGAGAGGAAACAGGTCGGGGCATTCCCATACGCCGCCTGTCGCTCCGGCCGGTCCGAACTCGCTGAGCAGGTCCCAGTCCTTCAGGTTCTTCGAGGAGTAGAACTGCACCTTGTGCTCGGTGGACAGCGACACCGTCATCAGCCAGCTCTTGGTCGGCGCGTACCACTGGACCTTGGGGTCGCGGAACTCCTTGGAACCGATGTCGATGACCGGGTTGCCGTCGTACTTGGTGAACGTACGTCCGCGGTCGTTGCTGTAGGCGAGCGACTGGGCCTGGGTGCCTGTGCTCTTGTCGTAGCTCGTGTAGATCGCCACCATGGGCGGGTTCTTCTTCGTTCCGAAGCCGGTGGTGTTGTTCCAGTCGATGACCGCGCTGCCGGAGAACACCATCTCCTTGTCGTCGTGGGAAAGGGCGAGCGGCAGTTCCTTCCAGTGCATGAGGTCGGTGCTCACCGCGTGCCCCCAGGACATGTCGCCCCAGGAGTTGCCGTTGGGGTTGTACTGGTAGAAGAGGTGGTACTCGCCCTTGTAGTACACCAGCCCGTTGGGGTCGTTCATCCAGTTCTTCTGTGGCGTGTAGTGGAACTGGGGCCGGTAGGTCTCGGTGTACGGCCGGGTTCCGGAGGCAACGGCCTGCGGTGTCAACAGCGCGGCGGACAGGGCGCATACGGTTGCCGTCGCGGCGATCATCCGCGTGCGGGCGTGCCGGGATACGCGTCGTGAGGTCATGGTGTCTCCTGGGCTGCGGCCGTTTCCGTAGCCGGGTGCTTACGGGCACGCGGACGGAACGAAAAGCGAAAAGGGAGCCCCTGCCGACGCTGGGGGACCGCGTCGACCAGTGTGTCATCGTTGACTTATGTCAGCGATGACATCGGGGTTGGGCCGATGATGAACGCATTCCGGCCGACGCGTCAACGGCTGGGGCACGATTTCCCGGCTCGACCGGACCGCCCGTCATACGGTGAACTGCGGCAGCTGGCTCAGCCAAGGAGGGTTCGGGCCGGCGACCGAGCAGGTCAGGGCCGCGACATGGGCGGCGAACAGACAGGCTTCCGCCACCTCGCCCAGGCGGAGGCCGGCCAGTCGCCCCCCGAGGAGTCCACGCGTACCCAGATGGTGCAGCAGGCCCGCCGTGAAGGAGTCACCGGCCCCGACCGTGTCGACGACCCGCGTCGCCACGGCCGGCACGTGCACCCGCTCGCCGTCCAGCGAAACAAGAGCACCATCGGTGCCACGCGTGACCACGACGAGCCGTGCACCGGCAGCATGCCAGACGTCGCATGCCTGCTCCAGAGGCGTTTCCGGCAGAAGGAAGCTGAGGTCTTCCTCGCTCAGCCGCAGTATGTCCGCGAGGTCGCACCAGTGCCGCAGTTTCGCGCGATAGGTCTCGGGACGCACCAGCAGCGGCCGGACGTTGGGATCGATACTGATGGTGGCCCGGGATGAGGCCGTTGCCAGGAACTCCTCCACCGCCGCCGCCCCGGGCTCCCGGACCAGAGCGAGCGAACCCGTGTGCAGGCAGGCCGTGGCGGTCAGGTCCACACCGGCCAGTTCGGCGCTCGACCACTGCCAGTCGGCCGTTCCCTGCGCATGGAAGCCATACACGGCCTGCCCCTGGGCGTCCAGCTCCGCCACCGCCAGCGTGCTCGGCTCCGACGCCACGACAGCGTGCGACAGGTCCACCCCTGAAGCCTCCAGGTGTGCCCGGAACAGCCGGCCGAACACATCCCCGGACAGCCGCGCGACAAAGCCGGACGGAGTGCCCAGGCGCGCCAGGGCCACGGCCGTGTTCGCCGGCCCACCACCCGGCAGAACATGCAGGTCGAGCTCATGGGGAGCGGTTGCGGGCCGGACGAACGCGTCCGCGACGCATTCGCCCAGGACGGTGATCTGACGTGGACTCATGGGCTGCTCTTCTCTGACGAACGGACGGGCGAACCGAGTACGTCGCGACACGGGCGTGGCGACTGTGGGTGAGCGACGGCCGGGGGGCGTTGCCGATTTGTAACAGCGGCAAGGCATTGACGTACCCGGGAGACGGAGTCCATCATCCTCGGCAAGCAGTGTCAACGATGACATAAGTCAACGATGACACCCCTGAAGTCACCCCTGGGACGGCATGCTTCGATGCCGGCCGAGCCGCACGCGATCCCGCAGGAGCCGTTCATGCCTCGCACCATTCGTCTGACCCCCTCCCTGATCAGAGCCGCCGCGTGCCTGGGTATCGCGACTCTCACCCTGACGGCCTGCGGGTCCGGATCCGGATCGGATTCCGCGGGCGACGGCTCGGGCAGCGTCAAGGTCGGTCTGATCACCAAGACCGACACCAACCCGTTCTTCGTGAAGATGAAGGAGGGTGCGGAGAAGGCCGCCGAGGACAGCGGTGCACAACTCATCACCTCAGCCGGCAAGTTCGACGGGGACAACGCCGGGCAGGTCACCGCGATCGAGAACATGGTCGCCGCAGGTGTGAAGGGAATCCTGATCACCCCCAGCGACTCCAAGGCGATCGTGCCCGCCCTTGAGAAGGCCCGCGCCAAGGGGGTTCTGGTCATCGCCCTGGACTCCCCGACCGACCCCGAGAGCGCGGTCGACGCCCTCTTCGCCACCGACAACCTCCGGGCCGGGGAGATGATCGGCGCCTATGCCAAAGCCTCGATGAAGGGCAGGACGGCCAAGATCGCCACCCTCGACCTGGCGCCGGGCGTCGCCGTCGGGGTCCAGCGGCACAACGGTTTCCTCAAGGGCTTCGGCATCGGCGAGAAGGACCCGGCGATCGTCTGCTCCCAGGACACCGGCGGCGACCAGGCAAAGGGCCAGACCGCCATGGAGAACTGCCTGCAGAAGGCACCCGGCATCAACGTCGTCTACACCATCAACGAGCCGGCCGCGCTCGGCGCGTACACGGCACTGAAGGCCAAGGGCAGGGAGAAGGACGTCCTGATCGTCTCCGTAGACGGCGGCTGCACCGGGACGCAGGCGGTCAAGGACGGCAAGATCGCCGCGACCTCCCAGCAGTACCCGCTGAAGATGGCCGCCGAAGGTGTCGGGGCCGTCGTGAAGTACGCCAAGGACGGCAAGAAGGCGACGGGTTACACCGACACCGGCGTCAGCCTGGTCACCGACAAGGCACAGGCAGGAGTCGCGTCGAAGGACACCGTCTACGGCCTGGACAACTGCTGGGGCTGAGTCGCCATCCGGCCGAGCAGCCGCCGTCCGAAACCCGTTGGCGGGGCGGCCGGCCCTGCCCCGATCGGGGACGGCCGCCCCCATCCGTCCTCCCCCGAGGACCTCTGCTTTTCCGACAAGGACTTCGCATGACAGCCACAACCGCGCCGTACGCCGAGCTCAAAACGCCGACCACGGCCCGCAGACTCCTCACCGCGCCGACCACCGGCCCTCTGGCCGCTCTCCTCCTCGCCTGTCTGTTCTTCTCCCTGTCGACGGACCAGTTCCTCACGGGCGGGAACCTCTCGCTGATCGTGCAGCAGGTCATGGTCGTCGGCACCCTCGCCATCGGCCAGACCCTGATCATCCTCACGGCCGGCATCGACCTGTCGTGCGGTGCCGTGATGGCGTTCGGGAGCATCGTGATCGCCAAGATGGCGGCCGAAGGCACCCTGCCCCCGCTCCTCGCCATCACCATGGGCCTGGTCGTCTGCGGCGGCTTCGGACTTCTCAACGGGCTTCTGGTCCAGAAGATCCCACTGCCGCCGTTCATCGTGACGCTCGGCATGCTCAACGTGGCGTTCGCCCTGACCCACATCTACTCCGAAGAGCAGACCGTCACCAGCCTGCCCGGCCCGCTGACCGCCCTCGGAGAGACCTTCCCGCTCGGCAACACGGACATCACCTACGGCTCGCTGCTCACCATCGCCCTCTTCCTCCTCCTGGCCTACGCGCTCAGCAGCACCGGATGGGGGCGGCACGTCTATGCCCTGGGCAACAGCCAGGAGGCCGCGCGCCTCAACGGCATCCGCACCTCCCGCCTGACCATCGGCATCTACACCGTGGCCGGCGTGCTGTACGGCCTCGCCGCCCTGCTGCTCATCTCCCGCACCGGGGTGGGCGACCCGCAGGCAGGACAGACCGAGAACCTCGACAGCATCACCGCCGTGGTCCTCGGCGGTACCAGCCTCTTCGGTGGACGCGGTTCGGTCCTGGGGACCTTCATCGGTGTCCTCATCGTCGGTGTCTTCCGCAACGGCCTGCAACTGATGGGTGTGGCCTCCATCTACCAGACCCTGATCACCGGGATCCTCGTGATCCTCGCGGTGACCGTCGACCAGATGTCCCGGAGGAAGTCCCGATGACCACCACCACTCCCACCCCTGTTCTCCAGGCCCGCGGTCTGGTCAAGCGCTACGGGCAGGTCACCGCCATCGACGGCGCCGACTTCGACCTGATGCCCGGAGAGGTCCTCGCGGTCATCGGAGACAACGGAGCCGGCAAGACCAGCCTGATCAAGGCCCTCACCGGTGCGGTGGCACCCGACGCGGGCGAAATCCGCCTCAACGGCGAACTCATCCAGTTCACAGGGCCGCAGAGCGCGCGCGCCCACGGCATCGAGACCGTCTACCAGGACCTGGCGGTGGCCGCCTCGATGGACATCGCCTCGAACATGTTCCTGGGACGTGAACTGCGCCGGCCCGGCATCCTCGGCAGAGTTCTCCGCATGCTGGACAAGAAGCGCATGCGCCAAGAGGCCGCCGAGCACATGGCCGACCTCAAGATCGGACTGCGGTCGCTCACCCAGGCGGTCGAGACCCTCTCCGGCGGACAGCGGCAAGCCGTGGCCGTCGCACGTTCCGTAGCCTGGGCGCGCAGCGTCGTCGTCATGGACGAGCCCACCGCCGCCCTCGGCGTCAAGGAGTCGGGGCAGGTACTCGACCTCATCCGCCGTGTCCGCGACAAGGGCATGCCCGTGGTCCTGATCAGCCACAACATGCCACACGTCTTCGAGATCGCCGACCGGATCCATGTCCACCGACTGGGCCGTCGTGCTGCCGTGATCAAGCCCTCCGACCACAGCATGGCGGAAGTCGTCGCCATCATGACCGGCGCGCTGACCCTCGATGAGGCCGGAGGTACTGTCGTAGCGGATTCCGAAGCCGCAAAGGCAGCGGGAGTCCAGGCCACCTGACATCAGAAGAAACACTCACAGGTTCCGGCCGAGGCCGCGGCCGGAACCGACGAGCACAGGGAGACCCCCGCTCCATGGCAGCGAACCGCCGCCCCACCCTGGCCGACGTCGCCCGAGAAGTAGGCGTCAGCGCCAAGACGGTTTCCCGGGTGCTCAACGAGGACGGACCCGCCTCGGCCCGGACTAGGGAACAGGTTCTCGCCGCCGTGGCCAAACTCGGCTTCCAGCCGAACCTCATGGCCCGCAACATCCGTGTCGGAGGACCCGACACGACCATCGGGCTCGTCGTGCCCGACCTCGGGAACCCCTTCTTCGGAGCGGTGGCCGGCGGCATCGAGGACGTCGTGCGGGACCGCGGCCTGACCCTGCTCATGGGGTCCTCCGCGGACGAACCCGCACGCGAACGGGGACTGACCGACAAGTTCCTCGCCCGTCGCATCAGCATCCTGATGGTGATCCCGTCCGTCGGCTCCGACCACTCCCACCTGCGGAGCCATCGGAGCACAGGGCTGCCCGTCGTCTTCGTCGACCGGCCGGGAGCCGGGCTTACCACGGACAGCGTCGTCAGTTCCAACCTCGCGGGGGCACACGAGGGTGTCGCACACCTGATCGCTCACGGTCACCGTCGCATCGGTTTCGTCGGTGACCTGCCCACCAACCTCTACACCCGCCGTGAACGCCTGGCCGGATACCGCTCGGCCCTGGCGGAAGCCGGTCTCCCCCACGACCGCTCCCTGGTCGTCAACGCCCACGACCAGCACGGCGCCTCTGTCTGCACCTCCCGCCTGCTGGAGTTGGCGAGTCCCCCCACCGCTCTGTTCGCCGGCAACAACATCGTCGCGCTGGGAGTGGTCGCGGAACTGGCCCGCACCAAGCGGAAAGACGTCGCCGTGGTCGCCTTCGACGACGTGCCACTCGCCGAATCTCTCGAACCCGCCCTGACCGTCGTGGCCCAGGACCCCGAAGAGATCGGCCGGAAGGCAGCGGAGACCGCCCTGGCACGCCTGGACGGCGACCGTTCCCGCGCCCGCACCACCACCGTCCCCACCCGGCTGATCGTCCGAGGATCGGGAGAACTCACTGCTTCGTAGGCGCAGGAGGACGGAGACGGTGCGGGCCGGCTCACGCATGTCTGCCTGGGCCCCATACCTCGACGATCCTCGTTGTAAGTGGTCGCAGCACTGAGGAACGGCGGATACCGCGGTGGGCAGGTCCGGTCAGGCGTGCCCTGTCAGGCAGGGAATCAGTCGGTCGGCGCCCATCCTCGGCCCGTAAGGGTCGGGACTCTCAGGGCGTCTGCCGGGGCAAGGTCCCAGACTTCGACCGCGAATTCACTGCGCAGGGTGCCCGTCGTTCGGGCTTGGAGCCGCCACGGCCCTTCACCGAGTGGATAGAATCGCAGGGTGAGGACCTGTTCGTCGGCCAGGTAGATCTCGGCTATCGAGCGGTCCACGATCACGCGGAGTTCGACGGGACTGCCGGGGCGCTGCATGGCTGGGAAGGGCAGTGTGTATGAGCCTCCCCGGGCTCGTGGGTCGAGCGACGCGTGACTGCGGTCGACGGTGAGTTGCCCGACCGCGGGATCGAGACGGAGGTCGAGATATTCCGAGCCGTCGCCGGAGGTGATCAGTCGCAGCCCGCTCGTACCTGTGAGGTCGGGAACGAGTGCGGCGGTCAGATCGAAGGTAGGGCTCACCTCACCGAGTTCGGCCGGCTCGGCCTGCGTGACGTGTCCGGTGCGGTGCAGCACACGCGCGCCACGCAGGGCCAGCAGTTCGCGGGCAGGCCGTTGGGCGACCGTGCCGTCGGCCTTCAGGCTCACTTCGCGAGGAAGGGTGAGTACGCCTGCCCAGCCGGCTTCGTGCGCCCAGCCGTCGTCGCGTGCCTCCCAGGCCCAGCCCCACATCAGCCATCGGTCTTCCCCTGGGGCCTTCAGCAGGGCGGGAGCGTAGATGTCGGGGCCGTGGTCCAGCGGCGCGGGGGAAGCAGCCGGTGTGAAGCGGCCGTCCTTCTCGTGGCCGGTGTGGACGGTTGTGTGGCTGGGGCCGTTCTGCGGGGTCCAGTCGCTGACGATCAGGATGCTCCGGTCGCCGAAGGTCGCGTACTGGGGGCACTCCCAGCCGACCGGCTCGGTGCCGGGTGCGGCTTCGCTGGTATGGAAGGGGCCGAGGTACGTCCAGCGTTCCAGGTCGCCGGACTCGTACAGCAGCACCGCAGCGCGGCCGTCGTCGAGGGCTGAGCCGACGAGCATCCGCCAGCGCTCGTCCTGCTGCCAGACGTAGGGGTCCCGGTACATGGTGGTGCCGGCGGGCGGTTCAGGGATCAGCAGTTCCGGACGTTTGGTCCAGGTGGTGCCGTTGTCGGACGACTCCGCGGTGGTGATCGGCTGCCACCAGCGGTCGTTGCGGTGGGCGGAGTAGAAGGCCACCATGCGGTCATCGAGGGAGACGGCGTTGCCCGAGTAGCAGCCGTCGGCGTCGTAACCGCCGGGGGTGGGGGTGAGGGCGACGGGGAGCGGCTCCCAGTTGATCAGGTCGGGGCTGCGGAAGTGGCCCCAGTGCACGTTGGAGTGCTGAGGGCCGTGCGGGTTGTACTGGAAGAACACGTGGTAGTGGCCGTCGTGGAAGACCAGCCCGTTGGGGTCGTTGATCCAGTTGCGGGGCGGCCTCAGATGGAGGGCCGGGAGGTGGGGGTCGACAGGCGACGTGGACACACGGGGCCTTTCTCACGGTGCGCGGAGCACAGGGGCGTCACGAGGGGCGAGGTGCAACGAGCGGTGGTGCTACCGCTGTGCGGGGTCAGCCCTTGACGCCGCTGGAGGCGATGCTGTTGACGAAGGAGCGCTGGAACGACACGAAGAGCGCCAGGATCGGCACGGTGATCATGGAGGAGTACGCCATGATCTGGCCCCATCCGACGTTCAGTTGGAAGAAGTAGGAGATGCCCACCATCACCGGCCGCAGTTCCTCGCTCTGCACGACCATCAGCGGCCAGAGGTAGGAGTTCCAGGCCGGCAGGAAGGTCAGGATCGCGACGGTGGCGACGGCCGGTCCGGACAGCGGCATGACGATGCGGCGGTAGATGGTGAACCAGCCGGCGCCGTCCACGATGGCTGCCTCGTCCAGTTCCTTGGGGATGCTCTGGAAGTACTGGTGGAAGAAGAAGACCGAGAAGGCGTTGGCGACGAACGGCAGGATCTGCACCTGGTAGGTGTCCATCCAGCCGGTGCTCCACTGGAGGTGGAAGCCGTTGACGCTCAGCAGCGGTAGTTGGTTGACCCACCACACCAGCGGCAGGGCGAAGGTCTCGAACGGCACGATGAGGGTGGCGATGACCGCGGTCAGGACGAGTTTGCGGCCGGGCCACCGCATACGGGACAGAGCGAAGGCGGCCATGCTGTTGATCACGATGCCGAGCACCACCGTGCTGGCGGAGATCAGGACGGAGTTCAGCAGGAACCGTGCCGCGGGAACCCGGTCGAAGACGGCCGTGTAGTTGTCCAGCGACAGGGCGCCCACGGGCAGGAAGGCACGCAGGGAATCCAGGTCGCCGAAGATCTGGTCGTCGGGCTTGAACGACGAGACGAGCATGAAGACGAGCGGGAGCGCGAAGACCAGAGCCAGGACGATGCGGCCGGTGTGACCGCCGAGGTGCTTGAGGAAAGCAGTCATGTCAGTCCTTCTCCCGGGTCAGGAAGCGCTGGACGAGGGACACGCTCAGTACGAGCACGAAGAAGATCAGCGAGATGGCTGCCGCGTAGGCGGTCTGCTGCTGGTCGTAGCCGGTGTGCACCGCCTGGTAGACGACGGTGGTGGTGGAGTCGAGAGGGCCGCCCTGCGTCATGACCCTGATCTGGGTGAAGAGGCTGAAGGCCGCGATCGTGATGGTGACGAGCACGAACGTGCGCGTGGCGCGCAGTCCTGGCCAGGTGACGTGGCGGAAGCGGTCCCAGCGGGTCGCTCCGTCTAGATCGGCGGCCTCGTACAGCTCCGCGGGGATGGTCTGCAGGCCGGCCAACCAAATGATCATGTGGAAGCCGACGCCCTGCCACACCGACATCAGGATGATGGCGGGCATCGCGGTGGCCGGGTCCCCCAGCCAGTCCGGTCCATCGACCTGGCCGAGGGTGAGCGTGGAGATGACGTGGTTGACCAGACCGTCCTTCCGGTAGAGGAAGGTCCACAGGAGGGACACGACGACCATCGAGGTGACAACCGGCAGGAAGTACACGGTACGGAAGAAGTTGACGCCCCGTACCTTGGCGTTGACCAGCAGGGCCAGGACCAGGGCGAGCCCGCCCTGGAGCGGGACGACGACGGCGGCGAAGTAGGCCGTGTTGCGCAGGGACCTGTAGAAGGTCGGGTCCTGGAACAGCAGGGTGAAGTTCCTCAGGCCCACGAAGCGGGCCGGGGTGGGCGAGACGAGCCTCGCGTCGGTGAACGCCAGAGCGAAGGCCAGAGCGACCGGTATGACGAGGAAGACGATCAGTAGCGCGACGGCCGGTGTGGCCATGCCGAAGGCGGTGAGGCTTTCACGGCGACGGGCGTTGGTCGTTCGGGTTCGCCGGACCGGACGCAGCCGCTTGCGGGCTGCGGTCATGGTGGGCACGGTATCTCCAGAGGATCGGTCCGGCTCGGACGGCGTGATTGCGCCCGAGCCGGGCCGGGCGGGTCAGTCGGAGTAGTAGTTGTTCGTCTTCAGGTTGCTGTCGATGTCCTTCGCGGCCTGGCCGAGGGCCTGCTGCGGGTCGGCGCCGGCCAGGACGTCCTTGGCCGCCTTCTCGAACTCGGTGGAGATGTAGGGATAGGCCGGTGTGGCGGGGCGCGCCATCGCGTACTTGCGCGCAAACTCGACGAGCACCTCGAACTTGCCGCCCGGCCGGTAATCAGCAATCTGCTGCGCGGCGGCCTCGGTGGCCGGGATGGTACTGGTGGCCTTGGCGTATTCGGCGAAGTACTTCGTCTGGCGGGAGAACTTCAGCCACTCCTGCGCCCCGGCCTTGTTGGAGCAGGTGGAACTCATTGCCCACTGCCAGGAGGCGCCGCCGATCTTCGGCCCGTTCTCGAAGTCCACCGGCGGGATGATTGCCAGGTCGTCGCCGAGCTTCTCGGCGTTCTTGGCCGCGTTCCAGCTGCCGTCCCACTGGATGGCGCTCTTGCCCGCCAGGAAGTCCTTGTTGGGGTCGGCTCCGGACTTCTTCGCCATGTAGTCCTTGGCCACCAGCGACTGGAACCAGGTGGCCCAGTCCACGGCGGCCTTGCTGTCGAGGGTGCCCGAGGCGCTCCTGTAGTCGCTGCGGTCGATCAGGTCCCCGCCGAAGCTCTGTAGCTGCGGCGAGTAGGCGTAGGACCACCACTCGCCGGTGCCGCCGGTGCCCATCTCCAGCGGGTACTCGAACGTGCCGCTCTTCTTCAGCTTGGTGAGTGCCGTGTCGAACTCGTCCTTCGTCCAGGGCTTGTCCATGGTGGCGACACGGATGCCGTGCTCTTCCAGTACCGACTTGCGGGCGAAGAAGGCCAGCGAGACGTCGTAGAAGCCGAACGCGTAGAGCTTGTCGTCGTAGCGTCCGACGGTGCTGGGCAACTGGCTGAGCACGGGCACTTCGCTGCCGGTGACGTCGATCGGGTCCAGGTAGCCGCCCCATGCCCAGTTCGCCACATTGGGGCCGTCGACGTCGAGGAGGCAGGGCAGCTTGCGGGCGGAGGCGGCCGCCACGACCGAGTTGTTGTAGTCGCTCTGCGGGAACGCCTGAAGCTTGACCTTGTACGTGTCCTGGGAGCCGTTGAAATCCTTGATGATCTTCTTGACGACGTCGAGTTCCACCGAGTTGCCGGCGTTGTGCGTCCACAGGGTCAGCGTGTCGCCGCTGGCACCGGACGTGCTCGCGCTCCCGGATGTGCATCCGGCGACCAGCGCGGTCGCCGCCGTGACGGCTACACTCGCAGCAGCGAGGCGTCGTGTTCTGAACAGCATGAGGTTCCTCCATCTCACTGAGACGGGTCTTGCAGGACCCGCCCTGGCGACCGGTTGCGACGGTCGCTGTTCTTGGTGGCCGTCCCGTCACCCGCCCGAAGACCGGTGCGGGTGACGGGACGACTGTCTTGGGGGGCCGTGTCAGCCGCTGGTGGGTTCGGCGAGCGAGGCACGGCTCTGCAGGGGCATCGGCACGCGGTGCACGAGTGCTTCGAGCGGACCCGTCCGGAGGATCAACTCCATGGCGAGGTGTCCGAGCTGGTAGTGCGGCAGCCGTAGCGTGGTGAGCGCCGGACGCAGCACGGAAGCGATGTCCTGATCGTCGAATGAGATGACCGATACGTCACCGGGCACGGAGAGACCTGCCTCGCCCAGGGCCTGGTAGGCGCCGAACGACACCCGATCGGCCAGGCACACCAGGGCGCGGGGCCTGTGTCCCGCCGCCAGCAGGGCAGCCACCTCCCGGTGGCCGTCCACCGTGTCCCAGTCGCACTCGATGACACCGTCCAGGCGTGCGCCGCCTTCCCGGAGGACTTCCTCAAGGCCGCGCATACGCTCGTTGCCGGCGATGATCCCCTCCGGGGTGGCCGGCACGGCCTGATGGCCGCCGATCGCCCAGATGCCGTCGGTGTGACCGGCCGCGAGCAGGGCCCGGGCCGCGTCCCGTCCGGCCTCGAACTCGTCAGGGACCACGGAAGGGGCGTCGAAGCCGGGGGCCAGGCAGTTCAGCAGGACCACCCGGCGTCCGAACAGCTCCTTGGGCGGGGTCACGTACCGAGTGAACATGGATGCGTAGACCACCGCATCGACCTGTCGGTCCAGCAGCGCGTTGACCAGCGAAGACTCCGCGGCGCGGTCGCCACCCGCCTCGGTGATGAACAGCAGGTGATCCCGCGCCCGGGCGGCCTCCATGGCACCACGGATGACGTCACCGGCGAACGGCGTCGTGGTGATCTGGTCCGACACGAACCCGATCGTCTGGGTGGACTTCGTCCGAAGGCTGCGGGCGGTGACGTTCGGACGGTAGCCCAGCTCCCTGGCCGCCTCCAACACACGTGCGCGGGAAGCGTCCGAGATACGCATGTCGGTCCGGCCGGACAGGGCGAACGACGCGGTCGTCGACGAGACGCCCGCCCTGCGGGCCACGTCGGCCATGGTCACGCGACGCTCGGACATCAGAGAACCAACCCCCTGTGGCTAAATCGGATTAGCAAGGTGTGACGAGACTGCGCCTCCCGATATGCACTGTCAACACCTCGGACATCTCACCTACATAACGGTGACCTTATAGGCCCTTTTGTGAGCGATGGGGGGTACGAAAGCAAAATCTGCGTGCGTTAGCTCTTGCTTTAGCGCCAGCCGCGCACGAACCATGCCGACCCATGACCTAAACCGAGTTGGCGCTACGTCAGCTGACGCCCAGGCACACCGAACCCGGTCACGGACGGCATGGAACGGCCTCACTGTCGTCGCCGCCACCTTCACGATCAGCTCACAAGCCCTCTGGTCCCAACAGGGCCCGATCGGCTCCCACCGGCCGGCGCACCGAGCAGTACCCAGCCCCGCCTTCGGTCTCACCGTCCCCATCGGTGACCGGATGTGCAGGAAGACCGCCGACTGGACCACCGGAGGCGACGGCCGCACCGCCGTAGCCGAAACCGGCGCCCCTGTCCCGCCTCAGAGCTGCACGCCCAGTACTCGCTGTTCATGGACCTCGTCGCGTCCACGGACGGCGCCTGCCTACCCCCGCACCTCACCCCACACACCGGAGGTTCGTATGCGAACCCGCTCTCCAGCGAAATCCGCGACATCCAGCAGGAGCGCACTGCTGCGCCTGCTGCTCGCGCTCACGATATGCCTCGGCCTGACATCACCCCTGATGACGCACACCGCCAGCGCAGCCGAAACCACCCTGTCGAATCCTGGCTTCGAGACCGGTGACCTCAAAGGCTGGACGACGACCGGAACCGCCTTCAACGGGGCGGTCACCGACAAACCCGGCTGGGGCTGGGGCTGCTGCTTCAACCAAGCCGGCACCCACCACCTTTGGGGATTCGCGTCCGGCAGTGACACCCCCACCGGAACGGTGACCTCCGAACCCTTCACCCTCACCGGCACCGGGATGGTCAGCGTCCTGGTCTCCGGCGGCCGCAACGACAACGACCTGTACGCAGCCCTCACCACCCTCGACGGCACCGTCCTCCACAAGGCAACCGGAACCGACGACGAGGCCTACCGCCGCGTCACCTGGGACGCACGCGCCCACCTCGGCAAGCAACTGCGCATCACCCTCGTCGACAAAGCCACCGGAGGCTGGGGCCACATCAACCTCGACGACGTCCGCGTCGGCACCGACAAGGCACCCGATCCCACGCAGGAAGGTCTGGCCGCCTACTGGGACTTCGCGGAAGGCAAGGGCACCACGACCACCGAGCAGGTCAGCCAGGCCGCCGACCCCATCAGCTACGTCTTCAACGACGCAGTGGACAAGCCGGACAGCGCCCCCCTCTGGCGCACCAAGCGCGAAGAGGAAGGCGTCCTCTCCGGCGCCCTCCTCTTCGACGGCTACTCCACCTGGGTCACACGCGCCGCGTCCCAGACGCAGATCCCCACCGACGGCATGACCATCGAGGGGTGGGTGGCCCCACGCGCATTCGAATGGGGCGACGAGGGCAAGCCCTCCGCCATCGTCAACCAGCAGGACAAGGGCGCTAAGCGCGGCTTCTCCCTCGGCGTCGGACGGCACGGGGTATGGGAGTTCGGCATCGGCACCGGTGACAGCTGGTACGAGACGAAGGTACCCAAGACAGCGGCCCTGGACGCCGGGAAGTGGGCCCACCTGGCCGCCGTCTTCGCGCCAGGTGACGGCGCCATCAGGCTGTACCTGAACGGCACGCAGGTCGCCCAGACCACCATCCCCACCAGCGCACGCCTGGCCAAGGCCGACGTTCCCCTGATCATCGGGCGCCACAACCAGCCGGCGATCATCAACGGCACCTTCGCCGTCAACATGTTCAATGGTCTGATCGACGAAGTGAAGGTCCACACAGACCCGCTCACCCCCGCAGCCGTCACGGCGAGCCACAGCAAGGACCTGCAGTCGTTCAGTGGCGGAAGCATGCCCCAGGCACGCATGGCCATGGACCGCGCACGCTACGACGGCGACCGCTACCGCCCGGGCTACCACTTCACCGCCCCCAACCACTGGATGAACGAACCCCACGCCCCCATCCAGGTCAACGGCAAGTACCACCTCTTCTACCAGCACAACTCCCACGGCCCCTACTGGCACAACATCGGCTGGGGCCACGCGGTCAGCGAGGACCTGGTCCACTGGAAGGATCTACCCGACGCTCTCGTCCCCACCGCCGACAGCGTGGCACCCGACGGCGTCTGGTCCGGCGATTCGACCCTCGACGCGAACGGCGTGCCCGTCCTGCTGTTCACAGCCGGTAACGACGCCCAGCGCCCCAACCAGGCAACCGGCCTCGCCCGCCCCGTCGACCCCAGCGACCCGGACCTGGTCGAGTGGAAGATGCACCCCACCCTGGTCACCAGCCAGACCGCCGACCTCAACGTCGGCGCCGGACGCAAGGTCCGCTACGGCGACTTCCGCGACCCCTTCGTCTGGAAGGAGGGAGACACCTGGTTCCAGCTGATGGGCTCGGGCGTCCAGAGCACCTCGGGCACCGACGTCGGCGGCACCGCCCTCCTCTACACCTCCAAGAACCTCACCGACTGGACCTACTCAGGCCCTCTGATGGTCGGCGACGTCGCAGCCCACCCCAAGACCGGCCAGGTCTGGGAGCTGCCCACCTTCCTGCCCATCGGCAAGGACGCCCAGGGCCGCCAGCGCCGGGCACTGCTCATCAACCCGGCCTTCCCCGCCGGCCCCGGCGAATACAGCAGCAAGTACGTCTACTACTGGGTCGGCACCTGGGACGCCGGGGCCCGCCGATGGACACCCGACACCACCGAGCCCAAGCTGATGGACTACGGCGACCACTTCACCGGCCCCAGCGGAACCGTCGACGACAAGGGACGCTCCCTCGTCTTCAGCATCGCCCAGGACCGGCGCACCGAACGCGCCCACCATGACGCCGGCTGGGCTCACAACGCGGGCCTGCCCATCGAGCTGAACATGCGGCCGGACGGAGACCTCGGCTTCCGCCCCGTGGAGGAGGTCTCCCGCCTCCACGCCGGCGAACCGCTCCTTGACATCACGGCGCCGACGTCCGTCAACGACGCCAACACGCGCCTGTCAACCGTCAAGGGCAACATGCTCCACATCAAGCTGACCATGGAACGAGGTACCGCCGACACCTTCGGCCTCGACGTACTCCGCAGCCCCGGAGACGAGGAACGCACCCGCCTGTTCTACGACGCCCCCGCGGGACAGCTGGGCGTCGACCGGTCCCGATCCGGGAACAACTCCAGCGCCGAGTCCAACTTCGGCATCCACAAGGGGCCACTCACGCTCTCGGGCGGCAACCTGACCCTCGACGTGTTCCTCGACCGCTCGATGATCGAGGCATACGCAAACTCACACAAGTCCATCACCACCCGCGCATACCCCTTCCGCCAGGACTCCCTCGGCCTGCGACTGTTCGGTGACGGCAGCGTCATCAAGTCCATGACCGTCTGGAAGATGGGCAACATGACCGACTGATCTCGACCGCACGCACTGAGGGCATGGCTGCAGTGAGCAGCCATGCCCTCAACCACTTCGACTCACGGCCCACCCCGCCTGGGGGCGGTATACGGGCGTCCGCCTACCGCCACCGATTGACGGCCCCCAGGAAAGGCAAAACTCCATGACCGTACCCACCCCCACGCGCGTGCGTACCTCGCACCGAGGGGCCGTGGGAGCAACCACCACGTGTTCCACCGGGAACCCGCCAAAACCCCAGGTCACAGCATTCTGGTGACTAACGCGGCGCCAGAACGCCACACAACCGCCACACCGAATCGACGTGCGCGAGCCCGCGGAAACAGCGCCGCAGGGCAGAACGTTTCCGCAGGGTGTGAAACTGGTGGGGCGGGTGGGACCTACATCCGCGCCGGCACCACCACCTTGTTCGCGGCTCTGGAAGTGGCAACAGGCAGAGTGATCGGCTCACTGCACCGGCGCCATCCGGCAGCTGAGTTCAAGAAGTTCCTGGCAAAGGTCGACAAGGAAGTGCCGGCCGGTCTCGAGGTGCACCTGATCCTCGACAACTACGCGACGCACAAGACACCGGCGGTCAAGAAGTGGTTGCTGGCACACCCTCGATTCCACCTGCACTTCACACCCACCAGCTCGTCCTGGCTGAACCTGGTGGAGCGATGGTTCGCCGAGCTCACGCAGAAGAAGCTCAAGCGTGGCGTCCACCGTTCCGTCCAAGCACTCGAACGCGACATCCGGGCCTGGGTTGCGGACTGGAACGACCACCCACGGCCCTTCATTTGGACCAAGACCGCCGACGAGATCCTCGACAAGGTCGCCAGCTACTGCCAGCGAATCTCTGACTCAGGTCACTAGGGTCTCTTGTTCGGATCAGGCCGGGTCAGGGAGCGGGGTCTGGTGCTGTGCCTCGCAAGGCGGAGGAGGGAGGCGACGCGGAGCGTGGGCGACTGACGACAACGCCGCGAGCCCGGCATGACCCGAACGAGAGGCCCAGCCGGAGCGGGCCCGCGATCCCGGGCTGCGGGGCGAGTGCCCGCGGCCCGGCCCGTGGTCCGCGCCGGCCGCGGGCCTTCAGCGCAACGTCAGCAAGCCGTTCTGTTCGACCACGTCCAGGGAGAGCGTGCGGTAGCCGGCCTTCTCGAACAGCACGGTCAGCCGACGGCCGTCCTGGCTCATCACCGAACCGTCCCCCCACTGACCGTGCCGGACCCGGGCGCCGAGCCGGAAGGGGTGCGGGGTGTCGTCGGCGCGGCTCACCTCCTGCGGGGCCACCGGTCCGCCGGTGCCGGCCAGCACCCCCGCAGCCGCCTTCGGGCCGTCC
Source organism: Streptomyces sp. NPDC005566 (assembly GCF_040605575.1). Lineage (NCBI taxonomy): Bacteria > Bacillati > Actinomycetota > Actinomycetes > Kitasatosporales > Streptomycetaceae > Streptomyces > Streptomyces sp. NPDC005566. The sequence continues at coordinate 36,798 of NZ_JBEXDB010000028.1, read as the reverse complement.
GGGGAGAGTGCTGCGGCCTCGCAGCGGTCGCAGGAGCCGCAGGACCCCCCGGCTTCCGGTTCCTGCCCGAAGTAGCCGAGCAGGAACCGCCGCCGGCAGCCCGTGTTCTCCGCGTAGCCTCGCATCATGTCGACCCGCGATTGCTCCAGCTGCTGGTGTGCGTCACCGAGTTCGACGGCCTTGCGGGCGGCCTCCGCCGGATCGGCGGCGCCGGTGGTCTCCAGGTCTCCCGATTCGGTGGTGCGTACCGCTTCGACCTGTTCCAGTAGATTGACGACGGCCGTCAGCCGGCTGGCCGTCAGGCCCGTCTCGCTGCGCAGATCGCTCGGCCGGACCGGGCCAGCATGTTCCTCGAGTGTGCCGGCTACCTGGGAGACGGTGTCCGGGTCGGGGCGTCCGGCGGCGAAGAACCGCTGCATGCCGAGGTCCTGCGACCGGTAGGCGAGGATCGCTCGGGCCGGCTTCCCGTCCCGTCCGGCGCGGCCTATCTCCTGGTAGTAGGCGTCCAGGGAGCCGGGCACCGAGGCGTGCAGCACGAACCGGACGTCCGGCTTGTCGATGCCCATCCCGAAGGCGGAGGTGGCCACCACCACGTCCAGCTCCCCCGCGAGAAAACGGTCGTGCACCGCGCCGCGTTCCTTGGCGGGCAGGCCGGCGTGGTACGCCGCCACGCCCAGCCCCAGGTCGCCCAGCTCGCGGGCGTACTCCTCGGACTCCTTGCGGGTCGCCGCGTAGACCAGCCCGGGCTTGGGTTCGGCGGCGGCGCGTTCGACCACCGCCCGGCGCTTGTCTGCGGCGCTCCGGAAGGGGATGACCTCCAGGTGGATGTTGGGCCGGTCGAAGCCGGTGACCACCTCCCGCACGTCGCGCATGCCGAGCCGCTGGACGATGTCCGCCCGCACCGGGGCGGCGGCGCTCGCCGTGAGGGCGAGCACCGGCGGGCGGCCGATCCGGTCGATCACCTGGCCCAGCCGCAGGTACTCGGGCCGGAAGTCGTGCCCCCAGGTCGACACGCACTGTGCCTCGTCCACGACGAACAGCGCGGGCCGTGCCGCCGCGAGCTGCTCGACGACCTCGTCCTTGGCCAGCTGCTCCGGGGCGAGGAAGACGAAGTCGACGTCTCCTTCGCTGATCCGGTCCCACACCGCGTCGTTCTCGCCGCGGCTCTGGGTGGAGTTCACGGCCGCGGCGTCCGCACCGGCCCGTCTCAACAGGCCGCTCACCTGGTCCCGTTGCAGGGCGATCAGAGGGGAGACGACGACGGTGGGGCCGGACAGAAGTACCCCGGGCAACTGGTAGACGGCGGACTTCCCTGCGCCGGTCGGCATCACCACGAGAGTGTCGCGCTGTTCCATGACCGACTTCATCGCCCGCAACTGCTCCGGGCGCAGCCGCTCCCATCCGAACACCTTGCGCGCACTGCGCTGCAGTCGCCGGGACAACGCGCTGAAGGTGAACATGGTGCTCCTCGAGGGCTGTGGGATCGGCCCGGGCGGCAAAAGCGCCGTCCGGGTGACCTCCGACTACCCCGCGTCCGCCACCTCACGGCACCGAATGCGGCCGATCCCGTCGGCCGCCCGCGCGACAGCTCGCCCGCCCCGGACTGTGCGCGCGAGCGGCACGCCGCACCGCCGAACCACTTCCCGACGCTGGGCGTGCTGCCATTGTTGGCGTAGTCGGGTGTCGGGGGCTGCGCGAACCGGGTGCCGGGTCCCCATTCTGGCCTGGTCCTCCGTGTGGGTCCTCTACCTCGCTGTGACGATGAGCGCAGGGGGCTCCGGTTGGACGACGAGGCGCGGCACACCGATGGACACCGGCGACGACGTAGAGGCAAATCCCTCAGAGTCCGGGCGGCACGGACGGAAGTGGAAGACGGTTGAGCGGTTGCTGGGGGCGCCGGCAGCACTGATCGCCGTGATCGGTGGCGCACTGTTGGTGTTCCAACGGGCGACCGAGGACTCACCTGTGGAGAAGGAAGAGAATCTGGTCGAGCAGCTGATGCCAGGGCTGACCTTGGACCGTGCGACCGAGATCATGGACGACAAGCCGCACTACACGCAACGGCTGGCATCCGGCAACAGGGTCTATCAGTACAACCGGAAATGGGAGCGCATCCAGCTCTTGGTGGACCCGCATAACATCAGCGTGCTGTCTGTGGGGATCTTTGCGGACAGCACAGACTTCCACCCCTCGTTCCCGCTCGGACAGAAGGAACAGCTGACGCTCAACCGCACGCTGTACGACGAGATCGGCGAGCCTTTCGTCCTTTTCGGCGACTGCAGGGCACACTCCGGCAGCTACTTTGAGGCTCACTCGCTCCTGCAGACAGGCCCTGCAGCCATCGTCGCCGCCGGCATCCATCAGTCCTTCAGGGGTGACAGTGACACGAACCCCGCGTGCGGATTCCAGAATGTCCCGGACGACTGTGTCCCTCACGACTTCAAACAAGCCGAAGCCTCGACCGGCGACCACACCACGTGTCTGACATCCGCTCCCGAAGGCGCCTTCCGCGGAAGTACTTCCATCGCCGCGTTCGTTGCCACGAAGCAGGTCGAACTGTCGGACGACATCACGACGGATGGCCTTGGGGTCGACGTCGTGCTCCCGGGCGAGGGCCTTCACCGCGGCGCCGTCGTTCTCGTAGGCGGCGACGATGGCGGCAGCCTGTTCGGAGTCGAGGCGGGCTGGTCTCCCCAGCACCTTGCCTGCGCGGGTGCTCGGGTGACTGCGACGTAGGCGAGTCGGGCTTCGGCCTTGTCGATGAGGCCGGGGATGGGCCGGCCGTTGTCGTCCTTCGCGTTGCTGTCGCGGGGTGGGGTGAAGTCGTCTGCGATCCTGACGCTCCCCCATTGGCGGCCTTTGGCTTTGTGGGCGGTCGAGATGGTGACGTCAGCGGCTTCCTCGCTGTCGAGGCGGTGTACGGCGTTCAGGATGGCGTCGGTGCCGTGGGTGTCGACCAGGTCGACGAGCGGCTGGAGGCCTCCTCCGGCGGGGTCGTTTCCTGCGTAGTCCTGTAGGTCGCCCCATGGGGGGAAGAGGAGGAGCTCGGGGTGGGAGGTGCGTCGGCCCGCTCTGAGGTCGTCGGCCGCGCGAGCGAGTGCTCGCAGCGATTCCCCTCCCCCGGTCAGAGCTACCCGGAGCTCTGCTTCGAGCAGTTGCATGACTTCGTGCCCGGCGCCGACGTTGATGCGGCACAGGATGGCATCGGGTTGTTCGGTCGGCCCGAGGGTGGTGGGGATGGTTTCGGTGCCCGCCAGACGCAGGGGTGCGTCGGCGATGGCGAGCCAGCGGTTGGCCTCGGTGGCGAGTCTGGGGCCGAAGCGGAACGACTTGGACAGGGTGAGAGCCGTGCCACGGAAGGTGGTCATGATGTCGCGGGCGCCGCGCCATTGGTAGATGGCTTGGGCTGAGTCTCCGACCATGACGACCTGGGCATCGCCGCGGGCACCGCCACCGCCGACGTGGTTGGCATGATCTTCACCTTTGGTACGAGCGCCATTGTGAGTGCTGTTGCGCTCGCCGCCTGCCGCATCGCGTTGCACGAAGCCATCGACTACGGCGTGACGAAGAACAACTTCGACGAGAAGAAGTCGCTGCACAAGGCCGGCGGCCCCAAGCGGCGCGGTTCGGTCCGCAAGGACAGCCGCAGCTGGCCCGGTACGCCCGCAACGACTACGAGGGGAACAATTACGCGGCTGGCCGCTATATCGACCTCGACGGCCGCGGTGAAAGCATCCTCGTTGGATACAGCAAGAACAGCATGCACTCGGAAGTCCATCGGGTATCCCCTCCTGCACAACGAGAAACAGGCAGGTCTCAGGAGGTCTTCACAGAACGGGAACCCTGCCAGAAGCGTCCCAGATTCGTGAAGCCTGGCTGGACAATTGCTTCAAGAAGACCAAGACCGTTCACCACGCGAACGATTACGACCAGTCCGCGCCGCGGCACAAACGCGACGTCGAGCACCAGAAGTACATGAATGAGCTCAGGACCCATCATGGCCGCTAGCATTGATCACCGGTTGCCCTCCCGGAACGCAAAGGTCTCAGCATGAACTTCGCCGTCACCGCGGACGAGGTACGCGCCGCATTCGGACTGACGGGCGTCGTCCACTTACCCCGCTACGACACCCCGCACAACCGCGTCGACGCCCGCACCGCACTCCTGCTGAGCACGGTCGGCCTCCCCGACGCCGAGTGGTTCATGTCGAAGGCGAGTCTCCGCACAGACGACTCCATCGACCTCGCCGAGTGGTACGGCAGCCGGGGAACCGTACCCAAGGAGTGTCATGACTGGCTCGTACTCGGCCTCTTCGCCGAAACCACGCTCGCGCTCGCCCCGGACACTGGAACCGTCTATGCCCTCGGCGACGGCGAGGCCGAGCTGTCCTACAACCCGATCCACCGCGATGTGGAATCCCTCGTGTACGCGCTGACCAAGTTCGAGGCTCTGCGCCAAGAACTCGAGGAAGACGACGAGGACACCGAAGGCCGCGTAGATGCCTTGCACGCTGAGATCACCGAGTTCGACCCGCTCCCGTTCGCGGACGAAGACTCACAGTGGAACCTCGCCTTCGAAGAGGTCATCGACGGTACCTGGTAGGCCCGGTTCCCTTCGGAAACCCGGTCAGGCCAGGGCGCGCCCTAGCCTAGGTCTGTGCTGAGCCGAACAGCCCACTCAGTCCGCCTCGCGTGCCGGGGCAGGCCCGCCTCGCCACTCGCCACCGCGCGCTCCGCCCGGTGAAGAACGGCTTGCGGCTCCAACCGGCTGCTAGCCCATCCGAGCCGCGGTTGCCTGCCGACGAGTACACCGCTTTGAGCGCCACCCGAGCCATAGAGAGCCGCCGGGCGGAACCGGACTGTCCGGGTGCTGTACCCCTTGTGTTTGGAACCGTTACGGCTGTCCGGGACTCCCTTTCCATGGTGCCCATGGTCGATCACTGTCGTGGTGCCGTACCGATCCAGCCGAGGAAGAACCGAGGATGACTGTGCCCCTGTTGTCACACCGACGTCTGACCGTGAGTACCGCTTTGATCGCCGCTCTCGCCGGTGGTCTCGCTCCCGCCACCAGCGCGTCCGCAGCCCCGGCCGCCACCCAAGCCCAGGCGCCCGCGCCCGATATGGTCGGCGTCGTCGCCGCACTTGAGTCCGCGATGGCCAACGGGGCGCCGGGCGCGATGGCCCGCTACTCCGGCCCGGACGGGGTCAAGGCAAGGGCTGTCGGAGTCCGTGACCGGGAGTCCGGCGCGGCTATGGACACTAAGGCGCGGTTCCGGGTCGGCAGTGTCAGCAAGACGTTCTCCGGCGTCGTGCTGCTCCAGCTGGTGGAAGAGGGACGACTGAAGCTGGACGCGCCCGTCAACACCTATCTCGAAGGGCTGCTGCCCGACGACCGGATCACGGTCCGTCATCTCCTCACCCATCGCAGCGGCTTGGCCGACTACACCAACGCCATGTTCAACCAGACCGTGCCGGGCTTCGAGGCCGTACGAAACCGGGTGTTCAGCTACCAGGAGCTGGTCGACCTCTCACTCGCCGAACCCCGGACCACCGAGCCCGGCGCCGCGTACAAGTACTCGAACGCCAACTTCGTCGTCGTCGGCATGCTCATCGAGAAGCTGACCGGGCGCCCGGTGGCCGACGCCTACCAGCGACGCATCATCAAGCCACTGGGGCTGCGCAAGACCGCGTACGTCCACCCCGACACGCGCATCAAGGGCACCCACGTGCGCGGCTACCTGCACCCCGACGAGGCTGGTGCGCCCCTCGTCGACTCCACCGAGCAGACCGTTTCCTGGGCACAGTCCGCCGGCGCCGTCATCTCCAGCCCCGCCGACCTCAACACCTTCACCAGCGCCCTGATGCGCGGCCGGCTGCTGTCCCCAGCGACGCTGGAGGCGATGACCACGGTGACGCCGACGGACGCCACCAACACCCGGTTCTACGGCCTCGGTCTGCGCCGCTACGACCTGACGTGCGGCACCCAGGTGTACGGCCACACCGGCACCGTCCAAGGCTTTTACACCTACGCCTTCTCCACCCGCGACGGCCGCCGAAGCCTTTCGGCGGTGGCCAACACCTCCAACCACGGCGCCGCGAACACCGCGCTGGGCGGAACACTGGAAGCCGCCTTCTGCGGCAAGCAGCCGACACCCGCCTCGACCGCCCGCTCCACGGCACCCTCCGCCTCCCCTGACCAAGCACCGCAGCCCGCTGAGCGTGACCTGCCCGAGCGCTACTGAGGTCTGGCACGACCGGCCGACCCACCCCGCGGGTCGGCCGGTCCAGTAGGGCTCCACTGACAGGGAACAGACCACACGACCGGCGTGGCACTTTTGAGCCACAAGGCTCTGATCCCTGATCTGCCAAAAGGAGAACACTGGCGGATGACAGCAGCCTTGTGGTGCGGATTTGCGCTCATAGAAGCCTCAGCCCGATGGCTAGATCGAGAGTGGTACTCCTCTGTCGATCCCGGCCATGCTGAGCGCGCAATTCTTCCAAGATCGACAGGCTTGCGAAGAAGATCGAGAACGAGGTACCGGAGGAGCTGTGGGACCGGGCATGGCGTCTGGTTCCGGACGCGCTGTACTGGGTTCCCCTGAAGATCGACCAGTTAGTGGAGGGACACCCGACGCCCGATGACGAGGAGACCGAGGGCCCGCGAGCCATGCACTGATGCCGGGAACCGAAGGCCTGAAGTGTTGGCGTGCCGATGCGCTGCGGATGCTGGGGTGCGTGTGGATAGCCACCGTGCGGCAGTTGTTCGTGGGGCGGGATGGCTCCGATCGCGGTGTGGAGACGCTGGTTACGGTGCAGCGGGCCACCGGTATGCCTTCGCGGTGCAGCTGTCTCCAAACCTTCCGCGCCCCGTAGACGCTGACATTATGGGCGTGGACGCGGCTGATCTGCGTCTTCAGCTCCGTGTCCCGCACCGACCGTGCACTGGGCGCGCCCGCTTCCTGGCGGCGTAGTGAGACCATGTCCTACATGGTGAGGCTGGGTAGCCCTCCTCAACATGGGTCAGAGGACGTGGAGTTGGATTGTTCCGGACGGGCTGTGGGAGATCGCCAGGCCGTTGATTCCGGCGGATCGGGTGCGGCCGCAGGGTGGCGGAAAGCAGAACACGCCTGATGAGACGCTGTTTGCCGCGATCATCTACGTCGACGGTGCACCGGCACGGTTCATGATCTGGTCGAGAGCCGGTACGTGGGGTCGGCTGCGCGAGGCGGTTGTGCACCGGCTGGACGAAGCCGGCCTCGTCGATGTCTCCCGTGTCGTGCTGGACTCCGCGCACGTCCGGGCAAAAAATGGGGCCAACACACAGGTCTGAGCCCCGTGGACGGAGGCAAGCCGGGTTCCAAGATGCACGACCTGTCGGCCGCGAACGGACTGCCCCTCATTGTCGGTCTCTCCGCCGCCAACGTCCACGACAGCCTCGCGCTGAAACCCATGGTCGAGGGTCACCAAACGAGACATGACCCCTACCGCGGACGCCACTTCAAGCCACAACGCCTTCACGCCGACAAGGCCTACGATATCCCTCGCCTGCGGCGATGACTCTGGGGCAAGCACATCGGGGTCCGCATCGCCCGCAAGGGTGTCGAGTCCAGCGAACGATTAGGGCGCCGCAGGTGGGTGATCGAGCGGACGATGTCGTGGCTGACGGGCTACCGCAGCAGCCCCCGTTACGAGCGCCAACCCGCCAACTACCTGGCCTTTCTCGGCCTCGCCGCAGCCCTCTGCTGCTACAAACGGCTCATCAAACTCACCATGTAGGACGGTCTTAACCGCCGTACCGCCGTACCGCCGTCCGAAGCCGTAGACCGTTAACAAGTGATCAAAGTCACACAAATGTTCGGATCTAGTTAACGACGATCGGTTTCTGCCAAGCTGCGGATCGTCCCACCCATCCACGGGAGGTTCCACTTGAAGAAGAAGATTGCCGTTGCAATAGCCGCCACCGCACTTACCTTGTTTGCGAATGCTTCCCCCGCCAGCGCAGACGTCGTAAGAAACGAGGGGTTTGTCGCGATTCGCACTTCGGCGGGTTACGAACTCTGTGTTGGCGTGATGGAAGGTCGGGATCCGTTCGACTCAAACTCCGACCAAAAGGCACGCTTTAAAGCTTACGCTGGCACCGGCTGTCAGGGATGGCTGGAGCGAAAGCGCTACAACGCTGACGGTAGCGTCCAGTACAACTGGACAAAGGTTTCTGACTACTACTGGTTCTCCGACGGTCAGGCATGGAAAGAAACCGGCTTTCACTGGAACGGCACCAATGCAGGTTCTCGTGTCTGCGTCCTCGACACCTCTGTCGGCAAGAAGGAATGTTCAACTGGCGTCTGGTAACGACGCCCTAGCCTGAGGGCAGGAGGGCTCTTCCCTTACGGGAGGAGCCCGTCCCTTTTGGAAGCGGCCATCGGTCTGGCCCTCGCCGGCCGGGCCGGTGCCCGGCTGGCACGGGTCTTTGGCGCGTCCGTCAGCCGCAGCACGATCTTGCGTCTGCTCGACACGTTGCCCGACCCGGACGCGCCGGCCCCGCGGGTGGTCGGTGTCGATGAATACGCGACGCGCAAAGGGCAGGTCTACGGCACGGTGCTGGTCGACTGCGAGACCCGTCGGCCGGTGGACCTGTTGCCTGACCGGGAGGCGTCCAGCCTGGCCGAGTGGCTGGCGAAGCGGCCAGGGATCGAGGTGGTCTGTCGGGACCGAGATCCGTTCTTCGCGGAAGGCGCCACAGCCGGGGCCGTTCGCGTCTGTGCGAACGACGTAGCCGCCCAGCCCTCCCTTGGCGTTCTTCGCCCAGCTGTCGGTGCGGGGGCTCTTGCGGGTGAGGCGTCGGGTCATCATGGTGATGGGTGCCCAGTTCAGGTGGGCTTCGGAGTGCTGCGGGAGACGTTCGTAGTCGCGAGCGTTGCGGCGGGCGTCCATGAGCCGGTCGCGGACCAGGTGCTCGAACTCGCGACGGTGGTCCATCAACCACGACATGCAGAACAGCCCCTGGTTGATGACGCCTGCATTCGTGCCCCTCTTGTACTCGACGATGACCGGCGACCCATTCTCGTCCAGGCCCAACGAGTCGATTCTGCCCCCGTGGATGGGTCCGGTGCTGTACTCGCTCGCCAGGAAGCGGACGCCCAGCAACGTCTCCATATGCGCCTCGACGAGGCCCCGCACGTCCGCCTCGACCTCAGCAAGACGCGGCGCGACCTCGGTCACGCCGCTATGCGTCGTGTGGAACAGCTTCAGCCCCGACACCTTCCCCTCCTCGGCTCGGAGATCCTCAACGCCGAGCAGGTGCAGGATTGTTTCCTCGAGAGCCTTCGAAGCCGTGAGACCGACGTACGGCGTGACCAGGAACCGCCTGCCTCCCCCGGCAACCGGGACCCGCGATTCCCCTATACGTCCCCCACTGAAACGACGCGAGGAACCTGCACTTCCGCAGGTCAGAAACCACGTCTCAGTGGATAGAGCAGGCGCCTTCTTAAGCCCCATCTACTGTCAGCTGTCGCTACTGTGTGCCGCACATGGGGTGGTGGCCTGCTCATCGTTGGAGCGCCGTATCCAGATGCTGCTGGACCGGTCCGAAGAGGCCGTACGGTACGTACTGCGGAATCTCGTCGTGCCTCACCCATGCAAGTTCGGCCAGTTCTTCGATGCTCCCGACAAACGCCTCGCCGCCCATGGGCCGGCACGCGATGTAGTGGACCTCCCGGCCCGTCATGGGGTGAATCCGCTGCCCCAGCGCACTGATCGGCACCACCAAGAGCCCGGTCTCCTCCCGGGTCTCCCGTACTGCGGCTTCTCCGGCAGTCTCGTCGGGCTCGATCTTCCCTGCTGGGAACTGCCATGAAAGGGCTCCTTCCGCGATGCGGCGCCGTACGAGCAGGACGTGCCGGTCCTGGACGACGATGGCGGCTGCGACTGCCCTCTGGGCATCAATCGGCACCGTAATTTCCTTCCGGTCCAAAACGCCATCGGCACCACATCGCGGTGCTGAGTCGAGCCCGGTTCCGGCGTTCGGCTCAGTGTCGGACTGTTCTGACGGGTGTCTCAGTTCGTGATGGGGAGGTCTCGCGCCGCGTAGTAGGCGTGCAGCGCGGCCTCGCTACCGGAGCCCCAGGCCGTCATGATCCGCTGGAAGCGTGCGGAGCGCAGGTCTCCGGCCACGATGACACGGGAATGCTGTTCGGCCGGTGGGCAGCAGCCGTCGGCGCCTCGGACGAGGTCGCCAGGTGGGGCAGCGGGCGCGTTCCCGATGCTGAGGTGGGCGGTATCTGCGGTGACCGTGTGCCGTGCGCCGTCCTGACTCACCGCGTCCGCGGTTACCGCGCCCCCTTCGGAGGGGGGCCAGAGTCAGGTGCTCGACGGGCAGGAACCTGATGCGGGGGTCGTTTCGGATCTCCTCGATCTTGTACGCGTCGGCCTCCGGGTAAGCCACCAGCGGGCGGGTGTCGGTGGTTGGGTGCCGCGACCGGGGCGCGCCCATCCCGGCTATATCAGTGCAGCTCAGCGCACTCTTCCCCGCGGTTTCAGCGCCACAGGCGGCAGTTCAGGAGCGGGGAGTCGGCCTCCGTCGTAACCATGCACTTCCCCGAACCGCGCACCGGCCGCCCAGTCCGCCCGCGCCCGGGCGATTTCCTCGTGGGTGCGCCCGATGAAGTTCCACCACATGACGATCTCCTCCTCGAAAGGCTCACCGCCGAGGAGCATGAGCCCGGCGTCGGAGACCGCACGCAGAGGCAGTTCGGTACGGCCGCAACCGAGATAGAGCATCGAGCCGGGCAGTACCGGGACGCCGTCGACCTCGGCCTCGCCGGACATGGACAGCACCGCATACTCGAAGTCGGGATCGAGCGGCAGGCGTGCCTCGGCACCGCCCGTCAGGGCCAGGTCCGCACCCACGATCGGTGTGTACGTCGTGCCGGGCGACGTGGCGCCGTCGAGTTCGCCGAGGATGACGGTCGCCGTGAGCCCCGGCGCGGTGACCGCGGGGAGGTCGGCGTGGTGCTGGAAGTGCGGTTCGGCGTTCCTGTGGGCGTCGGGCAGGGCCACCCACAACTGGGCTCCGTGCAGAAGCCTGGCATGTGGTTTCGGGCTCTCCTCGGAGTGGCTGATCGCCCGCCCCGAGGTCATCAGGCCCAGCTCGCGAGGGCGTACCGTCCGGAGGCTGCCCAGGCTGTCGCGGTGCAGTACTTCGCCGTCGTGCAGCCAGCTGACCGTCTGCAGGCCCATGTGGGGGTGCGGCGGTACCTGCATCCCGGGCTTGTCGGCGATGTCGTCGGGGCCGTAGTGGTCCACGAAGGCCCAGGCGCCGACCATGCGGCGGCCCAGGTTGGGCAGGAGCCGGCGGACCTCGGTGGACTCGCCGAGCTGAACGTGCCGCGGCGTGAGGAGTTCACGCACCGGCTCGGCGACGACGAAGCCCCGTCCTCCGCAGACGGAGAGTGCGGCCTGGCGATCGAGATTGCTCATGGCGCTCAACCTATTCCCGTGCGGACGCGGAGTGCCGGTCCCCACGCCGAAAATTTAGTGGAATATTAAACTACACCCTTGTGTTGACGCGTCCGCAGGACCCGATTCGCTCCAGGAGGAGAAGTGAACGACACCTACTACGAGTTCGGCACCGCAGCCGACCGCTGGGACCGTGCCCAGATGTTCTTCGATGCGAAGGAGTACCTGACGGCGGCGCGGATCCTCGACGGGCTGGTGGACGAGGCGCCGGAGCTGATCGCACCGCGGCTGCTGCTGGCGCGCGCCTACTACCACTCGGCGCGGCTCGCGAAGGCCGAGACAGAGCTGCTCACCGTCCTGGAACGCGACCCGGTCGAGGAGTACGCGCGGCTCATGCTCGGTCGGACACTGGAGCGTCAGGGTCGGTCCTCGGAAGCGGCCACGCATCTGAGGATGGCCGCGGCGCTGGCCGGGGACTTCCAGCAAAGGGATGTCCTCTAGTCCCTGATGGATCAGCGCGCGGCTGTCGATGCGCACAGAGCAAGGCTGAGGGACGCCCGCACACTGAATGTGTGCGGGCGTTTCCGATAACACGGCGAAGCGCCGTAGCTGTCGTCGTGTGTCCACCGCCAAGGATTGCGGGACAGACCTTGCCAGGGCAGGGTTTAAGGACAGACCCTGGACTTCGGGGCGGTGTGGGCGTTCCCTAGCATGGCGCTGTGACCAGCCATCTTGCCTCCTGTTCCTGCTGCGGCGACTCCCTGACGGACGAGCGGCGCATCGACGTCGGATTCAACCTGCCCGACGCCGCCCTCACTGCACCCGAAGGGGCCAGGCACCAGCTCGGCCCCTCGGCGCTGCTCCGGGTGGACGGCGTCGGCTCCTTCATCCGCTGCCTGCTGCCCGTCCGGCTGACACACGAGACCGAACTGGTCCTGGGCGTATGGCTGGAGGTCGACGAGGCCACGCTCCGGGAGGCGGACGAGCGTTGGGAGGACCGCAGTTACTCGGACCTCGCCTTCAGGGGGCTGCTCTCCAACAAGATCCGCCCCTGGGGCGACGATCTGCTGGGCGCCCCGTTCACCGCCCGGGTCGCCGACCCCGAGGAGCTTCCCCACCTCGTCGCCGGCCACCACCCGGCGGCCACCCGCGTCCTGGAGGACGTCTGGGACAGGGACCACGTGCTCAGCCGCTTCCCGCACCAGCTCCCCGTGGACGTCCGCACCGGTTTCGGCGACCGCTGGTCCGTCGTCCGCACCGCAGGCCTGACCGCCCGGGTCGTCGACGGAGCGGACCAGTTCGCCGGTCCTGACCGCAGCGCCGCCGTGACGGCGTTCACGGACGACGTCCCGGGACGTTCTCCCGAGGACTTCCTCTCCGTGCTGCTCGACGGCGCCCCTGACAAGCTTCCCGCACAGCGGCTCACCGAGCCTCTGCCCGGAGGACTCCGCCACGCCTTCTGGCTGACCCCGGACGACCACGGCCGGGAGCGGCACGAGTTCTACGGCTTCACGGTTCCGGCCGTCGGCGCCGCCGCCGGGCTGTTCTGCACCCATGCGGATTCCGCCGACCTCGCCTGGGCCCAGCAGGTCTGGCGCTCCCTCTCACGGTCAGATCATTCTTGATCCGACGACGTGTTGTACCTCCGGTGGGCATCGATGGTACGGATCGGGAGGCGGAGACCGGCCTGTCAGCCCTTCCCGTCCTTCTGCACCGCATTCGACACCCGGTCCAGCCATTCGTTCATCAGGACCGATTCCGCAGTGCTGAGGCCGGACCCCTTCGACCGATTCAGCAGAGCCCTCAACCGGACTGCGGTTGAAGGGACTTCGGCTTCCAGCGGTTCGGCGGCGCACGCTTCCGGGGTGAAGACGGCGGCGTGCACAGCATCGCGTACGCGCGTCCGCACGCTGTCGTCCGAGAAGGTCGCGGGGCGGGACACCAGCATGAGGGCGACACCTGTATTGGCCGACATGATCATCTGGGCCGCCAGTTCAGGGGTGACGCGCAACTTCCCCTGTTCCGCAGCCCGCTCGAGGTCGCGAGTCAGGATCCGGTGGGACTCGAACGCCGCGGCGGGCGGTGTGCGCATCGCCGGGGAGTTCATCAGCCGGTACAGGTTCGGGTTTCGCAGGGCGAACTCGATGTGGCTGTCCCAGCCGTTGCGGAGGTCCTCGACCGGGTCCGTGGAATCGCCGCGTTCCCGCTTCGTGGCGAGGTACGCGTCAAAGCCGTGGTCAACCACCGCCGACAGCAGCCCTTCCTTGTCCCCGAAGTGCCGGTAGAGAGCCGGTGCGCCGACCTTGGCCGCCTCACACACGGCCCGGGTGGAGATGTCCCCGTCCGGCGACGCCGCGACGAGCTCGGCGGCCACTTCGAGGATGCGCGCTCGGGTACTCACGGCACGGACGCTATCAAGCGGTGTACGGCGCGGGTCCGGCGCCCGCGCGGGAAACGGTGCCCCGTCGGAGCATGTCCGGGCGGGGCGCGGAAGAAGGCCGCACGAGGTGTCACACGATCCCCCCGTTGGCGCGCAGCACCTGGCCGTTGACCCAGCGGGCGGGGCCGGCGAGGAACGAGACGACCTCCGCGATGTCCTGCGGCGTGCCCAGCCGTTCGAGCGGCGGCTGGGCCGCCATCCTTGCGATGGTTTCCTCGTCCTTGCCGTCCAGGAACAGCGCGGTGGCGGTCGGGCCGGGGGCCACCGCGTTGACCGTGATGTCCCGGCCGCGCAGTTCGCGGGCGAGGATCAGCGTCATGGCCTCCACCGCCCCCTTGGTGGCCGCGTAGGCGCTGTATCCCGGGAGGGCGAGCGACAGCACCGAACTGGAGAAGTTGATGATCGCCCCGCCGTCGCGGAGACGGCGCGCCGCCTGCTGATCGACGACGAACGTGCCGCGGATGTTGGTGCGGTGCATCCGGTCCAGGGCGTCCAGGTCGGTATCGACCAGTGGTGCGAGCGTCATGATGCCCGCGGCATGGACGACCACGTCGATCCCCCCGAAGGCCGCCTCCGCCGCGTCGAAGAGGGCGGCCACGGCAGTCTCGTCCGCGACGTCCGCCTGAAACGCGAATCCTTCGCCACCGGCGGAGACGACAGCCTCGACTGCCGCCTCGGCCTCGGTCTTGTTGCCCGCGTAGTTGACGACGACGGCGAACCCGTCGGCCGCGAGCCGCTCGACGCTCTCACGGCCGATACCTCGTGAGCCCCCGGTGACCAGAGCGACCCTGCGCACCGCGGTGGTGCGCTGCTGTTGCTCACTCATGACCTGCTCCGTCCGTAGAGGGGCCCCGGCCGTCTCCGCGGCCCGATGACAGCAAAGCTAACATTGTTACCGTAGCGACGCTACCGAGGTCGGGTGCCGAAATTCGGGTGCGACGTCCCCTGCCGAGGTGATACTCCGGGCTGTCATGGACAACCTCATGACGACACGCCTGCTTCTGCACCCGCTGAACGCGGCCGAAGCCGCATCGGTGGAGGCGGGTGAACCGCCGGCAGGCACCTTCTGGGCACCGGGATACCCCGGGGACGGCGACCGCGGGGTCGCCCGCCGTTTCCTGGAGACCTGCGCGAACGCCGGCAGCCCTCAGCCGTTCGGCGCCTACGAGATCCGGCGCCGTGCGGACGGGCACGTGATAGGCGGTGTGGGCTTCCACGGAAAGCCGGATTCCGACGGCCGGGTGACGATCGGCTACGGCTTGATCCCCTCGGTACGCGGCCTGGGGTACGCCTCCGAAGCGCTACGGGCCCTTCTTGCCTTCGCACGTTCCCAGGGGGTCGCCTCCGTGAAGGGCGATGCCGATCTCGACAACACCCGATCGCACCACGTCATGGCAGCGGCCGGGATGCGGCTGGTCGGCGTCGACGACCGGCTCAAACACTTCCGTATCGACTGGACACGAACCGGCCGGACGCCCGACGCCTGACGTCGTACACCTGACGCTGACGCCTGGACTCCGAGCTCGCCGGTCCCGGGCCCGCACATGACGGAACCCGCCGGGAATTCCCGGCGGGTTCACTTGTCGGAAGCCCCTGCGGGCTCGAGGGTCAGCTCACGGCATCGGCCGGGCGAGGTGCCGTACGGCCTCCCGCCGACGAGGTACCGGCGGCCGGTACGAGAAGCCGCTCGGTCAGGTAGCCGAAGACGAGACCGAAGGCGGTCCAGAGCGTCGCCTGGACGGCGAGCGTGGACAGCCGGAACTCCCACAGCAGGCTGGCCGGGAAGTCCGTGCCGACCTCGTTGAACGAGGGCAGGAAGGCGTAGGCGAGTCCGATCAGCAGGACATAGCCGGCGCCTGCGGCGGTCGTCGCGTTCCAGTTGCCCAGCCGGGGTGCGAGACGTTTGCCGAGGATCACGGCGGCAACGGCCAGCAGCACGCTGAGAGCGACCATCAGGAAGAACATGCCGGTGCGCTGTCCGATGGTGTCGGGGTTGCCGACAGCCGGCGGGTTCGCCGGGTACTTCAGGAACGGCACGACGTACACCGTCAGCAAGGCGGCACCCGCGACAAGTGCGGCCGTGGCCCTGGGGCCGAAGCTGCCGATGCGGCCCCAGGCGTAGCAGAAGACGAGTGCGGCGATGCCGCCGATGGCCACGCCGAATACGAGGACACCGGTGGCGAGCCCGCCGGTGGCCTGCATCGTGCGGCTGACGAGTTCCTCGCCGCCGCCGTGGTCGTGGGTGTGTGACTCTTCCAGCGCGATGGCGGCGTCCACGCGGGACTCACCGAGGAAGTAGGCCACGGCGAGAGCGAGCGCGCCGGCCACGAGGCCGGCCAGCATGCCGCGGACGAGCAGAGCTCTGACCGATACGGAGTTCATGGAACGTTCCCCTGATTCCCGGAGTTATCAGTGGCAGGGGAATCCGAGGAGGTGGCGTCCGTCGTGGACCCACTCGTGCACGGACTCGCCCGAGAAGACCGCGGTGGCGCCCTGCTCGGCGCCGACGAAGTACAGCAGGACGAGCATCAGGATCCCGAAGAAGACAGCCCAGGGGGCAATGGCCTTCAGCGAGATGGGGGTGATCGCGGGTGCGATCGCAGCTGGGGCAGCAGAATGTGCCATGGCAGAACCTCCTGTGGGAACACGCGTCCCTGTCGTGGTGCCTGAGACGAAGGTGCCGGGTCTGACTTTCCCGCAGAACGAGCGGGTACACAGTGGCGCGACCGTGCCGGATTCTCACCGGACTTCCGTTCACACCTCGTCTTGGTTGCCGCGACCATACCGCCTGTTGCTCGGGCGCCGCCACGGTGCAACCGTCCCGGTCACGGCCCGCGGCGCGGGCCGTGTTCCCATGGGGCGCCTACGCATCGGGCAGTTGTTCAAGAAGTGGAGGCCGAGCATGACGGTACGGGTGATGTTGATCTCACCAGCCATGAATGCCGCGTCTAGAGAGGCGCGCTTCGAGGGTGACGCGCCGTTGGACGAGGCGGGTCTGCGCAGAGCCGGGGACGCCGCCGGTGACGTACCGGGAGCCGACCGGTACGTGCGCGGTCCTTCGGAGCGCTGCCGGCAGACCGCTCAGGCGCTCGGGCTCGCCGCCCGTACCGAACCCGCCCTCCACGACTGGCGCATGGGGCGCTGGAGCGGCCAACGGCTGTCGGACGTGAGCACGGCGGAACCTGACGCCGTGTCCGCCTGGCTGACCGACCCCTCGGCCGCCCAGCACGGAGGGGAGTCACTCCTGGACCTGGCCGCCCGGGTGGGCAGTTGGCTGGAGACCCTGGCCGGGGACCGCGACGTGCGGGTCATGGCCGTGGTCGAACCCGCGGTCGTCCGCGCGGCGGTGGTGCAGGCGCTGGCTCTGCCGGTCCAGGCCTTCTGGCGGCTGGACGTGCCCCCGCTCGCGCTCACCGAACTCAGCGGACGGTCGGGGCGGTGGAACCTGCGGTGCGGTCGCCCTCCGGAGGAGCGTGGGGCAGGGCGATCGCGGTGACCGCGAACCCGTCCTGGAGCCGCCACCTTCCCTCGAACGACCCCGGTATCCCGGGCGCCGTGCGGAACAGCTGCGCCGTGAAGGTGCCCCGGTTCCGAGTCCCTTCGCTCCGGCGGAACTCGATCTCCGCCTCGTCGAAGTCGAGTTCGATGCCTGTAAGCGGGTACCACGTCTTGAAGACACTCTCTTTGGCACTGAAGAGCAGCCGGTCCCAGTGGGGGGCCGCGCCGCCCGTGACCTGGCCGATCCGCCGTCTCTCCGAGGGAAGCGAGATGACCTCCCACACGTCGGCCGGCAGTGCTTCGTCCGGTTCCGCGTCGATGCCGAGGGCGCGCACTTCGGACGCCCGGGCCAGCACCGCGGCGCGGTAGCCCTCGCAGTGCGTCATGCTGCCCACGATTCCCTCGGGCCACAGGGGCACCCCCCGGTGGCCGCGCAACACAGGCGTGGGGGGCAGCCCGAGGGCCGCCATGGCCCGCCTCGCGCAGGCGCGCACGGCCGCGAACTCCTGCCTGCGCCGGTCCACGCTGCGCGCGACGAGTTCCGCTTCCTCGGGGTAGAGCGTTCCCGCCGGAGCATCCGCGTCAAAGGTGTCCGCGCAGGCGACGTACGCGGGGAGCAGTTGCTCGATCACGCCCCCTCCCCCGGCTCGCCCGGAGGGTGTTCGCCCGTGTAGGGAAGGATCTGACGCAACAGGCCGCGGGGGTGGCCACGTTTGCGCCACTCCCTGGGGTAGCCGATCGAGACCTCCTCGAAGCGCACGCCGTCGTACCAGGTCGTACGGGGAATGTGGAGGTGCCCGTAGACGACGGCGGCCACGTTGAAGCGGCGGTGCCAGTCGGCCGTCAGTTCCGTGCCGCACCACTGGGCGAACTCCGGGTACCACATGACGGATGTGGGCTCGCGCACCAGTGGCCAGTGGCCTGTGATCACCAGAGGGACGTCCGGGTCGTGCGCGGCGAGCCGTTCCTCTGTCTGCGCCACCCGCGCCCGGCACCAGTCGTCCCGGGCGGGATAGGGGTCGGGGTGGAGCAGGTACTCGTCGGTGCAGACGACTCCGGCTTCGTGCGCCTTGGCCAGGGATTCTTCCTTGGTCGTCGTTCCGGGGGCCCTGAACGTGTAGTCGTACAGCACGAACACGGGGGCGACGGCCACCGGCCCGTCCGCTCCCTGCCACCGGGGGTACGGATCCTCCGGTGTCGTCACACCGAGCTCGCGGCACACCTGAACGAGGTGTTCGTACCGCGCCTGTCCGCGCAGTCGTACGGGATCCTTGTCCACGGTCCACAGCTCGTGGTTGCCGGGGGTCCACACCACGTGGGCGAAGCGGCCCGCCAGCATCTCCAGAGCCTGCGCGACCTCATCTGCCTGTTCTGCCACGTCGCCCGCGACGATGAGCCAGTCGTCGTCGTGCGACGGGTGCAGCTTGTCGGCGATCGGACGGTTGTCGGCGATCCCGATATGGAGATCGCTGACGGCGAGAAGCCGGCCCCGCCCCGGCGGCGATTGACGGACGGGGTCGCTCAGTTGACTCATTGTTCGAATTTACCGTCCTGCTCGCTCTGCCGGGCCTCTTGCCCGCGGCGCGTCTCGGGCGCGGCGCGGCTCCTGCGGCCGACGTGGAGCGGAGCAACCCTGCGAGACCGTCGATCGACCCCGGCATGACCCCCGGAAGCCGCCACCTCGGGTCACTGTCGGAGGCGGTTCAAGCACTGCTTTCCGGCCGAAGCCTGCGGTTTCACGCGAAAACCAGATCGGCTTCATCGCAGGTCAGGCGATAGTTCGCGGTTGTACCACTGCAATCTGTCCATATGGCGGACACCCCGCACAGGGCACTCACACCACTTCCGAGCTGGCCGAACGGCCATTCGGTAGGGGCGCTTCACCGCAGTCGGGCCGGAAAGAACTGATCGATGTGCACTCACTCCCTGCAGGCGCAAGACTCCCCACCGAAATCACCACCCCTTGCGAAGGAGTTTCACGCATGCGTTACAACCTCGGCAGATTCTGCGTAATCGCCACGGTCTCCACACTTGCCCTGTCGGGCACGGCGGCCATGGGCGTCGCGCAGGACCGGCCCGCGCGGTCGACCGGCCTCTACGCCCCGTCGGCCCTCGTCCTGTCGGTCGGCAGGGGCACCGCCGACTCGGTGACCGTCCAGCGGGCCGTCACCCTGAGCTGCGCGCCCCGCCCACAGGGCACTCACCCCGCGCCCGCTGCGGCCTGTTCCGAACTTCGCTCGGTCAACGGTGAGTTCGCCCGGCTGACCACGCCCCAGTCGCCTGGGAACTGCACGCGCCAGTGGGACCCCGTCGTCCTCGACGTGACCGGTGTGTGGCAGGGCCGCAGCGTCTCCTGGTCGGCCGGCTTCGGCAACGCGTGTGAGATGCAGGCAAGCCTGGGCGAAGGACCGGTCTTCGCCTTCTGACCCAGCCGTCCGCCCTACGCGGTCGATGCGCCCTCGGTCGGCGGGAACGCCGACTCCCGGGCGACGGGATCGGTCGGCCTCCGCGACTCGTTGTCGCGACACCGTCGCCGTCGTCCCGACCCGCCGTCGGGGCAGCCTCGTTGCCCCGACGGCAGCGGCCTCCGCACCACCACGGAACCAGGTTCCGGTCCGCGTGCCGATCCTCTGGTGCAACGCGCGTCGGACCGGGTGATCCCTGCTGATGCTGACCTGCCCCCGGAAAACGAACGACAGCTCACAGCGCTGGGACGGGCTGTGTGGATGGCGGAGATCACCGGTGCGGGACGGTCGAAGTGGTCCGCCTACTTCCCCGACCCCGGTATGACGACCGAGTTCTCGTGGGTCCGGATCCAGGGGCTGACCGCACGCCGCGACGCCGAGCACCGAGCCGACGCGGTGGTGCACCTCGCATTGGGCAGGAGCCGACCCGTCGGGCACATTCCCGGACGGCCGAACCGCCACCCCGCACTTCACACGCCAAGGAGGGACATGGGCCCTTGCGGTGACGAATGACCCGAGTCGCGGAGAGTGAGTGGGTGCCACTTGCCCGTGCTGGTCATGAGGACGGGTGCGAGCTGCAGCAGCGGAGCGGGCGGGGTGACGAGGGTGTTGGCCCATCGGTAGGCCGCGCTCTTGGACCGTTGGTCGTGGGGGGCTGGATGAAGCCGGGGCGCAGCGCGCGGAGCCGTTGGGGAAGGTGGCGATGACCGCTTTCTCGGTGCGGTCTCTTCCGGAAACCATGGCTCCGGCGCCGGTGCGGACCAGGGCGGCCCAAGACGTGCGCGGCTACTCTTCCTGGCCCGCCCGGTGCCTCGGAGGAACGTAGAACGCGCTTCGGGGGACCTCGCGTCCCGACGTGAGGTCGACGATCACGACCCCCCGGCCCTCGTGCGCGATCTGGAGGTCGGATCCGACCGGAAAGTCGTAGATGCCGATGAGAGCCGGCTCGATGGCGCAGAGCTCGTTGAAATCGGCGAGCGCCCAGTTCTCCGTGTTCGACAGGTAGTCGCTCGTGTCGGTATCGCCCAGGATGCGCCAGCCGTTGTCGGCGGGCTGCCGGGACGGCTTGCGATGCACAAAACGAATCCGGCTCGCGCTGGTGAGAACGCTCTTCGTCACCAAGCTCGCTCCGGCACCGGGGATGAACTCGGGGTACGAACGGGGCATGTTTCCTCCTGCGCTGACCGGAGCTGACCGGAGTGCAGGAGTGTTCCACACCCGCCCCGGCGGCCGTGCGGGCGGGCGGGCCGGTGAGCCCCGGCTCTCTGTCCCTTGCCGGAGCGTCGCCACCTGTCAGGGCGATCTCCGGGTCGAGCGCGCCGATCTACTCTTCGGCCAAGTCAGGGCTGCGCGTTCCGACAATCTCGTGGAGCGTGTCGACGATACAGATTTGTCGACAGTCTGAATGTCTCCGGACAGGGCGACTGCAGGCCGAACGCCCGCCGGTTCCGCAACACAGTTGACTGCGACAGGCCCAGTTCCTTCGCCATCGAGTGTGCCGACCGATGATTCGCGTACATCGGGGTGGACTCCAGCGCCAGGAAGGCCAGCGCGGCGACCTGCTCGTCCGTCACCGTCCGTGGGGCACCCGGACGCGCGCATGTCACCCGTACCAGCCGGATCAGTATGTTCACGACGGCCGAACAGGTGCGTGGGTCCGTCGGGGCCAGTAGATACTGAAGCCGATGAACTCCGACCGTGCGATACGCCTTCGCCGACTCGCCCATACGCTCACGGAACGGTTCGACCCCGGCCTCCGTCGGCACGGTGGGATCGAGGCCGAATGGTCCGGCTCAGCACATTCCTGGACGTTCGTGTGGACTGACGGGCCGACGGTTGCGCAGGTGCAAACCACATGTCAGCAGTCCGATCCGCAGGCCAGCCGGGGTCTTCGGTACGTACGCACATTTTCCGAGGACGCTGTCGCGCTCGGCGCCATCCGCTTGATGGTCCACCCCGCCACCAACACGAGCCGGCGCACCGTCCTCCGGCCGACCGATGTTGAGCAACTGCTGCGGGACGAGCCGTTTCCGGTGCCGCGCACGAACCGAGAACGTGCGCTCGTCTACGCCGTCGTCTACGAGATCCATGACGCACACCACCGAAACCAGGCCCGTGCCGAAGAGATCTGCGAGTTCATCAACCAGTACGGTCTGGCCGTGTTGCTGCGCCGGTGCGGAGCTGAGCTGTCCCCCGTCGAGGTGTTGACCGCCCACTATGCGGCGTCACACGCCCACCCCGCGTGGCGCTACCAGTTGTCTCCGATGGATGCGGATGTACTGTTCCGGGCTGTGCGCGAAGACCCACGTGCATCGGTAGAACAGATCACTGCCGCTCTTGCCCTCCTGCCCGGGCTGCCTGCCGAGTTCACCGAGGGTGGGGACGAACTTCGGGCCCGTCTTGAGACGTCATCTCAGCGGTGATGGATGCCGCGCGAGAAGAGCCATCAGCTCAGGTGATCAGACGAACCAAGGATCTCTGATCACAAGAACGTGACAGGGAAGAGCAGGACCCATTGCCGACGGTCAGGTGATTCCCACTGACGAAATCGTCACCAGTTCGCCGTCCACCCGCAGAGTCTCTGCTTCTCTCGCTGGTCGGGAACCGGCCCGGGCATCGGAAGGCTGCTACAAGTCCCCCGGCGGAAGGAACGGGCTGTGGCCATGACTTCTCTGAACCGTTCGGCGGCGATATGCCTCGACCGGCGAGTCGTCATCGAGTTGCGGGTTCATGCCCATCATCCAGGCCCGGGCGAGACGGCGGTGTACCGGGACCGACGCGCGAGCGCTGATCGTGAAGTCAATCGACGCGCACAGCTGACCCGCTCCCACCACGGCAACCACCATGCCTGACGTACCAGGCAGCCGCCCACACCCTCCACCGGCTCGCGAGCGGAGGCCGGTCCATGAGCACCCCCGATCCCCGCGACCAGATTCCCTTCCCACGCCCCACAACGGCCCACCGCGTGCAGGACCACCCCCGCCGCATTCACCCATGAGCCCGGCGACACCGATCCGGAACCCGTCGTCGGCGCAACCGGCTCCGACACAACTCCCCCGCACAGCGCGGTGCTCGGCCCGACGGACGTCGGCCCGGCCGCATGCCGTGATGCGGGTGGCATGGAGAGGACCACGTGGGGTAGACGGGCCGCCGAAAGACTCGTGAGCGAGCGAAGTGGAGACTCCGGTGCTGATGGCCCATCCCGCGGTACTGCGGAACCTTGTCGATCAGTACGCGACCCTGCGCATTCTGCAGGCAGAGAACGGCACCGCAGAGGTGCAACAACGGATGGACGACATCGCCTACACGCTCTGCGTGGCCACGGGCACCCGGGACATCGACGCCGCACTTATCGCCGCACGTCACCAGTTGCCCGGCGCACGCCCCCAGGACGACTCCGTCCTCACCACCTGAAGGAGCCGAGCACAGCAGCCGCCCCCGCAGGATGCGGGGGCGGCTTCGTTTGCACGCCACGCCCGACAAGCGTGAGCCCTGTGGTCGTTGAGCGGAGACCTGTTCCCGTGACCGGCGGGCGCTGTCACGGCCGGGGGCGGTTCCAGGGCCTGCCGACGGTGCTGCAGGCCCTCTCCGTGGTTGCGTCGACGGATGGATGCCCAAGGATCCGGGGCGGGACTGCACGTACGCGATTCGGGCCGCAGCATGAAGCGCACATTGGGGACAAGTAGCGAAAGCCGTGCAGCGTTTAGGAAACGTTAAGTAAATAATGTTGTCGGTAAGTAACGGATGGCGTCGGGAACCATTGACGAGCGCCGAGAAAGCGGCCACCTTCATGGCATCAAGCATTTCCGAACCTCTGTGAAAGCCGGGATGCCCATGAGAAGAACTCGACGCTTCATCACCTCTGCGGTGACTTCCGCAGCCGTCTTCACGGCAGTATTCACCTGGCCGGCGACGGAATCTGCGCAAGCGTTTCCCGCGACCCCCAAGCAGACTGTGGTGAACTATCTGCGCTCCATCTCCGGAAACAACATCGTTTCCGGGCAGCACAACAAAGAGCCTGCTTCCGCTCCCGGGCAGTACACGCAACAGGTCAAGGACGTCACCGGGCAGTACCCCGGCTTGTGGGGCGGTGACCTGATGTTCAACGCCGCGGACGTGGCCAATCGCCAGCGCGTGGTGGACCAGGCGAAGACCGAGTGGGCAAACGGGTCGCTCGTCGCTCTGACCTGGCATGTCTGCCCGCCCACAGGCGGAAGCACCTGCGCGTTCGAGGGCGGGGTGAAGTCGAACCTGTCGAACGCCCAATTCTCGCAGGTCCTCACCGACGGCAGCTCACTGAACAAGGCGTGGAAACAGCGTCTCGACGAGGTCGTTCCGTACCTGCAACAGTTGAAGAACGCGGGAGTCCCGGTCCTCTTCCGACCGTTCCACGAAATGAACGAATCGTGGAACTGGTGGGGGAACCGGCCGGGTTCCAACGGCAGCGCGCGCCTCTTCCAGATCACGCGTGACTACCTCGCAGGAAGCAAAGGGCTGGACAATCTGATCTGGGTGTGGAACGTGCAGGACAATCCGGCCGGCGGGTGGAGCAATTACTACCCCGGGGACCAGTACGCCGATGTCGTTTCACTGGACGTCTGGTACAAGAGCCACCCGAGTGCCGCCGATTACCAGCAGATGAGGAACATCGCCGGGACAAAGCCCATGGCGATCGCGGAAATAGGCAAGATGCCGACCGCCGTGATGCTGCAGAGCCAGCCTCAATGGGCGTGGTTCATGATGTGGTCGGAGCATCTGCGCGGGAACAACACCAACGCCGAAACGCAAGCGGCGTACTTCCACCCCCGCGTCCTGAACCAGGGCGAGGTCCGCATCTCCTGAATGCTCCTGCCGGCGCGGGCTCACGGCTCCCGATCCGGGACGGTGCCATCGGGGCCGGGCGGCTGACGCTACGGGCCTGATCCACATCGGTTCCGGGCGGTCACAGCCATCCGCGCAACCCGCGGAGGAACCCGACAGGATCGTCACGGTGGACGGTGTGTCCCGCACCGTCCACCGTGCGCGTGTGCCAGCCCCTGCTGCGCAGTGTCACGGCCTCGGCCGGTGGGATCCGCTCGCTGGGGTCGGCCAGGAGAATGAGCGAGGGTGCGGCAGGTGCACCGGGCAGGCCGGGCAAGTACCGGAGAGCGGCGACGGAAGCCGGGTCCCAGGTCGCGAGGGCTTGATGCTCGGCGGTGACGTCGTCGTCGCGCCAGCGCGGGTGCGCGGCACGCAGTTCCCGCCAAGTGGCGTGCTTGGCGGCCCGCAGGGCACTCAGGTCCCGGGGCCGGCTCAGCCATGCGGGGTCGCAGTGGATCGTGCGGGCGCAGCGCAGCTGCGGTGAGGCGAGCAGCAGTGCGGCTGAGCCCAGTGAGTGGCCGATGGCGAGATCGGGAGTCGACGGCAGGGTTTCGATCAGGTCGGCGGCCAGGGCGGCGGGGGTGTAGGTGTCGGCATGGCAGCTTGCGCCGTGGCCGCGCAGGTCGACGGCGACGACCCGGTAGCCATGGTCGGCGATGGCTGGTGCGACATGGATCCAGGTGCGTGAGTTCGTCATGATGCCGTGCACCAGCACTGCCGTGCGGGTGCCGTTCCCCCATACCCGGGTGGCGAGCCTCACGAGGCCGCGCCGAAGGTGACCCGACCGCGGTGGAGCACCGCTCCCGCGCCGGTCACCTCACGAGGGCTTCCGGCGGGCACGAACACGGCGGCGCCCGTCAGGAGGGCGGCCAAGGCGCTTCGGCAGTGTCGGGACACGGCGGGCCTGCCTTTTCGGCTCGGAGGAGGAGGAGGAGGAGGAGGAGTGGGAGGAGTGGGAGGAGTGGGAGGTAAGTGGCCGAAGGCCGGCCCGGTTCGTGGAGTTGCGCATCCGGGCCGGGCCACGGGTCCGGCGGCAACGTCAGTCGGTGGTCTCCTGCGGGGGTGCACTGCTGCCGCGGGGCACCAGTACGGGGGGCGCCGCCGGACCGGACGACGGGTTGCGGCGCTGAACGACGTCGAACAGCCGACGGGTCACTTCGGCGCCGAAGCCGAACACGTCGTGGCTCATGGCGGACAGGGTCGGGTGCGTGAGTTGGCACAGCTGCGAGTCGTCCCAGGCGATCAAGCTGATGTCCCTGGGCACGCTCAGGCCCATCTCGGCGGCCACCGACAGGCCCGCGACCGCCATGATGTCGTTGTCGTAGACGATCGCCGTGGGTCGTTGTGGGGAGGCGAGCAGCGAACGGGTGGCCCGGGCGCCCTGCTCCCCGGAGTAGTCGGTGGTGACGCTGCGGGCCGGCTCCAGCCCGAGTTCCGTCACGATCGCGTTCAGTGCGGCAGTTCGGATCAGGGTGTGGCCGAGCGTCGCATGGCCGCCCACCCGTGCAATCCGTCTGTGTCCGAGGGTGGCGAGATAGCGCACCGCTTCGTGGACGGCGGCCTCGTCGTCGGTCCACACCGAGGTGAACCCTCCGGTCAAGGACGGATGTCCGACCGCGACGGCCGGTAGCCCGAGCGTCGACAGCGCGGTGACCCGCGGGTCGTTCTGCTGGATGTCGACCAGGATGGAACCGGCGATGCGGCGGGCTTGCCACCATGCGCGATGGACGGCGATTTCCTGGTCTGTGTCTCGTACCAGCTGGAGCAGCAGGGAGCACCCGTGCTCCTCCAGGACGGACTCGACCCCTGAGATGAACTCCATGTAGAACGGCTCGAGTCCGAGCTGCCGCGCGGGGCGGGCGATGACCAGGCCGATGGTGTCCGCCGCGCCGGTCGCCGATCCGGACAGCTTGATCGCTGTCTGGCTCGGTACCCAGCCCAGCTCGGCGACCGCCGCCATGATGCGTGTCCGCGTGGCTTCCGAGACGCCGGGGCGGTTGTTGAAGGCCAGGGACACGGCTCCTCGGGACACGCCGGCCAGGGCCGCCACGTCGTTGATCGTGACGCGCCCCGACCGGCGTGTACGGGCATCACTCACGGCCGGCTCCGCTGTTGACGCAGAACAGTGCCGCGCGAGCGGCCTCCGCGTCGGGCTGCGACCAGCCGGTGATCTGCCAGGTGGTGCTTTCGCCGGGCAGCAGTGTCACGCGTCCGTGATCACCGCGGGCGTCCGGGGCCAGCCGGTCGGCCTGGAGCAGCAGGTCCCGAACGAGTCCGGTGGCAGTGACCGTGACCACGACGCCCCTCTCGCCCTCTTCCGCGATGCGGACATCGTAGGAGGCGGCCGGGTAGGCGAACTCGCGGTCCGCGCAGGCGAAGTGGACCGCACGCATGCCGTCCGCGTCCGCGACCAGGAATTCCTGGCGCGCGTCCCCGAACTCCGTGACCGAGTCCGGCAGTCTCTCCAGTGCCACGCTGCGCTCCGCGGCCTTGAGGGCGACCTCGGCGCTGGCCAGCACGGTACCGTCCGCGCCCACCCGGCGGACGGTGACGGAGGTGCTCCAGGGTGCGGAGCCCTGATTGCAGCCCGCGATCACCAGGTCTCCCTCGCGGGTCTGGATCGTCAGCAGCCGGTCGGCATACAGGCGGCGCATCTCGAAGTAGAGGGGCTTGAGCCGGGCGTCGCCGTCGATCGCCGCCCAGGAGGTGACCGGCCAGCAGTCGTTGAGCTGCCACAGCACCGTACCGGCGCAGCGGGGCCAGTGGGAGCGCCAGTGCTCGACCCCGGCGGCTACGGCACGCGCCTGATTCAGTTGGGTCAGGTAGTGCCAGGTGTCGAAGTCGGCGGGTGCCGCGAAGTGCGGGGCCAGTCCTCGGTTCAGCTTGCCGTTGCCGTCTTCGGCCTTCTGGTGGTGCAGCATGCCGGGTGAATCGGCGGTCAGCGGGCGTTCGGACAGGGCTCGTTCCAGGGTGGCGAGCGTCGGCGGCGCCTGCCAGCCGAACTCGGCGACGAAGCGGGGCACCGTGGTGAGGTAGTCGCTGTAGTCACGGCGGTTCCACACCTCCCACGAGTGCGCGGTGCCGTGGTCGGGGTCGTTCGGCGTACGGTCCCATGACCCCGACCACGGGCTGCCTGCCCAGTACGGGCGGGTCGGGTCCGTCTGCGCGACGACGCGGGGCAGCAGACCCAGGTAGTAGCCCTCGCCCCAGGAGTCACCGGAGAGCGCCTGCTCCCACTCCCAGTCGGCGAAGCCCCACAGGTTCTCGTTGTTGCCGTTCCACAGGATCAGCGAGGGGTGGGGCATCAGCCGGGCGACGTTCTCCCGGGCTTCGGCCTCGATCTCCGAACGCAGCGGCTGCTCTTCGGGGTATGCGGCGCAGGCGAACAGGAAGTCCTGCCAGACCATCAGGCCGAGTTCGTCGCAGACGTCGTAGAAGGCCCGGTCCTCGTAGATTCCGCCGCCCCACACGCGTATGAGGTCGACGCCCGCTTCGGCGGCCTGGGTGAGACGGGTGCGGTAGCGGTCGTCCGTGACCCGGGCGGGGAAGACGTCGTCAGGGATCCAGTTCACCCCTCGGGCGAAGACCGGAGTGCCGTTGACGACCAGGGTGAAGGCGCTTCCGTGTTCGTCCGCGGACGTGTCGAGCTCGATCGTGCGGAAGCCTATGCGTCGTTCCCAGGCGTCGAGGATCCGGCCGCCGTCCTCCTCCGTCAGCGCGACCGTGCACTCGTACAGCGACTGGTCGCCGTAGCCACGCGGCCACCACAGCGCCGCGTCCGGGACTCGCACGGTCAACGTCGCGATGTCCTCCCCGGGGGCGAGGGTGACCTCGGAGGAGATGTCGCCGACTGCGGCCACCAGGCGCAGGGGCCGGTTCCGGCCGGTTGCCGAGCGGTCCAGGTCGACGGTGATTTCGGCGATGCCGCTCCCGTCGCCATCGACGGTGACGTGCGGACGGACCTCCGCCAGTCGGGCTGTGGACCACTGCTCGACTCGTGCCTCGCGCCACACGCCGGCCGTCACCAGCGTGGGGCCCCAGTCCCATCCGAACGAGCAGGCCATCTTGCGGATGTAGTTGAACGGCTCGGGGTAGGAGTTGGGCCGCGCACCCAGCGCCGCGCGGACCGCCTCGGCCTCGGTGTAGGCGGAGGTGAAAACGACCTCGAGTGGTGCCGGACCGGCCTCCAGCAGATCGGTGACGTCGAATCGGTAGGAGCGGTGCATGTTCCGGGTACGCCCCAGCAGCCGGCCGGCAGCGTGGACGGCGGCGACCGTGTCCAGCCCGTCGAAGACCAGGTCGGCCCGCTCGAAGGTGGTGTCGCGCCGGGGCAGTTCGGTCGCGTAGGTCCAGTCGGCACGGCCCACCCATGCGGCCTCCGACTCGTTGCGGTCCAGATACGGGTCGGCCAGCAGGTCCGCCGCCATCAGGTCGGTGTGGACGCAGCCGGGCACCTGCGCCGGCACGGTGGTTCCGGCCAGCGCCGGGGGCGCGCCCTCGGGGGTGCCGCGGTCGGTGTTCAGGCGCAGCGTCCAGCCCTGGGACAGCGGCGTGCGGACCTTCATGCGTACTCCTCGAGATGTAGTGCGGGGCGCGATGGGCGGGCGGGTCACTTGGTGGACCCGGCCGCGAAACCGCTGTAGATGAAGCGCTGCAGCGCCAGGAAGACGATCAGGGTGGGCACGATCACGACGATCGTGCCGGCGGAGATGGTTTCCCAGTGGGCGCCGAAGGGGCCTTTGAACCGGAACAGTGCGGTGGAGATGGTGCCTAGTTCGGGGTCCGGCATGTAGAGAAAGGGCACGTAGAAGTCGTTGTAGATCGCGATGCCCTTGACGATGACAACTGTGGCGATGGCAGGTCGCAGCATCGGGAGGATGATCTTCCGGTAGATCGTCCAGGAGTTGGCGCCGTCGATGCGCGCGGCCTCGTCCAGGGAGACGGGAATGGACCGGATGAACTGCAGGAAGATGTAGATCGAGACGATGTCGGTGCCGGTGTAGAGCAGGATCGGTGCCCAGCGGCTGTTGAAGGCGCCGAGATCATCGATCACCTGGAACGTCGCGACCTGTGTGGTCACGCTGGGCACCAGCGTGGCGAGCAGGAAGAGGCCCATCACCAGCTTCTTGAGACGGAACCGGAAGCGGTCGATGGCATAGGCGGTCATCGAGCCGATCAGCACGGTCCCCGCGGTGGAAACCACGAGGATCAGCGTCGTGTTGCCGAACGCCCGCAGCATCGCACCCTGCTCGATGGCGGTGGCGTAGTTGGCGAAGTTGAACCAGTCACCGGGCAGCGACAGCGGTCCGCTGTTCGCCACCTCCGACTCGGTCTTGAGCGAGGTCAGCAGAACGACGACAAGAGGAACGAGGACCACGGCCGACGCCAGGAGCAGTGACAGGTACGTGAGGACGACGGGAATCCTGGCCGGTACGGTGCGGTCGGCGCGGACCGAACGCCTTGACGGGGCGGACATGTCGGTGGTCACGAGAGCTCCACCCTCTCCTCGGGGAACAGCCGGCGCTGGACCCAGGTGATCAGCAGGATCAGGATCAACAGCACGACGGCCGACGCCGAGGCCAGGCCGACCTTGTCGAACTGGAAGGCCAGCTTGACCGTCTGGATGACGAACGTCTCCGTGCCGTTGGCGCCACCGGTCATGATGTAGGGAATCTCGAAGACGGCCAGGGAACCCGACACGGCGAGAATGAAACTCAAGCTGATGATCGGCTTGATGCTGGGCGCGATGATGTGCCGGAACTGCTGCCAGCGGTTCGCCCCGTCCAGCTCCGCCGCCTCGTACAGGTGCGGCGGAATGGACTGGATCGCACCGAGGAACAGCACCATGTTCAGACCCATGAAGCGCCAGACCGACACCCCCGCGAGCGAGGGGTTGGCCAGGTCCGGGTCGCCCAGCCACAGGTGCTTGCCCTCCGCCCCGGCCAGGCGCAGCAGCGTGTCGAGGGTGCCGTCGGGCTGGAAGAAGTACAGGAACACGAATCCGACGGCCACCCCGTTGATCAGGTAGGGAAAGAACAGCAGGCCTTTGAACAGGTTGCGGTACCGGGTGTTGAAGCTGAGGACCGTGGCGAAGTACAGGGCGAGCGCGATCTGGAGGAACGACGCCGCCAGGTAGAACCCGCTGACGAGGAACACCTCGAACCGGGCGGGCTGTGTCACCAGGTCGGTGTAGTTCTCCCCGCCCACGTAGGAACGCAGAGGGCTGATGCCGTCCCAGTCGGTGAAGCTGTAGCCGACCATGTCGGCCACCGGCAGGAACGTGAACAGCAGCAGCAGCGCCAGGGGTGCGGCCAGGAAGAGCCAGGGGGTCAGGGCCGCGGTACGGCGCCGCCTGCCGGCGCGTGGCCTGCCGGGGGCGGACTCCGTCGGCGGTGGCCTTCGCCGGCCAACAGCCGGCCCCCGGGCATGGGTCTTGTGGGCAAGGGTCATCTCATGGTTCCTCGTGGTGGGTTCCCTGGCGGGCGGAGATCGGGGCCGGGGCACGGCGAGCGGTTCACGCGGCGCCCTGCCCGGGCGGGCGGAGCACGCCTGCCCCGGTCGGGGTCTCACCGTGCCGCGGCACGGTCAGCCGCCGAGGGTCTGCTGAGCCTCGGCCCACTTGCCGTTCAGCTCGCCGAAGTAGCTGTCCATGTCCCCGTCGGCCGCGCCCCGGGCGACGTCGACCAGCTTCTGCCGGTAGCCCTGGGCGGTGATGCCGATCTCGGACGCCTTGTCGATTTTGTTGACCTCGACGATGCTCTCCTGCTTCTGCGGAATCATCATGACATCGTTGTCGGAGAACGTCTGGAGTGTGTCCGGCAGCGGAGCGCCCTTGACCGAGGAGATGGACCCTTCACTGGCGGCCTGGCCGGACTTGGTGATGTACCAGTCGAGCCACGCCCGGGCCGCTTCCTTGTTGTCGGAGTGCGCGTTGACCGCGTACTGGTAGTCCGGACGCAGCACGGAGCAGAACGTTCCGTCGCGCTGCGCCGGGAACGGCATGAACGCGATGTCGTCGGGGTTCTTCCCTGCGGCCTCCGCACCGGCCCGCATCTGGGAGATCGCCCAGGACCCCAGCCACATCGATGCGACCTTGCCGGATCCGATCTGCGCCTTGGAGTCTTCCCAGTTGGTCGTGGTCGGGTCGGGCTCGGCCAGCTTCTTCTCGACGATCGAGTAGAGGAGTTCGTCGATCGCGTACAGATCCGATCCGCTGCTCCAGGGCTTCTTGGTCTTCGCCAGGGAGTCGTAGGCCCCGGAGTCACAGGAGGGCGAGCCGATGGCATTCGTCCAGTTGGTGAGCGGCCACCCGTCCTTGTAATTCGTGTAATAGGGGACGGCGTCCGTCTTCGCCTTGATCGTCGCCAGGTCCGCGACGAACTCCTCGGGCGTGACAGGCCAGTCCTTCACGCCGGCCTTCTCCCAGACCGCCTTGTTGTAGACGAACCCGTTCGCCACCCCGATGTTGGCCAGGCCGTAGACCTTGCCGTCCACCGTGGCGTGGTCGGTGTAGTCGAACTTCGCCGACAGGGTGACGGAACCGCCGAGCGGCGCGAAGAAGTTGGGGTACTGCTCGACGGAAAGGGAGTTGGGGATCAGGAGGACATCACCGTAGTTCTCTGTGTTCATCCGGATCTTGGTCTCGCCCTCGTAGTCGGTCAGGCCCTCGAACTTGACCTTCACGCCCGGGTAGAGCTTGTTGAACTCGGCCGCGTACTTCTTCAACGAGCCGTCAGCGATCTGGTCCGTCCTGTTGGTCAGCACGGTGATGCTGCCCGACACCTTCGCGGGATCGCTCGGAGGAGCCGCGATCTCGCCGTTCGGCGCGTCCCCTTGACCGCTACATGCTGTGACGGCGACCAAAGTCGCAGCCACCAGAACCACGCACATTCTGCGCATTTACTCCACCCCTCACTGAACGGCTTCCGGCATCACGCCCAGGGGGGCGCTCAATCGGCTCCCGCTGTCCCGGCCTGATGAGCGCTCAACGTAGAGGCAACACGACGGCAATGTCCATAGACCGGTCCACCCGAATCTGACGCCACTCACAAGCCCCTGAACTGCGACTTTACTAAACGTTGGCTAAATCAATCGCAACTTGAACGCGCTGGTCGAGGAGGTTCCGACGAGGACTGGACAACGTTGTCACACAGTGGTCGGATGTGGTGTCCTCAACCGGACCACACATGCCACTCCGATCCAGAGGGTCATCACCATGAGTAGTCATCGGTCGGCAGCTCCCCCGGACAGCGACTTGGTCGCCGCCCTCGATATCGGCGGAACCAAGATCGCGGGTGCCCTGGTCGACCGGGACGGCGTCCTGGTCCACCGCGTGCAACGCTCGACCCCGGCGCAGGAATCCGCTGACGCACTCCTCGACACGGTGTACGAGGTGGTGAGCGCCCTGGCAGCCAACCCCCTCTGGGGACGCGTACGCGCTGTGGGCATCGGCAGCGCCGGCCCGATCGACCTGACACGCGGATCCGTGAGCCCCGTCAACATCCCTGCCTGGCGGGACTATCCCCTGATCGAGTCCGTCGGAAGGCATCCAGCTCTCTCCCACCGGCATGTGATGCTGGCAGGCGACGCCGTGGCAATGAGCGCAGCCGAGCACCGCCACGGCGCTGCACGCGGGCACGAGAACGCACTGTGCCTCGTGGTATCCACCGGTGTAGGCGCGGGCCTGGTTCTCAACGGCAGCGTGCACCACGGGATCACGGGCAACGCCGGCCATCTCGGGCACATCAGCATCGACTTCGACGGTGACCCCTGTCCGTGCGGTGCGAGGGGTTGCCTGGAGGCAATCGCCAGCGGTACCGCCATCAGCCGGCACGCGCTCGCCCTCGGCTGGCAACCGCCACGAGCAGCGAACGCAGACGCAACGGCGGTGGCGGCGGCGGCTCGAGAGGGGGAACCGGCTGCTCTCGCCGCGTTCGACCGGGCGGCCCGCGCACTGGCGGCCGGCATAGCCGCCACGGCTGCGCTGATCGAGATCGACATCGCCGTGGTCGGCGGCGGTGTGGCTCAAGCCGGCGAGGTGCTCTTCGAACCGCTCGCTCGCCACCTGCGACGCTACGCCGCCATGCCGTTCCTGCAGGATCTGCGTGCCGTGCCCGCTGAACTGGGGCCCGACGCGGGACTTGTCGGCGCCGCGGTGCTGGCGGCAGCCGGAGCACCGACCCTGCGCACTGAGCGGATGAGTCGCTCCACTCCGGCCGCTCGGGCACGTGTGACAGCGGACAGCGACAGACCTTGTCCGTAACTGGGGAACCGCGCAGGCGGGTGGTACCCGCAAGGATCACGCCCGAGGTCAGACGTGAACCAGGCGTTCAGACCGGTCGACGCGGCTACCGGGTCAGTAGTCCTGCTGTCCCGTTCTTACGAATGCGGACCCCATGTCACCCCGTCGACTCGTCCGGCGTGGGGTGTTCCGGGTGGACGCCGGCATTGCGAGCGACGTTGCGGCCCGAGCCGGCCTCGTCAGGGTCGGGCTTGTCGGGGTCGAGCTTGTCGGCATGGGGCTTGTCGGCATCGGGCCCGTCGGGCTCGGCGTCCGGCTTCGCTTCGGGGTGTTCGGCACCCGGCGGAGGAATGACGTCGAGGGCGTCCTCCCCGTCCTGGACCTGCTGGTCCGGCATATCAGCGGGTACCGGGGGCGGGCTGCCCTTCGCCCCGGTGTAGGCGGTTCCCTGTGGCCTGCGGTCGGTCATGTCGCTGCTTCCCTTCTGATGCGGGCGGGGCCGGTGTCGCACCTCGCGTACCCCTTGCGCCCCGGTCGACGCATACCTGTCATCGACCGGTCTTCCTCGACCGCAAGCGCCGGCGGGACCTGACGGCCGCCGCATGAGCGTCCTCGGCGCAGTTCGACGTCCGGCTCCGCGAAGACGCCCGACATCTCCACACTGTGCGGGACGCATCACGCAGACCTCGGAGGCGACCGGGACGCGTACGTCGACGCCTATCGACAGGCTGGGCAGCCTGACGGACGGGTGGCATCGGTCAGTGGTGGCCGCGAGCGGTATCGGAGGCTCCGCCGAAGAGCCGTGCGACAGCACGGAAGGGCAGGGTCACGACGGTAGCAATGGCCCCGCCGACAGAACGAATTACGTCCGCAATTGCCTTGAGCATGGGATGTCCTCCTATTCGGCACCACGGCGCCACAAGGATGCCCCAGTGGCGTTCATCAGGCTCGTACCCGATCGAATTTCGAAGAAACCCCGTGCTTTCCGGCATACATCGGGTAAGCGATTCCCCGCGCCGGAATGCAGCAATGGGTATTCGCCATGGATATCCACCGGGCGGGGAGAGTACGTGCCAGGGGCCGCCGAGGCAGGCGGGACTCTCACATCGGGCTGTGAATGATCACGATTCAGGGGTCGGCGAGATCGCACGGCGAGCAGTGGACTGCGCTGGAGCCGTTGCTGCTGAAAGGTGCCGAGGCGGGGCGGCCACCCGTCCGGCCACGACGGCAGTTGATCGACGGCATACGCGCCCGTGTCCGGACCGGTGTTCCGATCGCGGGACGCCCCCGTCGGGTACGGACCGTGGAGCCGGATCTACGACGTCCACGGGCTCCTCGCCGTGGACCCTGCGACGGCTCGCTGAAGCATGCCGTGCGCGCCCGACTCGGTATGGCGCGAATGCCGACGTCCCGGTCCAGCTGCGATTTCTGCAGCCCCGCTCAGCTGCACGAGCCGGACTCGGTCGCTTCGCGTGCCGCGGCGAGGGCTCGCTGCCTGACTTCACCGAACAACTGGATCATGGTGGCGGCCAGGACGTCGTCCCGGTCGATGGTCCGCCCGTCTCCCGCTCGGGTCGACAGGGCCGGGACGGACTCCGGCACGAACGGGCGCGTGTCAGCCGGTTCGCCCGGCGTCATCAGGGTGACCGTGCCGAACCGGTTGATCCCGCCCTCCCGGACGACCATGGCCGCGTCCCGGGCGAGGTCCGTCAGGAACACGCTCGCAAGCCCGTCCAGATCGCGGACCATCGCCGGGACAGCTGCGGTACCCCGATTGCGCAGCAGCTTCCTGATCCCGACCTCGAACCTGTGGGCGCCCACCACGGCACTGGGCTTGCGTGACCTGCTGCGCTTGGGAGCGCGTACGACGACACCCTCGGCGTCGTACATGACGCCGGTCAGCCCCTTGAACGTAGGACTGTGGTGGTACCACCTGCCTCCCACCTCCAGCTCCACGTCCCGGTCGATGGCTGTCACCAGGTCTCGGGGAAGCAGCTTCTTCCGGGCCTCCTCCCCCGCCGCTCGCAGCGCGCCGTCAATGATGTCCGTCAGTACTGTCCCGGTCACCGCCGCGGCGGCCCGGGCGGCCGACCGCGAGACGTGCAGCGGGGTGACGTCCCTGAACACCGCCTTGACGAGTGAAGGGTTGAACGAGGGAACGTCCATGCCCGCGGCGGACGCGGAACCGGTGTGCTCGGGACGTATGGGCTGTGCGGGCATCGGAAAGGACGCTCCCTGCTGTCGGTATCTATCGGGGCCCGCATCGCCGCGCGGACCCGCTCTCTTGCGCCATCCTCCGCCGATGTCGCGCTCGATCAAACACGGGCGCCGTTCCGATGGCCTGCCCCTGGAGCCGCATGTCGCCCAGCCTCCCCACGGAGCACCGCGAGTCCACCGCGGGCGGCTGTACGAGGTGTCCGGTCAGCACGCAACGGGCTCACTCGGAATTTGGGGCCGTCCTGGCTCAGGCACGTCCCGCCGCGGTACGCCGGTCCGGGTACGGAGCCGTATGCGGACGATCAACTGCCGCCCATCCACGACGGCGGCACATCAAGCGTCACCATCGGCTTCTGCCCCTGGTGCGGACGACGTCTCCCCGAGTCGGAGGGGGATCGACGGTTCGACCAACCGGAACGCCGCGGGATCGATCCGTGGGAGGACGAAGTCCCCGCAGGCCTCCAGGACGACCGCCGGCTCGCCACACCTTCTCAGGGCTGACGAGCCGACAACGCTACGGGTCGATGCACCTAGTACTCCAGCCGTAGATCGTGATCTTCATGTCTGATTCGCGGCTTGTCGTCGGTAATGGCTGGCTTGGGCTCGGGCCTGGTGGCGGCGTCG
>NZ_JBEXDB010000027.1:0-75257 GCF_040605575.1 Streptomyces sp. NPDC005566 | reverse complement strand
TCCTCGCCGGTGATCAGCCCGTCGACGGCGGAGAACTGCCCGGTGACACCGATCGCGGCACGGACCGCCTGCGGGTCGGCGGCGACGTCGTGGCCCGCGACCTGGGCCTGCCCTCCGTCGGCGGTGATGAGCGTGGAGAGGATCTTCACCGCGGTGGTCTTGCCGGCACCGTTCGGCCCCAGCAGTGCGAACACGGAGCCGGTCGGGATGCGCAGATCGATGCCGTCGAGGACGAGTTTGTCGCCGTACGACTTGCGCAACCCGACGGTGGAGACGGCCACCGGGGACGGGTCGGCGCCACCCGTTCCTGTTGCGGGCATGACAGATGAAGGCACGGGGCCCTCCCCTTCGAAGTCTGAGGTGGTGCGGGATGTCGATGGGTTGAGGCCGGGGGGCGGTGCGGGGGTCAGGCCTTGGCGCGGCGGATGTCGACGTTGCCCCAGCGGGTGCGCGCGCGGATCCTGACGGTGTCCTCGGCACCCTCCGGCGCCTCGGACGCGGTGAGACTGTTGCGCACCTGCCCACGGCTGGACTTGACGTCGAGCCAGGCGGCCGTGCCTTCGCGTACGCCGATGTCGATCGCTCCGAAGGAGGTCTCCAACTCAACGGTTCCGCGAGCGATTTCGTCCACGCGCAAGGTGCCGTGCGCGGTGGTGGCGGTGACCGAGTCCTCAGCGCGCCGGATCTCGATGTCGCCGTTGGCGCCGCGCACCCGCAGCTCGCCGGTCACGGCGCCGACGGTCGTGGTGCCGTGCGAGTTCTTCAGGACGGCGGGGCCGTCGACGAGGCCGACGCGCAGGCTGCCGGAACTGGTGGTGATCTCGGCCGCGCCCTCGACCCGGTCCACGGTGATCGAGCCGTGCGACGCGGTCAGGTGCAGCGGCCCGGTCGAGTCGAGGCGGACGTCACCGGACGAGGTCTTCACGCGGACCTCGCCGAGCCTGCCCTCGCCGAGCACCTGGGCCCAGGAGCCGGTCATGTCGATGCGCGAGCCCGTGGGCAGTTCGACCGTCACGTCGACGGCCCCGGTGCGGCCGAGCAGATTGGCCTTGGGCGTCCTGACGGTCAGTGCGCCGCTCGCGAACGTGACCTCCGTCTGGTCGGCCGCCCGAACGTCCTGGTCCTTCTCCGGGTCGCGGGGCCGCACCTCGACGACGGTGTCGGGACGGTCGCCCGCCGTGAACTGGATGGAACCGGCCTCCACGTGCGCCGTGGCCGAGATCGGTTCGGGAGTGTCGAAAGAAGGCATGGCTGTCCCGTCCTCTTGGGTCTCTGGGGCGTCCCCGCTGGTGGGGCGTGGTGTGGGTGGAGTGGTACGGACCGGGTGCGGCTAACGCACCCAGCCCGTGAAGCTCTGTCCGATGGTCTGGGTCTTCTCCGTCGTACGCGGCCGGGTGCCGCCGTCGACCGCCGCCGACACGGCGCGTACGAGCCAGGCGTTGACCGACAGGCCCTCACGGGCCGCGGCCTCCTCGGCGCGCGCCTTGAGGTGGGCCGGCACGCGCAGGTTGATGCGGGCGGTACCGCCCTCGTCGCTGTCGGCCGGGGCGGGAGCCCTGAGCGGTTCGACGGGCCCGGCCGGATCCGCGGCGGCGCCGCCGTCGGCGGGGGGCAGGGTCACCACGAAGTCGGGGTCGAGCCCGCGCAGCCGCACGTCGACCGAACCGGGGGCGAGTTCGCGGGTGACCTCGCCCATGGCTGCGGACAGCACATTGAGCAGGGTCAGCCGGGTCGCCGACTCCAGGGGAGCGGTGAGCCTCTCCGCCAGCTCGCGTGCTTCGTCGCCGCCGGCTTCGGCGGCCACCGCGAGTTCACGGCGGAGGGTGTCGACATAAGGCGTGAGGTCCATGACGCCATCATGGCACCACAATGGCGCCACGCGCAACCCGCACGGCGACACGCGTGACCGACCGGGCGCATTAAGCCACCTGACCTGCGAAAATGCATCGGCACCCATGTGAGCGATCGTGGTGCCACACCCGCCCACGCACCTCCATGGGCAGAGAATGGCGCCGAGTGGCACCAGATGGCGCCACGTTGTGCCACGCGACGCCACGCGGCGCCACGCGGCGCCAAGCGCGGCGCCATCCGGCGCCGTGCGGCGCCATGCGGTGCCGGCGAGGTCACCACGGACCCGGATCCGCCCACCCCTTCGGGCTCGCGCCGGTTGCCAATCGGCAGGACCGGAGCGTGGCCCCCGTCCGGGCGCCGCGAACGATCACGCTTGCTCCGTCGCGGATCGCGGCAGATCGACGCCGGGCGCCCACGCGTAGTCGGCAGTCCGCCTGCCGATGCGGTCAGCGGCCGAATGGACCTAACCTTTCCGCAACGACATTCGGACATCGGACGGGCAGTCAAGTCGGCGCGCCGGGGCTCTCCGCGAGTGGTCCACGGACCCTGGGCGGACCTCCCGCCACGTGTCGGACCGCTGGTCAGGCGCGGTCCCCGGGGCTGTCCCGAACCCGCCACCCGCTCACAAGAGCCTTTGTTTTCAGAGCAGTTGTGACCGAGTTGGCCTGCTCCTGTGCTGTTGCTGCGCACAATTTTCGACGTTGTACCCGTCCGTAGCCACGTCCTACGGCATAGGATCATGCCGCGCCACTGGGGCCTCACCTGCCCCAACTGCCCCGTCTGTCCCATCCACGTCGGTGCAGACGATGTGCCGACGTTCCCACCGACACCCCCACAACCCGTTAACAGGTATCTGCGTGTCACCGATACTCAGCACCGGTTCCGGCGATGGAGCCGTGCAGTGAAAATCAATCGTCGCCTCGTCCTCCTCGTCACCGCGCCTCTCACCGTGGCCGTCACCTTCTCGGTTCTGGCCCTCGCGCCCGCGACCAATCAGGCGCTGCAGGCGAACCGGCTGACCGCGATGGTCGATGCCGCAACCGGCGCAGGCGAGTTAACCCACCAATTACAGAGGGAGCGTGCGGCAGCCACCGCACTGGTCGCCGAACAAGGAAATGCGGAAGCGTTCCGGGCAACGTCCGACGCGACCGACAAGAGCATCACCAGATTCCGCGGTCAGATCGAGCACCTGTCCGAGGTGCCCGGCAGCGCGCAGGGCGCCCTGGACCGTATCGAGCGCTTCATCGACGAGATGCCCGCCCTGCGCGCCCAGGTGCGTTCGGGCAGCAGCACCATCTCAGCGCTCGCCTTCAGCTACCGGATCGTGATCGCCGATCTCAACGGCTACCGCGACGGCATCGCGCAGGCGGACGGTGTCGACGCAGACATCGCGGACCGGATCCGCGCCGCCGCCGCCCTTTCCGAAGCAGCCGAGTACACCGCCCAGCAGCAGGTCACCGTGATGAGGGCGCAGGCCGCGGGCGGATTCACGACCGCTTCGCAGCGGACGTTCGACGCCGGGCGGCTGGGCTACACCGAATCGACCGGAGTCCTCTTCGACCTCGGCCCCGGCCAATGGCGGACCTGGCTGGAGCGCACCCTGTCCGGCGCGAAAGCGCTGGAGGCCCGACGCCTCGAGGACGAGATCGGGCGTACGGGAACCGGCAAGGACATCACGGTCACTCCGAAGGAGTGGCAGAAGGCCTCCAACGACCGCCAGATGATGCTGCGTTCGGTGGAGAAGCGGATCGACGAGTCGGTCCACGCGACGGTCTCCGACACGCGCACCACGCTCATGTGGTTCGCCGGGGCCGAGGTCGCCCTGGTGCTGCTGACCCTGGTCGGTGCCGTCGTCGTCGCCATCCGTCTGGGTCGCACCATGATCAGACGGCTGCGTGATCTACGGAACGCCGCGCACGAGGTGGCCCACACCGGGCTGCCCGCCGTGATGAACGAGCTGTCCCAGCCCGGCGCCCTCAGCGGCGCGACGCCCGAGCAGGTGGCGCGGCGTACGGGCAACCCGGTGAGGACCACGGGTGACGACGAGATCGGCGAGGTCGGTGAGGCGTTCAACGCCGTCCACCACGAGGCCGTTCGTCTGGCAGCCCAACAGGCGCACATTCACGAACAGTTCGCCGAGACTCTGGTCGGTGTCGCCCGAAGGGGTGCGCAGTTGACCGCTGTCATGGTGTCCGAGCTGGACACGGTGCAGCGCGACGAGGCCGACCCCGTGCGGATGAAGACCCTCTTCGCTCTCGACCACCTCGCCATCCGCATGGAGCGCAACACCAACAACCTCCTGGTGCTCGGTGGTTACGGGCATGCCCGGGTGCGAACGGCCGACGTCGCGTGTTCCACCGTCATCGTGGCCGCGGCCCAGCAGATCGAACGCTTCGACCGTGTGTCTCTCGGCGTCGTCGAATCAGGCATCGGCGTCACCGCCCGCGCCGTCCACGACGTGGCGCACATCCTGGCGGAACTCCTCGACAACGCGACCCGGTTCTCGCCGCCCGACAAGCAGGTCGGGGTCGCCGTGTGGCGGCTGTGGGACCGCGCCGTGGTGCAGATCGTCGACGAGGGTGTGGGCATCACCGCGGAACGCCGCGCCGTCCACAACGCCGCACTGCTCGAGCCGCAGGCGGGTATCGGAGACGTACGGTCCATGGGTCTGCACGTGGTGGCACGGCTCGCCGCGCGCCACGGCATCGTTGTCGAACTGCGGGACTCGTCCGGCCCCGGCACCATCGCCGAGGTCACCCTGCCCGCGAAGGTGCTGGCCGTGGCCCCCGAAGAGGCGCCACCCCCGCAGCCGGGGTCGCTCGGGGAGGCTCACGGCAACGACAGCCGTGACAACGATGTTCGCTACGAATCCCCCCGTCCGGTCACACCGCCCGGACCGTCCGCTCGCAGGCAGCCGGCCGGAGCGGGCGGGTGGCCCGGCCGCAACGGCGCCCCCGTCGGTGCGGGTGCCGGCAGGGGCGGCGCACCCACCGGCGGTGACTACGCGCCGGGCCGGGCCGACGGAGCGCCGGGCGCGAACCGGGGTGGCGGCATGCCTCCCGGCGACAACGGGTCCCACGGTGGCGGATCCGGCGCCGGCACGCATGAGCGGGAGCGCGGCACCGCGCCCGCCCCGCACCCCGTGCACGACGAGCCGGTTTCGCGCATTGC
Organism: Streptomyces sp. NPDC005566; assembly: GCF_040605575.1. Taxonomy (NCBI): domain Bacteria; kingdom Bacillati; phylum Actinomycetota; class Actinomycetes; order Kitasatosporales; family Streptomycetaceae; genus Streptomyces; species Streptomyces sp. NPDC005566. The sequence continues at coordinate 70,235 of NZ_JBEXDB010000027.1, read as the reverse complement.
CGGCGTCAGCTCGGCAGGACTGCCCCTTCGACAGCGCAACACCCCCCAGCAGTGGCCCACCTTGGGCAAACGGGACGGCGCAGAACAGCGTTCCGGGGCCACCGCGTCGAGGCCGTCGCCCCGCCGCCGGGACTCCCGGCACGTCTCCGACGTCCTGGCCGCTTACGCACAGGGGATCAACAGGAGCACGAACCGTGGGCGCTCCGCCACCGACGACGACACCGAACGGACCAAGAAATGACCACCCCCAACGACCTGAGCTGGATCCTGAGCGGCTTCGCCGGACGCATCCCGGAAGTCACCCAGGCGATAGCCGTGTCCGTGGACGGGCTCGCACTGGCTTACACCGGTGTGGAACGCGACGACGCCGAGCGGCTGGCCGCCATCGCATCCGGTGTCGTCAACCTGCTTTCCGCAGCGGCCCAGTTGACGAACACCGATCCCGTCGAGCACAGCCTCACCGCGATGGAGGGCGGCTACATGTTCTCCATGGCCGTCTCCAGCGGTGCCTCGTTGCTGGTGACCACCACCAGGGACGCGGACATCGGCGAGGTCAGTTACATGATGTCCGAGCTCATCAACCAGGTCGGTGACTCACTGAGCCCTCAGGTCCGCGACCCGAGCCTGCCGCCTGCGCGCTGACCGCCGGGCCGTACGACCGCACCACCCCTACGAGCGGCGGCGCCGGCCCACGCGTCGGTCCGCTCACAGCAGGCGCCGCCCGTTCCACCCGTTCCGACCGATGCCCCCCCCCGATCCTCCCGATACTCCTGATGAGAGCCCCCATGTTCTTTGACATATCCACACCCCGCCGCCGCAGATTCCGGCCGGTCGGCGCCGCCGCCCTCGCCCTCGGCCTGGCAGCCGTATCCGGCTGCAGCAGCGACGGAGGCGCCGACGACGACACCGTGAAGGTGGGCCTGGTGGCCTCCCTGTCCGGCACCTACGAGCCGGTCGGCACCGAACTGCGAGCCGGCTTCGAGCTCTACCTGAACACCCACGGCAACAAGCTGGGCGGCCGCAAGGTCGAGCTCATCGTGGCGGACGAGGGCGACGGTCCGCCGACCGCCGTTCCCGCGGCCACCAAGCTGGTCAAGAAGGACAAGGTCGACGTGCTGACGGGTCTCGTCAGCGGTGGCTCGGTCAACGCGGTGCTGCCCCTGGTCAACCAGGCCAAGATCCCCTTCCTGGGGTCGAACGGCCGGCCGCCCATCAAGGACCTCGAGTACGTGTGGACGACGAGCTTCCTGTCCGACGAGCCGGGCAAGGCCATCGCCCCGTACGTCAAGGAGAAGGTCGACGGACCGGTCTACGCGATCGGCCCCGACTACCAGGGCGGCTACGACGAACTGCGCGGCTTCACCGACGAGTTCAAGCGGGTCAAGGGCAAGCTCGCCAATCCGGGCGGCAAGACCACCTGGACGCCGTTCCCGAAGACCACCAACTTCATGCCGTACTTCGCCGACATCGCCAAGACGGACGCCAAGGCGGTGTACTGCTTCTACGCCGGCAAGGCCGCGATCGACTTCGCCAAGCAGTACGCCCAGTCCGACATCGCTGATCTGCCGCTGTACACGGCCTTCGTCACCGAGGGCAGTGTGCTCCAGGCCCAGGGCCCCGCGGCGAAGGACATCTACTCGGTCCTGAACTACGCGGCCGACCTCGACAACGAGGCCAACCGCACGTTCGCCGCCGACTGGACCGCCGAGCACGACACGCAGCCCACCACGTACGCGATGGCGTCGTACGACGCCGCCGCCGTGCTGGACAAGGCGATCGCCGATGCGGCGAAGGGCGGGGACGTGACGCCCAAGACCATCAACAAGGCCATCGCGGGCCTCGGCCAGATCGACAGCCCGCGCGGCGCCTGGGAGTTCGGCGACAAGGCGCACTCGCCGGTGCAGACCTGGTACCTGCGCCAGGTTCGGCCGGACGGCAACCAGCTGGCCAACGTCATGGTCCAGGACCTGGCCACGCTCGGCGGCTGACATGGAGATCCTCGATGCCCACCTCATACCGGCGGTGGACGGGGTGGCCTACGGGCTGCTGCTGTTCGTGGTCGCCGCCGGTCTGAGCCTCGCCTTCGGCACCGCGGGCGTGCTGAACCTGTCGCACGGCACGCTGTACGCGATCGGGGCCTACACGGGGGCCCAGCTGAGCGACGGGACCTGGGGCGGCCTCGCCCTCGGGCTGGCCGCCGGAACGGTGGCGGCGTGCGTCGCCGGGGCGGGGCTGTCCGCCGCGACGGCTCCGCTCGCCGGGCGTGGGCATCTCGCTCAAGCACTGCTGACGTTCGGGCTCGCCCTGGTCGGCGGTGACCTGCTCATCCAGTTCTTCGGGGCGGACGAGCTTCCGGTACGCGTGCCCGAGGCGCTCGACTCCTCGGTGACGCTGCTGGGCCACCGGTACCCCGCGTACCGGCTCGGCTTCATCATGATGGCCGTGCTGCTCGCTGCGTTCGGCACCTGGGTGCTGACCCGGACCCGCATGGGTGCGGCGGTACGGGCCGCCGCCGACGACCCGCAGATGCTCGCGACCACCGGCCACAGCCCCCGGGCGGTGCACACCGGTGTGCTCGCGGCGGCGGGTGCGCTGGCCGGTGCCGCGGGCGTGCTCGGGGCACCGATCATCGGTCCCGGGCCGGGTACGTCGGAGAACGTGCTGATGCTGTCCCTCGTGGTGGTCGTGCTCGGCGGGCTGCGCTCACTGTGGACGACGCTCGCAGCGGCGGTCGCCGTGGGCGAGGTGCAGACGCTGGGCATCTCGGTGGCGCCCGACCTGGCGCCGTACCTGCTCTTCGCCGCGATGGCGGCCGTGCTGGTGCTCCGCTCGCGCTTCGCGGAACCGGCGACCGCGCACGGTACAAAGGGCCCCACCGCCGATCCGGTGGCCCGGCTCCGCCGCCACCTGTCCGCGCGGCTGCGAAGGCGGCCGAACGGGGTGGCAGGGACGGACCGGGTCGCCACGGCGTCCCGAACAGGCGACACCACGTCCTCCCCGGACGAGGGCCGTTCAGCCCGTGCGGTGCTGTCGCCCGGCAGGACCAGGAGCGCGCCCGCAGGCATCGGGTGGATACCGCGCGGGGCCGCGTGGCGGCAGGCCGCGCCGCTGCTCGTACTGCTCGTCGCGCTGGTCGCGCTGCCGTGGATGCTCGACGCGTACAGCATCTCGCTGGCCGGTTCCGCCCTGGCTCTGGGGCTGCTCGCGGTCAGTGTCACCATCCTCACCGGCTACGCCGGGCTGCCCACGCTCGGGCAGACCGCGCCGTTCGCCGTCGGCGCGTACGCCACCGCGAATCTCGCGGACGCCGGATGGACGATGGGGCCGGTCCAGATCCTCCTCTCGGCGCTTGCGGCCGCGGTCTTCTCCGCGGTGACGGGGCCCGCCGTGATCCGGGCCCGTGGCACGACCGTGCTGATGATCACGCTCGCCATCGGTGAGCTGAGCGGCGCGGTCATCAACCAGATGAAGTCCGTCACCGGCGGCGCCGACGGTCTCGTCGGATTCCCGGCCACCCAGGCGCTGTGGGGCGGGGAGGGGATGTTCGAGGAGAGCGAGCTCTACACCTACGCACTCGTCGTCGCCGTCATCGCCGTCGCCGTCACTCTGCTCGTGCTGCGCTCCCCGGCCGGGAAGCTGCTGACCGGCACCCGTGGTGCCGAAGCGCGGATGCGCGCCTCGGGGCACCCGGTGGGCCGCTACCTGCTGGTGGCGCACATCTGCGCCGGCGCGCTGGCCGGTGTGGGCGGCTCTCTGATGGTCACCGTCCAGCAGTACCTCTCCCCCGCCGACGTCGGCTTCGAGATCGCCGCGTTCGCCCTGCTGGCGGCTGTCATCGGCGGCACGACGTCCGTCATCGGCGCCCTGGTGGGCGCCGGTCTCATCGTCACCACCCGCGACTGGGTGGCCGCTTCGTGGCCCGGCCACGGGCCGCTGCTGCTCGGCGCGCTGTTCGTCGCCGCCGTGTACCTGCTGCCCCGCGGCCTGGCCGGCCTGCGCGGCGGATCCGGGCGGAACGGGCCGGCGTCCGACGGGCCCCCGCCCGACGGACGGCCCCCGGCCTCGCCCGCCTCCGCACCTACTCCGACCACCGCCGGGAAGGTCTCCCCATGACACCCGCCCCGACCGCCGCAGCACCACCCCCGGTACTGGACCTCACCCACCTCACCCGGAGGTACGGCAGTCTCACCGCCGTCGACGACGTCAGCCTGCGGCTCCCCGCCGGTGCCCGGCACGCCGTCATCGGTCCCAACGGGGCGGGCAAGACCACCCTGCTCAACCTCGTCGCCGGAACCGACCGTCCCGACCACGGCACGATCGCCCTGGACGGCGCGGACATCACCCGCACGGCCACCGCGAGGCGCAGCCGCCTGGGCATCGCCCGCAGTTTCCAACAGCCGTCGGTCATCTCCGAGTTGACGGTGCTGGACAACGTCGTACTGGCCGGCTGGCCACACCACCCCCAGCGCCGGGGCGCCTGGCGCAGCCCGTCCCGCTACCGGCTGCACACCGAGTCGGCGGGCCGCCATCTGGAGACCGTCGGGCTCGCGGACGTCGCCCACCGGCCTGCCTCCACGCTCTCCCACGGACAGCGCCGCATGCTCGACCTCGCCGCCGCGCTGGCGGGCAACCCTCGTCTGCTGCTCCTGGACGAGCCGGCGGCCGGGCTGACCGACGGAGACATCGGGCGGCTGCTCGGCATCCTCGGCGGCCTGCCGGAGAGCGTCGCGGTCGTCCTGGTCGAGCACCACGTCGAGGTCATCGCCCACCTCGCCACGACCGTCACCGTGCTGGCGGCCGGACGCGTGCTCGTCACCGGTCCGACCCAGGAGGCGCTCGCACACCCCGAGGTCCGCGACGCGTACCGCACCACCGGCGCCGAAGCGAGAGGATGACCGACGCCCCCATGCTCGAACTCACCGGCCTGACCGCGGGCTACCACGGCGGTACCGTCCTCCACGGCCTCGACCTGTCCGTGCCGGCCGGCACGGTCCACGCCGTCGTCGGCCACAACGGCGCGGGCAAGACCACGCTCGTCCACACCGTCGCCGGACTGATGCGTCCGGCCGCCGGCACCGTACGCCTCGACGGCCGCGACATGACAGGGCAGCCCGCACACCGGATGGCCCGCGCCGGAATCGGCCTCGTACCGCAGGGCCGCCGCGTGTTCGCCGGGCTCACCGTGGCCGAGCACCTGCGGTTGTCCCACCGTCCGCCGCGCCGCGGCGACACCACGCGCCCCAGCGTGTGGACCCCCGCGCGCGTCCTGGAACTGCTGCCTCGGCTGGGCGAGCGCCGAGGCAACCGGGGTACGGATCTGTCCGGTGGGGAACAGCAGATGCTGGCGCTGGCCCGCGCGCTGCTCGGCTCCCCCAGCGTGCTGCTGCTCGACGAGCCGACCGAGGGGCTCGCGCCGGTGCTCGTCCGGCAGGTCAACGAGCTGGTGACCACGTTGGCGGACGAGGGCATCGCCGTGCTCCTGGTGTCCCCGAGCCCGGCCCAGGCGGCCGAGTGCGCCCGTACGCTCACGGTCCTCACCTCGGGGCGGACGACGCTGCGACTGGACGGCGCGGACGCCCGTGCCGATGCCACCGCGCTGCACGCCGCGCTCGCACTCTCGCCGACGGCGGTCTGAAGCGCGAGCGGTACGGACACGGGGGCGGTGACCGGCACACGGTCACCGCCCTTCTCGCTCCGGCCTAACCGGCTTTGATGCTGTGGCCGCCGAAGCCGCTGCGGCGGTCGGAGCCCTTGTTCTGGTCCTGCCACCACGTGTCGAACTCCTGCTGGCCCATGGCGGACCAGTCGGGTGTGTTCTCGACCTGTGCGCTGCCCATCCTGCGGGCGAGCGCGACCATGGCTGCGCCGACGCTGCCGCGTCGGTCGTCGTACCTCTCCAGGACCTCCTTCCAGCTGTCGCCGGCCACCCAGGCGGCTTCCAGCGCGGTGGCATCCTGGAGCGCCTTCACGCTGCCGCCGCCGATGTGCGGCCGGGCGACGCTGGCGGCGTCACCGACGAGCACCATCCGTCCGGAGGTGTAGTGCGGCACTTCGAGGTCGTAGATGGGTTGGATGAACGTGGTCTCGGCGGGGGTACGGAGCACCCTGGCCGCCCAGTACGGCGGGAAGTTGTCGGAGACGAGGGCGCGCAGGTGCGCGGTGAGCTCCGAGTTGAGCCGGCCCGGCGGCAGGGAGGTCGGGGTCCGCAGGTCCGGGTGGAGTCCCTCGGTCTGCGGGGGCGCGGTGTAGAGCACCCAGTTGAGAAGGTGGCCGCCTGTGCCGTCCGGGATGCGGTAGATCATGCAGTGGCCGCCGGGGAAGACGATGTTGTGTGCGTCGTTGCCGTCGGAGGGAAGGCCGGCGACGTCCCTCGACGTACCGCGCCAGCCGATGTACCCGGCGTACGTCGCGTCGGCGCCGGGGAACATGGCCTCGCGGACGACGGAGCGGTACCCGTCCGCCCCGATCACGACGTCGAAGTGCTCCTCGTATCCGTCCGCGAGCCGCAGTGTCACACCGTCGGCGTCCGGCTCGACGTCGGTGACCGCCGCGCCGGACCGGTAGGAGACCTCCTCGGGCACCCGACGGCGCAGTTCGCTCCACAGGGAGCCCCAGCTGTAGGCGCGGAACGGAAAAGGCTGCTCGCCGATGGCGCGGCCGTGGTCCGCCTCGCCGTCGCGTGCACTCCACACCCGCCGGGTCAGCGGTGCCCAGGGCATCTCGGGCGCCACGTACCCGGCGTCCCTCAGTTCGTCGTACCGGTCGCTGTGGAGGGCGATCCCCACGCCCCTGTCGCGGAGTCGGGCGTCGGCACGCTCGAATACGGTGATCTTCTCGGCTCCGCCGCGCGACGCGGCCAGTGCCGCGGCACACCCCGCTATGCTGCCGCCGACCACGGCGATGCTGCCTCCACGCATGACTGGCACTCCACTCACTCGGTTCTCCGGTCGCCGTTCCGGGTACTGCCGCGCCTGGCACGACCGATGGCAACTCCGCCTGGAACGACGGACGTTGTCCCGATCCCTGCGGTCAGGACCCGGACGGAACCCTATCGAGGGGCGTCCGGCCGGCGAACGGCGCTCCGCATGTGCGGCCCCGAGGTACTGCGGCGCCCCTCAGAGCATGATGAGCAGACGCGTATGCGCCTTGAGCTTCCTGTTCACCGAACGGCTCTGCACGTAGACCTCCAACTTGGGGTTGTTTCCCGCCTTCACTGAGACGGTCCCGTGGATGCCCGTACCGAACAGAAGGCTGCGTGCGGCTTCACCCGTGTAGGCGCGGTCGGTGTCCTTTTCGACCACGATGACTTCCTTGTCGGGCTGAACCTGGACCCGGGTGCCCAACTGGTAGTAACACGCTCCGCGTTCGTAGGTGACGCCCGGATGCGAGTCGACGAAGGCCCGGATCTCGACCTCCTTGTCGACCTTCAGGAGCCGGTACTTGTCGGCCGAGACCGGTTCGAGGTTCGCGCGCACGTCGTCGACGGATATGTCCTGACCGACGGCGAAGAGGTTCTTCGTGCCGCGCACACCCTGCTCACGGCCCCGGAGGAAGCTGGTGGCGGCAGCGCGCACCGTGCCGATCGCCTCCTCGACGCCCTCCTTGGAATCCGCGTCCCAGATGGCGATGTTCCCGGCCGGGAAGCCGTAGTTCTGGGCGGTGCGCTTCGCCAGGGAGTTCGGGACGAGGATCGCGGAGGTCCAGTGGCCCGGAAGCGCGCCCATCTTCGCCGCGATCCTGTCGAGCCAGGGCCCGAGGATGGTCATGTCGCCGTCGTGCCGCCTGTCGCCGCCGGAGGCGTTCTCCTCGCCGTCCGTGACAACGATCTGGAGGAAGCTGTGCTCGCCGTACTCCTCCCAGATGTGACCCAGGTCGTCCAGGGACTTCAGAGAGGCCTCGATCAGGGCGGTGGCGCCGTTGTTGACCTTGTACAGACCCCGCATGGACGGCAGATGCTTCACGTCCATGTCCCACACGAGGTTCTCGACCCTGTGGTCGAAGGAGTAGAGGCTGATCCGGGTCTCGTGGCCGAGGTTGTCCGACTCGGCCTTCAGACCCGCCACGAACTCGTCCACGACCCGGATGAGCTGACTCTGGTGCTGATGCATGGAACCCGAACAGTCCACCACGAGCGCGACGTGATTGACCTTGTGCTGGATCTTGTTGGCGGACACGCGTCCACTCCCCCCTCCGAGGCTCCCCGACTGATGCTTCCAACCTAGGGGGAGGCACCGACATTGCAGCCTGACGGCCGATCGCGACGAGCACCGGACGCCCGCCCCCGGAGATGAACGGAGCGGCAGCCCACATTCCGCCGAGGAGGGACGTGCCGTCACTCCTCGCCCGAACGGCAGGGATACGCACTGATCGTGTCGCGCCACGAGGTGTACGCGTCCCACGCTGTCGAAGCGCTTCGATTGACTTGCCCATGAGCAAGGACACGCACCCAGCTGACCGGACTTTCCTGGTGCGGCCGGGCGCACATCTACCCACTTTCATACAGACGATGCCGCAGAAGCATTGACACTGAGCTGCTCGGATGCGATCAATGAAGCGCTTCGACAATGTGGGTGAGGCCCGCCCTCTCCCCCGCGGTCCGACCCCACTCCTGAGGACGACATGACGTTCTTCGACAATCCGGTGATACCCGGCTTCAGCCCGGACCCGAGCATCTGCCGGGCCGGCGACGACTACTACGTGGCGACGTCCAGCTTCGAGTACGTACCCGGAGTGCCGCTGTGGCACAGCCGCGACCTGGTGCACTGGAGGCTGATCGGGCACGCGCTGGACCGGCCCTCTCAGCTGGACCTGCCCGATACCGCCCCTGCCTCGACCGGGGTGTACGCGCCCACGCTCCGCTACCACGACGGCATGTTCTGGATGATCACGACCGTGGTCGCCGGCGGGGGCAACATCCTGGTGACCGCACAGGATCCCGCGGGCCCGTGGTCGGACCCGGTCCCGGTCGGCATTCCGGGCATCGACCCCGACCTGGCCTGGGACGAGGAGGGAAACTGCTGGTGCGTGTTCTCCTGCGAGGGGATCCGCGGGGTGCGCATCGACCCGAAGACGGGTGAGCTGCTGGGTGAACCGGTGGCCATGTGGTCGGGAAGCGGGCTGCAGTATCCGGAGGCGCCGCACCTGTACCGGGTCGGCGACTGGTGGTACCTGCTGCTCTCGGAAGGCGGCACGGAGCGCGGACACGCACTGTCGGTGGCCCGGTCCCGGACAGTGCAGGGGCCGTTCGAGCCGCACCCCGCCAACCCCGTGCTGTCCCACCGCAGTACCGGCCACCCGGTGCAGAACACCGGCCACGGCGACCTGGTGCAGGCGCAGGACGGCACGTGGTGGATGGTGCTGCTGGGCACCCGGCCGCGCGGTGACACACCGATGTACCACGGACTGGGCCGCGAGACGTTCCTGGTCCCGGTGCGCTGGGAGGACGAGTGGCCGCTGCCGGGGCCGCTCGAGCTGCACGCGGCCGCTCCGGCGCTGCCGCCGCACCCCTGGCAACCCGAGCCGGAGCGGGACGACTTCGACTCCACCGCGCTCGCACCCTGCTGGGTGACCCTCCGGCGGCACGACCCGGACGCCGTCCGCCTCGACGAGCGTCCGGACCACCTGGTGCTGCACGCCCGAGCCGACGGCCTCGACAAGCCCGGTGCGCTCTTCGTGGGACGGCGCCAGCGCGATCCCGACTGCAGCGCTCGTACGCTGGTCGCCGTCGACGAAGGCGGCCGTGCCGGGCTCGCGGTGCGCCTGGACGAGGCTCACCACTACCAGGTGGAGACGGGCGACGGCACGGTCCGCGCCGTGGCCAGGATCGGCCCGCTGCGCCAGACCGTCGCCGAACGGAGCCTGCCGCCCGGCCCGGTGACCCTGCGGATCGACGTCACCACCACCGGCGTCCTGCCGCCCACGGTCACCGTCCGCCCCGAGGATCCGGAGGCCGCGATCCCGCCCGGCCTGCGCGTCGGCGGCCCCGACACCTTCCGCCTGGGGTACGAGACGGCAGACGGCGACTTCGAGATCCTGGCCGAGCTCGACGGCCGCTACCTCACCACCGAGGTCGCCGGAGGCTTCACCGGACGCGTCATCGGCATGTACGCCACCCACGGCAGTGCGGCCTTCGACTGGTTCGAGTTGCGGCCGGCCTGACGGACCACTCCCCGCGGCCCGGCCTCCACCTCGGTGGGTCGGGCCGCGCGGAGGCGGTGGACGCCGGCGGCACGGATGGCGCACCCCATGTTGCCGCCTCGATCACGCGGGTAAAGGCTGAGCCGAATGTCCCCGGATCCCGGAGAGCGCGGACGGGCCCGCGCCGGTCGCGGCGGACGGAAGGAGCGATGCCATGAGGGTCATGTTGCGGGCGTGGATGGACACACAGATCTCGAACGAGGCCGTCAAGAAGGGCAGTCTGCAGACGACCATGCAGTCGATGGCCGAACAGCTCAAGCCGGAAGCGGCCTACTTCGGCCCGAGCGAGGGTGGGCGCTGCTGCACCTTCGTCTTCGACATGCAGGACAGCTCACAACTGCCGAGCATCGCGGAGCCGCTCTTCGAGGAACTCGGCGCGAGGATCGAGATCCAGCCGGTGATGAACACCGAGGACATGCTGAAGGGCCTTGCCGCGGTGAAGCGGGGCTGACCGCTTCCCTCCTGACAGCGCGTTCGTACCGCAGCGAAGCCCCGGCCGTCCCGATGCCCTCCCCGGCATCGGGATGGAAGCATGCCGTGCATGGAACAGCCTGCTGAGACCCTCACCTTCGACCAGGTCGACTTGCGCCGGTGGCGCGCGAGCGACGTCGTGACCTTGAACCGGGTGGTCACCGAGTCGCTCCCCCACCTGCTGCCGTGGATGCCTTGGGCGTCCACCTACGACCACACCACGATCGCCGAGTACCTGACTCGGAGCGAGGGGGAGTGGGAGTCGGGCCAGGCCTACGGCTACGCGATCACTTCGGGCGGTGCGGTGATCGGCAGTTGCGGGCTCATGCGGCGGATCGGCCCCGGAGGGCTGGAGATCGGCTACTGGCTCCACCCCGGGTGGACCGGGCGGGGCCTCGCCACCATGGCCGCTGCGGCCCTCCTCCGCCAGGGTTTCGCCCTGGCGGAGACCGATCGGATAGAGATCCACCACGATGCAGCGAACCGGGCCGGCGAAGCCGTCCCTCGCCGTCTGGGCTTCACCGAGATCGAGCGCGTACCGGTACCCGGCGGGCCGGACACGCAGAGTGAGGCGGGGATCAACGTGATCTGGCGCATCGAGCCCTCCACCACGTCCTGACGAAGCCGTTCCGGCGCAGCTGCACCGTGCCGTCCCACGTGCGCGCGAGCCTCCCGCCGTTGATCCCGCCACTCCGTCCCCCTGTCGGGTGCTCCCGTATGCTGAATGAATAGATATACGTGAGCACGCATACATTGGAGGGGACCATGGCCGAAACAACCTCGCGGGATCCCGAGGGCTTCGCGGTGCACACCGCCCCGGTGGGACTGTCGGACGACGGGCGGGACGACTTCACCGTGCTGGCATCGACCGTCCCGGCCCGGATCAGCGCGGTCTTCACCAAGTCCCGGTTCTCCGGCCCCAGCGTGGTGCTCAGCCGGGCGGCCGCCGCCGACGGCCGGGCGCGCGGCGTCGTCGTACTGGCGCGCAACGCGAACGTCGCCACCGGCTCCGAGGGTGAGCGCAACGCCCGCGAGGTGCGCGACTCGGTGGCCGCCGCGACAGGGCTCCCGGCGGACGAACTGCTGATCGCCTCCACGGGGGTGATCGGCCTGCTGTATCCGATGGAGCAGATCCGGGCGCACATCAGGACGCTCGCCTGGCCCTTCCCCGACGGAGGGTTCGACCGCGCGGCCCGGGCCATCATGACCACGGACACCCGGCCCAAGGAGGTCAGGGTGCGGTGCGGCCCGGCGACGCTGGTGGGCATCGCCAAGGGCGTCGGGATGCTGGAGCCGGACATGGCCACCCTCCTGACGTTCTTCGCCACCGACGCGCGGCTCGAGCCGTCGGAACAGGACCGGATCTTCCGTGCCGTCATGGACCGCACGTTCAACGCGGTCTCCATCGACACGGACACCTCCACCAGCGACACGGCGGTGCTCTTCGCCAACGGGCTGGCCGGCGAGGTCGATCCGGCGGAGTTCGAGGAAGCGCTGCACGAGGTGGCGCTCGCACTCGTGAAGAACATCGCCAGTGACGGCGAGGGCGCCAGCAAGCTCATCGAGGTGCGGGTGAGTGGTGCGCGCGACGCCGCTCAGGCCAAGCGGGTGGGCAAGAGCGTGGTCAACTCCCCCTTGGTGAAGACAGCCGTGCACGGCAGCGACCCCAACTGGGGCCGGGTGACGATGGCGATCGGCAAGTGCACCGACGACACCGACATCCTCCCGGAGAACGTCACCGTCCGCTTCGGCGGGACCGACGTCTACCCGCAGCGCGCCGGGGGGCCCGACGACGCCGAGCTGCGGGCCGCGGTCGCCGGGCACATGCGGGGCGAGGAGGTCGTGATCGATGTCGGCCTGGGCATCGGGGACGGCCGATTCACCGTCTATGGCTGCGATCTGACGGAGGGTTATGTTCGACTGAACTCCCAGTACACGACCTGATCCCCAGCGGGTCGTAAGCGCTTGCCCAAAGCCATCAGATCCGAACAACTGCGCACAGACCCCGAGATCCGCTCCGGAATGCGGCGGAGCCTGACCCTCCAGCGGTGTCTGAACTTCACGAGAACTCCAGCGAAATGGCACGTGTGTGGATATCGTGCACCGAGCGAGGGCGCATCCGTCAGTCCATGGGATCGGCGGATGCGTCCCGTTTGTGGGGATGCAACTGTGGCTGGGGGGTTCATGGGGCATGTCGAAATACCTGAATCAGACATATCCGGGCCGGTGGGACTTGCGGGCGCACCACGGCCGCGTACCGCCGCGTCCCGGAACCGCACGGCGGCTCTCGAGCAGTTGTGGAGAGCTCCGACCGCACAGCGCGACGACGCGGACCGCCCGCGGACGAAGAAGACTCCGGGCCGGCGCCTGCCGTTCCTGGCCCTGACCGATGCGCTGGGGCTCGGTATTCCGGCGTGGCTCGTCCTGAGCGCCGATGATCAGCCGCGACCACTGATCATCGGCGCCCTGACGACACTCGTCTGGACCGGGGTGCGCCTGGCGCGCGGCCGGTACACGGACCGGCTGCCGGCGGACTCCGGTGGGGCGACCGGCGCCGTCGGCGACTGGCTGGTGCTCGTCGGACTGCTTGCCGTGCTGTGCGCGGCGGCGGGCGGATCCCTCGACCCGGGGACCGCGGTCCTGGCGCTGGTACCCGGCCTTGCCGTGACCGTGCTCGCCTCGGGACTGCGGAGCGGTCCCGGTTCCGCACGCCACCGGCAGGCACCACGCCGGGTGCTGGTGGTCGGCGCGGCTGCGGGGGTGGACCGGGCGGTGACCGTGCTCAACTCCCGTACGGACCACCTGTACACGGTGGCGGCCGCCGTGCCCGTGGGACCGGCGCAACTCAGCTGCGACACACCCGTACCGGGGCGGCTCGCCCCGGAGCCGGCGGACGACGACGTGTCCACGGTGCTCGGCGGCGCCTTCGCCCATGATGCGGATCTCGTACTCGTGGTGCCCGGGCCGCAGTTCGGCGACGAGAGGCTGCGCCCGCTGTCGTGGGGCCTGCACGACAGCGGGCTCGCACTCTGCGTGCTCTCGGAGCTGTCGGGCGTCTCGGCGAGCCGCGTGCGGCCCTCCGACGCCGCCGGGCTGACCCTGCTGCACGTCGCAGCGCCCCTGCGGCACGGTCCCCAACCCTGGCTCAAGACCGTGGTGGACCGGAGCGGAGCTGCGCTCGGGCTGCTCGTACTGGCCCCACTGCTGTTCGTGGTGGCCCTGGCGGTCCGGTTCTCGTCACCCGGCCCGGTGTTCCACCGCCAGATCCGGCACGGACGGCACAGCAGGCCCTTCACCATGTGGAAGTTCCGCACGATGGTGGCGGATGCGGAGACACGTAAGTCGCAGCTCACCGGGGCGAACGAGAGCGAAGGCCCGATGTTCAAGATGCGCCGCGACCCGAGGGTGACCCGGATCGGCCAGGCGCTGCGCCGGACCTCCATCGATGAACTCCCGCAGCTCCTCAACGTGCTACGGGGTGACATGTCCCTGGTAGGTCCACGTCCGCCGCTGCCCGAGGAGGTGTCGCGCTACGACGAGCGTGAGCGGCGCCGGCTCGCGGTGAAGCCGGGGCTGACCGGCCTGTGGCAGGTCAGCGGGCGCTCGGATCTGTCGTGGCAGGAGACCGTGTCGCTGGACCTCTGGTACGTCGACAACTGGTCGGTGGTCACGGACATGGGGCTCCTCGCCCGTACCGTCCGCGCCGTCACCGACGGCCGCGGGGCGTACTGATCGCGATGGAGGTACTCGGACGAGGAGCCCAAGGGTGCCGGGCGGGGCGGTCAGCCCTGCCCGAGCCACCACGCGTAGGTGCGGGCGATGCCGTCGCGCAGGGGGATCTGCGGTTTGAAGCCGAGGGAGGAGAGCCGGGACACGTCGAGGAGCTTGCGCGGGGTGCCGTCCGGCTTCGAGGTGTCCCAGCCGATGCCGCCCTGATACTCCGTCACCTCACGTACGGTCTCGGCGAGTTCTCTGATGGTCAGGTCCTCGCCGCAGCCGATGTTGACCGGCTCGTCCCCGTCGTAGGACTCCAGCAGCCGCACACAGGCCGCGGCGAGGTCGTCGACGTGCAGGAACTCACGGCGGGGGGTGCCGGAGCCCCACAGGGTGACCTCGGGTGCGCCGTCCCTCTTCGCCTCGTGGAACCGGCGGATCAGGGCGGGCAGGACGTGCGAGGTCTCCAGGGCGAAGTTGTCGCCGGGGCCGTAGAGGTTGGTGGGCATGGCGCTGATGAACGAGGCGCCGTACTGCCGGCGGTAGGACTGGACCTGCACGATTCCGGCGATCTTGGCCAGCGCGTACGCCTCGTTGGTCGGCTCGAGCGGGCCGGTGAGCAGCGAATCCTCGCGGATCGGCTGCGGGGCGTGCTTGGGGTAGATGCACGACGAGCCGAGGAAGAGCAGCCGCTCCGTCCCCGCTGCGTGTGCCCCGGCGATCACGCTCAGCTGGATGCGCAGATTGTCCTCCAGGAACTGCACCGGCCAGGTGCTGTTGGCCATGATCCCGCCCACTTTGGCGGCGGCCAGTACGACGACGTCCGGGCGGGCGTCGCGCAGGAACGCCTCGGTCGGTGTCGCGTCACGCAGATCGAGGTCGCCGCGGTCACGGGTGATCACCTCGTGGCCGTCGGCGGCGAGGCGGCGCACCAGCGCCGAGCCGACGAGACCGCGGTGGCCCGCGACGAATATGCAGGAGCCGGGGCGTAGGAGGGGGCGGACGGATTCCTGGGGCGGGCCGGGGATATCGGTCGTCATGGCTCGGATTGTGCCAGCAGCACAGCGTCCGGGTGAGCTTTTGCCCAATGCGCTCAGATGTTGATATTTCGGTGAACAAACCGCCCATCGGGCGACCACAGGAGGGGGAGTCATGGCGAAGTCCGCACTCATCACCGGCGTGACCGGTCAGGACGGTTCGTACCTGGCGGAACTGTTGCTCGAGAAGGGCTACACGGTCCACGGTCTGATACGCAGATCGTCGAGCTTCAACACGGAGCGAATAGACCACATCTACCAGGGCCCCGAGGAGGCGAATCGTTCGTTCGTCCTCCATCACGCCGATCTGTCGGACGGCGTCGCCCTGGTGAACCTGCTCCGTGACATCCGCCCCGACGAGGTCTACAACCTGGGCGCGCAGTCGCACGTCCGGGTCTCCTTCGACGCGCCCCTGTACACCGGGGACGTCACGGGTCTCGGCACCATGCGGCTTCTGGAGGCGGTCCGCGCCAGCGGAATCGACACCCGTATCTACCAGGCCTCGTCGTCCGAGATGTTCGGCGCCAGCCCGCCCCCGCAGAACGAGAGCACGCCCTTCCACCCGCGCAGCCCGTACAGCGTGGCCAAGGTGTACGGCTACTGGGCGACGGTCAACTACCGCGAGGCGTACGACATGTTTGCCGTCAACGGGATCCTGTTCAACCACGAGTCACCGCGCCGCGGCGAGACCTTCGTGACCCGCAAGATCACCCGCGGGGTGGCGCGCATCAAGGCCGGGCTCCAGGACCGGCTGCATCTGGGCAACCTCGACGCCGTACGGGACTGGGGGTACGCCCCCGAGTACGTGGAGGCGATGTGGCGGATGCTGCAGTGCGACACCCCGGACGACTACGTGGTGGCCACCGGCGTGGGCGTCAGCGTCCGGCAGTTCCTCGAGTACGCCTTCGAGCACGCGGGCCTCGACTGGGCCGAGTACGTGCGCTACGACCCCAAGTACGAGCGCCCCAGCGAGGTCGACGCACTGATCGGTGACGCCTCCAAGGCCGAAGAACTGCTGGGCTGGAAGCCCGAGGTGACGTCGCAGGAGCTGGCGAGGATCATGGTCGACGCGGACATCCGGCTGCTTTCCGACCAGCTCACGGGTGCGGCCGTGCGGGTGGACCGATGAGAGGGCCAAGAGGCCTCGGACGCACCCGGAGCGCCGTGTTCGCCGCGGTTCTCGCCCTCGGTGCGGGCGCGCTCGGCGCGGGCACCGCTCCCCCGGCCGCCGCGCTGACCCCGCCGGTCGGCTTCACGGCCGACCACCTCTCCACGTACCAGACCAACGGCATCGTCTGGTCGCTCGCCGAGGCGAACGGCGTGGTCTACGCCGGCGGTACGTTCTCCAACGTGCGCCCGGCCGGCTCCCCCGCGGGCAGCAACACGAGACCCGCCGTGAACTTCGCCGCGTTCGACGCGGCCACCGGAGCACCCACCGGCTGCTCGCTCTCCTTCACCCGCAGCAGCGGGACCGCCACGGTCCGGGCCCTCGCGGTGTCCGCGGACAGGTCCACCCTGTACGCGGGTGGCTACTTCAACGCCGTCAACGGGACGGCCGCGAACGGCCTGGTCGCGATCAACACCGCGACCTGTCAGCTGCGTCCGGGCTTCTCACCCGACTTCGGCGCGACGGTGCGCGCCCTGGACGTCGCCGCGAACGGCACCGTCTACGCGGGCGGTGACTTCCAGACGGTCAACGGCCAGACGCGGCGCTTCTTCGGCGCGGTCACCTCCACGGGCGCCCTGACCGCGTGGAACCCCGACGCGGACGAGCCCGGCCGGACACTGAAGGTGACCCCCGACGGAGCGAGTGTGCTCATCGGCGGCGAATTCTTCACCGTCGGCGGCGCCGCCTCGCACGCGCTCGCGGTGACGAGCGCATCGTCGGGTGCGCTGACCCGTGCCTACACCGGCAACTTCATCCCGTCGTCCGCGGTGATCAAGGACATCGTCACGGACGCCGCCTCCGGCGGCTGGTACGTCGCGGGCGAGGGGGCCGGGGGGTCGTCGTTCGACGGCAGGCTCGCCATGGACCTCGACGGCTTCGACCAGCGCTGGCGTGACACCTGCCAGGGTGCGACCCAGGCGCTGCGGGTCTACCAGGGTGTGCTGTACGCGGGCAGCCATGTCCACGACTGCTCGTCCATGGGCGGCTTCCCCAACCAGGTCCGCAAGCACCTCACCGCCCAGTCCGTCGACGACCCGGCGCTGCTGGGCTGGCTCCCGGACACCAACGACGGCATCGGTGAGCCGGTCGGTCCGCGTGCCCTGACCGTCGCCTCGCGCGGCGGCCGCGACTTCCTCTGGGTGGGCGGCGAGTTCACCACGGTCAACGGGGTGTCCCAGCAGGCGCTGACGCGGTTCGCCAACACTCCCGACACGGGTGCGCCCGCCGCTCCTGCCGTGAGCGTGTCCGCACCGCGGGCCGGCGAGGTGAAGGTCAGCTGGCGTTCGAGTCTGGACCTGGACGACAGCCTGCTGACCTACCGGGTCTACCGCGACGGCGGCGCGACTCCCGTACACACCACGACCGGCTCCTCGCTCTTCTACAGCCGGCCGCAGCTGACGTTCACCGACACGAACGTGGTGGCGGGCCGGACGTACTCGTACCGGATCACCGCGAGCGACGGGACCAATACCAGCGGGCTGTCCGCCGCCGCCTCGGTGACGGCCGCCGCCTCGGCCTCCCCGTACCAGGAGAAGGTGCTCGCCGACGGCGCCGGCCTGTACTGGCGCTACGACGAGGCGGGCGGTGCCTTCGCGGCGGACGCCTCGGCCGACGACAACTCGGGGGTGTACGCGAACGCCCCCACGTACCGCTCCACACCGTCCGCGGTCGCCGGCTCGGCGGCGCTCTCCCTCAACGGCGTCGACGAGTACGTGTACAGCGACCGCCTGCACCGGTACACCTCGCCCACTCCGTACTCGATCGAGACATGGTTCCGGACGACCTCGGCGACGGGCGGACGGATCATCGGCTACGGCAGCAACATCGGTACCGCTCAGGGCCACACCAGCAGCATCTCCGACAAGCTGCTGTACCTGACGGACAACGGGCGCCTCGCGTTCGGCGTCCAGTCCGGCAACACCCGGCCCACCATCACCACGGCAGGCACGTACAACGACGGATCCTGGCACCACGCCGTCGCGACCCAAGGGCCGGCCGGCATGGTCCTGTACGTGGACGGCGCGGCCGTCGGCACGAACGCGGCCACCGGCAACCGCTCGTACAACGGGTACTGGCGGGTGGGCGGGGACGCCATGAACAACGCCTGGCCGAACCGGCCCACGAGCACCTACTTCGCCGGACAGGTGGACGAGACCGCGGTCTATCCGACGGCGCTCACCGCCGCCCAGGTCACCGCGCACCACGCGCTCGCGGGCACCCCTCCCGGCCCCGGCGACACCACGCTGAGCGTCACACCGGACGAGGACGCGTACGTCAACAGCGTGTCTGCGAACACGAACTACAACGACAGCCAGCTCGCCTCCAGGGGCACCACGGCCTATCTGAGCTATCTGCGGTTCACCGTTCCGCCGGCTCCGTCCGGCCAGGTGCTCAAGAGCGCCCGCCTCGCCTTTCGTACCTCGTCGGACTCGACGGCGGGATCCCTGGACAGCCACAACGTCGTGCCGGTCACCGGCACGTGGACCGAGTCGACGGTCACCTACAACACCCGGCCGGCGCTCGCCGCGACCGTGCTGGGGACCATCACCGGCGCGACCTCGGTCTCCACCGACGACACGGTGGAACTGAACGCGTCCGCACTGGGCGGGGCCCTGGGCTCCGTCTACTCACTCGCCCTCACCAGCAGCGGGACGGACAGTCTCCGCGTCTGGTCGAGCGAGGCAGGAACCGCGGCCTACCGGCCGCAGCTCGTTCTCACCTTCGGAGCTGAATGATGAACGCAAGCACGGGGCACAGACCCGGGGGACGCGGCCGTGTGCGGGCCGTCTCCACCGCTCTCTGCCTGTTCGCCGGCGCCCTGACCGCTGCGGCGGCCGGGGCATCCCCGACGGCGGCACTGACACCTCCGGTGTCTCTCACCGCGGACGACCTCACCACCTGGCAGACCAACGGCATCGTCTGGTCGATGGCCGCGACCGACGGCGTCGTGTACGCCGGCGGCACCTTCTCCACCATCCGGCCGCCGGACGCCGCGGCGGGCACCTCGGAGCAGCCCGCGGTCAACTTCGCCGCCTTCGACGCGGCGACCGGCGCACCGACGGGATGCAGCCTGTCGTTCACGCTCTCGTCGGGTACGGCCACCGTTCGCGCGCTGGCTCTGTCGCCGGACGGACAGACCCTGTACGCGGGCGGGCAGTTCGGGGCGGTGAACGGTGAGGGCGTCAGCAATGTCGCCGCCATCGACACCGCGACCTGCACCCCGCGGCAGGACTTCAAGATCGCCGTCTCGGCGACGGTGCGGGCCCTGGACGTCACCGCGGACACCGTCTATCTGGGCGGTGACTTCACCAGTGTGGGCGGGCAGACCAGGAACAGTTTCGCCGCAGTCTCCACGGATGCCGACCTTCTGCCGTGGGCGGCCGACGCCGACGAGGTCGCCCGCGCCGTCCAGGTGACACCCGATGGACAGCACGTGGTGCTCGGCGGGGACTTCTTCACCGTCAACGGCACCACGTCGCACGCACTGGCCGTCGTGGACGCCACCACGGGGGCACTCACCAGGAGTTTCCCCGGGTTCATCCCGAACACCTCCACGGTGCAGGACCTCACGGCGGACGCGACCGGCCTGTACACCGCCAACGAGGGCACCGGGGGCGGTGTCTTCGACGGCCGGATCGCCATCGACCTCGACGACTTCCAGCAGCGGTGGCGGGACACCTGCCTGGGAGCCACCCAGGCCGTCCTGGTGCACTCGGGCGTGCTGTACAGCGGTAGCCACGCCCATGACTGCGCCAGCATGGGCGGGTTCCCCGACCAGCCGCGCAGGCATCTGCTGGCCCAGTCCGTCGACGATCCGGAGCTGCTGCCCTGGTTCCCGGACACGAACGACGGCATCGGTGAGCCCGTCGGGCCGCGGGTGATGGCCCAGACCGACAAGGGCGGCAGCCACTACCTGTGGGTGGGCGGGGAGTTCACCACCGTCAACGGCTCCGCGCAGCAGGGGCTGACCCGGTTCGCCGACGGCCCGGACACCGGGGTGCCGTGGGTGCCCAACGTCAGTCTCTCCACGGGCGCTCCGGGGCAGATCGACGTCAACTGGCAGACCAGTTTCGACACGGACGACGGTGAGCTGACCTACCGGATCTACAAGGACGGGGCGAGCACACCCGTACACACGACGACCGGGTACTCGCTCTTCTGGGACCGGCCCCAGCTGAAGTGGAGGGACACCGATGTGGCGGTGGGCGAGACCCACTCGTACCGCATCACCGCGAGCGACGGCACCAACACCAGCGCCAAGTCCCCGGCACAGTCCGCGACCGTGGCGGCGACGGCGGAGAGCTATCCGGCGCGTGTGCTGGCCGACGGCGCCTCGCTCTACTGGCGCTACGACGAGGGCACATCCACCTTCGCCGCCGACACCACGGGCGGGCTGAACAGCGGCTTCCTGCGCAACGCGCCCGCCTACCGTCAGACCCCGGCCGCCGTCGCGGGTGCCTCGACCGCGATCGGTTTCAACGGCTCCGACGAGTACGCGTACAGCAACAAGCGTCATGCGCAGCCCACCCGGTTCTCCGTGGAGACCTGGATCAAGACCACCACGGTCCGGGGCGGCAAGATCATCGGGTTCGGCAACCTGACGATGCAGAACAGCTCCCGCTACGACAAGCACGTGTACATGACGAACGACGGCCGGCTGGTCTTCGGCATCCACAACGGCAGTACCCGCACCGTCACGACCTCCGGCGCCTACAACAACGGCGCCTGGCACCACGTCGTGGCCACCCAGGGCCCCGGCGGCATGGCGCTGTACGTCGACGGGCAGCTGCGCGCGTCGAACTTCCTCTACACCACCAACGAGAACTACCCCGGCTACTGGCGGATCGGCGGGGACAACCTGAACAACTGGCCCAACCGCCCGACCAGCAACTTCTTCGCCGGGCAGATCGACGAGACCGCCGTGTATCCGACCGCGCTCACCGCTTCGCAGGTCAGCGCCCACTACGCCCTGAGGACGGGTTGATGAGGTATCCGTTCCTGGCCGGCGCCGTCGTCGTCATCGCGACGGCGGCGCTGGCCGCCTGCGGCTCGTCCGCCGACGGGAGCAAGGAGGCCGCCGCGGGCAGCAAGCCGTCCGCGGCGGCCCCGCCCGCGCCCTCCGTCTCCGGGCCGTCCGCCGGCCCGGCCGGGCCGCAGGCCACCCCGACGAGCGACACACCGAAGGTGCCCGCCGACGGGATCACCCCGGCCACCGGCTCGTTCACCAAGAAACAGAAGGAGTACCTGACCGACCGCGTCCCCAAGGGGATGGACCCGGCCGCGGTGCTCCAGACCGGTCAGGAGACCTGCGACAGGCTCCGCTACCTGGTGAAGGCCGACCGGGACATCGCCGTCGGCGCGATCGTCACCGGCGAGGTCGCCGACGCGAAGCCGGCCGTCGCCCATCTGTGCCCGCAGCAGCAGGACCTGGTGGACGAGGCCGCGCTCGGCTACGCCGACGGCACGCACCGGGGCGCGAAG
The DNA here is from genome assembly GCF_040605575.1 of Streptomyces sp. NPDC005566. NCBI lineage: Bacteria > Bacillati > Actinomycetota > Actinomycetes > Kitasatosporales > Streptomycetaceae > Streptomyces > Streptomyces sp. NPDC005566. The sequence goes on along the minus strand of NZ_JBEXDB010000027.1, from coordinate 48,167 downwards.
CTCCGGCCCGGCCGCTACCGGGCCGCCTCCCCGACCAAGGACTGCAGCTGGCAGCTGACCGGGGCGAACGGCAAGGTGCTGGGCTCCGGTTCCTCGGACACCGGCGGACGGGTGGAGATCACCGTCCCGGCGGCTGCCCGCACGTTCACCTCCACAGGCTGCTACGCCTGGCTGCCAGAAGGAGACAAGAGTTGAGCAAGCTGCCCATCGCCGTGGCGATTCCCACGAAGAACGAGGGCCTGAACATCGCCGAGGCGGTGAAGTCGGTGCTCGGCCACTTCGAGGCGGTCGTCGTCGTGGACTCCCACAGCACGGACGACACGGCGAAGATCGCCGAGGAGTGCGGGGCCGAGGTGGTCTCGTACACCTGGGACGGGGGCCATCCGCGCAAGAAGCAGTGGTGCCTGGAACACGTCCGCACCGATCTGGACTGGATCCTGGTGCTGGACGGAGACGAGCGCCTCAGCCCCGGTCTGCTGGCGGAGCTGCGGCAGATATTCGCCGACCCCGACACCCCGAAGCCCGCCGCGTACGACATACCGCTGGGGTACTGGTTCTCCGGGAAGCGGCTGCGCCACGGCTACACGATCCGCAAGCGCTCACTGACCGACCGCACCCGCTGCCACTACCCGGAGGTCGGGGACCTCGACGCACCGGGGATCGGGGAGGTCGAAGGGCACTACCAGCCGGTCGCGGAGACGGCGGGTTCGCTGCGCAATCCCATCGAGCACCAGGACCTGGACCCCGTCACCGCATGGTTCGAGCGGCACAACCGCTACTCGGACTGGGAGGCGTGGCTGGAGCACCACCCCGACGTCAAGGAGCAGGTACGGAAGGTGAAGTCCCGTCAGGGGCAGCTCTTCCACAAGGCGCCGTTCAAGCCGCTGGTCTCCTTCGCCTACATGTACGTCTACCGGCGGGGGTTCCTGGACGGGCGCGCCGGGCTGGACTTCGCGCTGGCCATGAGCTTCTACCGCTGGCAGATCGCACTCAAGTCCCGTGAGACGCCTGTACGTTGACGGGCCGAGCCCTCACCCTCGCCTCCGGCGGACCACGTCCTCGTAGGTCCGCCGGAGGGTGGCGGTGACGGCCTCGATGGTGAACTGGTCGTTGACCAGCTGCCAGGCGGCCTTGCCCGCCTGCTCGGCGGCCTCCGGCTCCAGCAGCTCCAGGATCGCGTCGGCGACCTTGCGGGCGTTGACCGCGTCCTCTCCGACCCGGCTGTCGATGACCCGGCCCGCACCGGCCCCCGACACATCGGGGCCCTGCCCGCAGGTGCGGGTGATGACGACCGGGGTGCCGACCGACATCGCCTCCAGGACCGAGACCGGGAACGGCTCCTCGATCGCCGGCAGCACATACACATCGGCCTCGCGCCCGGCGGCGAGGACCGCGTCGTGCTCCAGCGGGCCCACATGGTCGAGGGAGTCCGTGACACCCAGCTTCCGGGCGAGGGCGAGGGTGCCGGCCAGCGCGCCGGTGTCCGGGCCGGCCAGCACGAAGCGGGCGTCCGGGTGGTGGGCGAGGACGTGCGGCATCGCGGCGATGAAGTCCTCGGGCCGCTTGCGCTCCTGGATACGGGCGAGGTACAGCACGGTCGGCGGGCGGCCGGGGTCGCGGGCGGGCTTGAGCTCCTGCGGGCGTACACCGTTGACCAGCCGTACGGTACGGGTGAGCTGTACGGGAGCTGCGACGGCGTTCACGTCGACCCGCTCCATCTCGGTGAGGTGCAGGACGGCGTCGGCCTCGCGCAGCACCTTGCGGACTCCGAGGACGTCGGTGAGCTGGGCGACCTTCTTCTCGGTGGGGTCGATCATGCCGTGGGTCTGGACGACCAGGGGTGTGCGGGTCGCGAGCGCGAGGAGCGCCGCCGGCAGGGTCACCAGGTCCCGCATCAGATGGACGTGGACGAGGTCGGCGCCGCGCATCATACGGTGTGCGGTGCGCAGCAGAGCGGCGGACGTGATGCCACTGACCTCGAACATCGGGAGCAGGTGCCGTGCTTGGAAGAGGTGGACGGGAACACCCTCCACGTGGCTGGGCAGTTCACCGTCGGGGAAGCCGTCGCCGAGGGCCATGACGCGTGCGTCGTCGCCGTTCGCCCGCTGGACCTTGGAGAGGTTGAACGCCACCCGGGTCGGCCCGCCGAAGGCATGGTCCGGAGTGTGGAGCGTGACAACGTGCAGGATCTTCACCAGAGTTCCCCTCAACTGCGGCCAATACTCCACAGAGTAGTCATCGCATCTCCCCACGTGGGCCGATTCGTTAGAGTGTTCAGTGGTTCACTGATCCCGGGGGGGCGCATGACGTCGGTGCACACATCGGCGCAGGAGCAGGCCGCCCGCGGGGTCGCGCGTCCGGAGTGGGCACGGGGCCGGGGCGGCGTCCCGGAGCCGCCCGAGCAGCCGATCGCCTGGTCGATGCTGTCGCGGGCCCTGTCCGTGCCGCTCATCCTCGGCCTGGTGTGCTTCCTGCCCGCGGTGATCGCCGCCCAGCCCGGCAGCGGTGTCCGGGACACCGCGTACTGGCTCCAGTTGGTGCTGACCTGCTATGCGGGGGCCCGGCTGGCGACGATGATCCTCTCCACCCGGCGGCGGCTGCTCCAGGGCGTCTTCTGGATGTTCGTGTACATCGCGATGGGCGTGGCGCCGTTCGCCCAGGTGGTGATCGGGCAGACACCGACGCCGATGGTGGGACCGCGCCAGGACCTGGTCACGGCCATCGCGATGGTCCTGGTGGGGTGTGCCGCCTTCGACCTGGGGGCTCTGCTGGCCTCGCGGCGCCCGCTGCGGCGCCGTACGCCCTCCACGCGGAGCCCGGGCGGAGGACCGGCCGTGGCGCATCCGGTGCGGCTGCGACTGCTGGTGCTGCTGGCGTTCGCGGCGAGCGCGTTCTACGTGATGAAGCTGGGCGGGCCCTCGGTCTTCTTCTCCAGCCGGCAGGAGATCAACGAGACCGTCGCGGCGAGCGGGGTGGTCTCGGAGGGGTCCAATGTCGGCTCGGCGTTCGTCAAGGGCTTCGGTCAGGTCCCGGCGCTGCTGGCGCTGCTCTTCTACACCCGCCGTCTTGCCACCTCCTACCGGGCCCGGCGCTCCCCGTCGACGGCACTGGTGTGGGTGGCGCTGGTGGCACTGAACCTCGTGGTGAACAACCCGATCTCCAACGCCCGTTACTGGTTCCTGACGGTGCTGATGGCCTTCGTGTTCACCGCGTTCCCGAGCAGTGCGGCGATCTACCGCATCGTGCTGGCGACGGGGGTGGTGGGGGCACTGGTGGTGTTCCCGTACGCCGACAAGTTCCGGTACGACGACGCAGGGCAGCGGCCCGCGCAGTCGGCCTCGGTCTTCGAGCCGCTGGTGACCAAGGACTACGACCAGATGGTGATGTTCGCCAACAGCATCTCGTGGGTCGACACCCGGGGCCACACCTACGGCCGCCAACTGACGGGCTCCGCGCTGTTCTTCGTGCCGCGCGCGGTGTGGAGCGGGAAGCCGGAGGACACCGGGGTCCGGGTCGGGCAGTGGATGGGGCTGCGGATGACCAACCTCTCGGCACCGCTGTGGACCGAGTTCTGGGTCGACTTCGGCGCGTCCGGGGTGATCGGCGGGCTCGCACTGATCGGTTACGCGGTGGCGCGCACCGACCGCCGTTACGCGCTGGCCGTCACCCGGGCGGGTCCCGGCCCCGGGAGTGTGCTGGCCATCGCCGCGCCGCTGATCGCCGGATACACCTTCATCCTGCTGCGCGGCCCGCTCCTGCAGGCGGCGGGGAAGCTGGCCATCGCCGCGCTGTGTCTGCTGCTGATCAGCACCTTCAAGGAGCAGAGGGCAGCGCGTCGGCGGTGACGGCCGCGTCGGGCTCCGGCTTCCCGCGTCGGATCCGGGCCACCCTGGTCCAGGTGGCGGCGGCCTTGCAGAGCGAGCCGAGGCACAGCCCCCAGGCGGCCCCCGGGACGCCTCCGAGGACGTAGCCCCCCGCCATGAACGCCACGGCGGTGAGCGAGAAGACCACCTGGATGCTCAGCGTCGTACGCGGGTCGAGCATGCGCAGGGCGAGCAGTCCGCACGTGCCCACGGCCATCGCCGCGTACTGGCTGCCGGTCGCCGGGAGGAGGGCGGCGGCCGTCGGCCAGGTGTCACCGAGCAGCTCACGCCCCGCCTCGTCGGGGAGCAGGGCGAGGGCGGTGGCCCAGAGGGCGGCGGTGGCGGCGAGGACGGCGGCGAGTCCCGCGGTGGCCCGCACCCGGCGTCCCTCGTCGCCGACGCGGCCGAGCAGCGGGGGGCCGAAGGAGGTGGCGGAGGTGAACAGCACGTTGAGCGGCCCGAACAGGGTCGTCGCCCCGCGCAGCGCGCCGACCAGCAGCGGGTTGCCGACGGCACCGAGACCGAGGACGGAGAGCTGGCCGGTCGCGTTGCCGACGCCGAACTCGACGACGAAGCGCTTCCCGAGGTGGCCGCGCCCGAGCATCGGACGCAACCGCGTCACGGCCCCGGCGGTCCTGCGGCGCAGCAGCACGGCGGACAGCAGGAGGGCCGGCAGGGCGGACAGTCCCCAGACCGCGATCAGCCGGGCGGGGCTCGCCCCGTATTCCTGGACGGACAGGGCGCCCAGTACGCAGGCCAGCCTCACCACGTCCGCGCCCAGGGCGAGATGGGGCTGTTGGAGGGCGGAGAAGGCGTAGCGCAGGGCGTCCTGGCCGAGCACGACCGGCAGGACGAGGCCGAGCATCGTCAGAGCGCGTGCGGTGTCCCCGGGGACGAGCAGACAGACGGCGGCCAGCAGCGCCCCGAGCGCGGCCGAGGCTGCCGCGGTGAACACGACGGCCGAGCGGCAGGCCCCCCGCGTCTCCTCGCCGTCGCCGCGCCGCAGGACCAAGGGCTGTCCGCTGTAGGCCCCGGAGACGCCCAGCAGCACCGTGAAGACGAGGTAGACGGCGGAGAAGCGGGCGAAGTCGGCCACGGTGGAGAGCCGGGCGGCGGCCACGAGCACCAGGATGTTGGTGAGCGCGGCCACGCCCTGGTCCGCGACCGAGCAGAGGATCGCGGTACGGGCTCTCACCGGCGCGCCCCCGGCAGGGTGAAGGAGCGCAGGCCCATCGTCTCGGCGGGGTCCCCGGTGACCTCCGGGGCGTCCTCGTCGACGGCCGGGCCCTGGGGCCCCCCGTCGCTGCGGCGCCGGGCCGACTTCGGCCGGCGTTCCGCGCGGCGCAGCCGGCCACGGCCGGGGTGGAGCAGGGCCCCGAGCACCTGGCCGCCGGAGGCCCCGATGATCTCGCGGATGCGCTCCAGGTCGCTGCGGTGCACCTCACGCGGGTCGCAGACGATCATGACGCCCTCGACCCGGTCCACGAGAGCGACGGCGTCGGCGTAGGAGAGCACCGGCGGGGCCAGGACGATGACGACGGCGCCGGGGCGGTCGGCCTCGGCGACGATGCGCCCGACGGACGCGGAGGTCAGGGCGCGCGGCACGTTGTCCGCGGTCGCCCCGGCCACCAGGGCGAAGGCGCCGGAGCCGGGGACGTCCACGTTGGACCTGCCGCCCGCGGGCCAGCTGCGGTCCCCCTCGTCGGCGGCCCAGCGCGGGGGCCGCACCTCGTGGGCCGCCGGTCCCAGGTCCCGGGCCAGCGACGGGGTGCGCAGATCGGCCTCGACAAGCAGGACGTCACGGCCCATCTCGGCGAAGGCGGCGGCCAGGTTGACCGCGGCGGCGGCCGCCGCGGCGTTGTCCCCGCGCGGCGCGGTGACCAGGAGTCGGCGCCGCTCCGCGAACGACGGGTCGTAGGCGAGCCGGAAGGCGACCGCGCGGTACTCCTCGGCCAGCCGGGAACCGCTGCGCCCGATCGCGAGCAGGGTGCCCGCGGCGGCGCGCTCCCTGGGCAGGGTACCGAGCAGCGGGGCCCCGAGGGAGCGCACGAGCTCGCGCGGGGAGCGTACGGCGGGGTCGAAGACGAGCCGCACCCAGGACAACAGCAGCCCGAGGGCGAGACCGACGACAGCGCCGAGCCCCAGGAGCAGCGGCAGACCCGCCCCGGCCGGCTCGGTGGGGGCGACGGGCTTCTTGTTGAGGTAGCCGGGGGTGGTGTCGAGCGCCTTGAGTTCGGAGATCTTCCGGCTCAGCTCCGAGATGGAGACGATGATGTTGGCGCGGGCGCTGCTGACGTCGTCGGCGTCGGCCCCGGCCCGCTCCTCCAGGAGGTCGCGCTTCTCCTCCAGTGGTTCGAGCTGGGCGCGGTAGCCGGCCGCCATGTTGTCGATGCTCTCCTCGGTGCGCGCCTTGCGGTGCGCCAGGTAGGCGTTGGCCAGGGCTTCGGCGCGGGAGCGGGCCTGCTCGGGTGTGGCCCCGGTGTAGGAGAAGCGGAGGGTGAGCGTGTTGGGCGGGTTGGTGACCTGGAGGCCGGTGAGCAGTTTCCTGGCCGTGACGTCGTCCCCCTTCTTGAGGAGGGTGCCGGCGGCCAGCTCGCCCACGGTGTCGCTGACCGCGGTCTGCCGCTCGGAGCCGATGTTGATGCCCTTGTCCGCCGACGCACCTGTGGCGAAGGGGTCGGCGGTCGCGGAGCGCACCTGCACCTCCCCCGCGGCCGTGTACGTGTCCTCGCCACTGAGGGCGAGGAAGCCGCCGCCCAGGAGTCCGACGACGACACCGCCGGCGAGGAGGGCCCGGTAGCGCAGGAGCTGGCGGAACTGGTCGCGCAGCAGCGCCGGTTCGTCCTGGTCCTCCAGGGCGCGGATCGGATGCGTCATCGGCTTGGCCTCCTTGGTGCGTCCCCGAGGACCTCGGTGAGCAGCGCGTCGAAGCGTGCGAGGCCCGCTTCCCTGCTCAGGTGCTGTGCGACGTATTCCGGACCGTGTGCGCCGAGCGCGTCAGCGGCCTCCGGGTCACCGGCGAGCTTCCGCACGGCGTCGAGGAGCGCGGCCGGGTCCTCGGGTGCCACGAGAACCCCGGCGCCCGAGCGGCGCACCTCGTCGGCGGTGCCGCCCTCGTCGGCCACGGAGGCGACGACGGGCCGCCCCGAGACGAAGTACGAGGTGAGTTTGGACGGCACGCTCATGTCGAGCACGGACGCACGCTGCGTCACTGCCAGGACGTCGGCGGCGGCGAGCACTTCGGTGAAGTCGTCCGCTCCGGCCGGCGGCAGGAAGTCGATGTTCGGCAGGCCGCCCGCGCGGTCGCGCAGTGCCTCGCGCTGGTTCCCGTCGCCCATGAGCACCACGCGGATGTCGGGGGCCAGCCGGGCCAGTTCGATCAGGACGTCGAGGCCCTGTTTGAGGCCCATGTTCCCCGAGTGCAGCAGCACCTGGGTCCCCTCGCGCCAGCCGAGCCGGGCCCTGGTGGCGGCCCGGTCCGCCGAAGGGCGTTCCACGTGCGTCCAGTTGGGCACCACCCGGATGCGTGCGGGGTCGACGCCCAGGGCGGAGACACCGGGTACGAAGCTCTCGTGGATGACACCGACGACGGCGGCGTCCCGCAGGGCGTACCGTTCTGCCGCCCCGGCGACGGCGGCCGCCCTGCCACCGCCGCGTATGCCGCTCTGTGCCGCGGCGGCGCCCATCAGGTCCTGGACGACGGGTATGTGGGGGACTCCGTGGCGGCGCGCGATGCGGGCCCCTATGACGCCGCCTGCGAGGCTCGGCATCTGGGAGATCACCGCGTCGGGGCGTCCCGGCGGTGGCGCCAGGGTCCCGTGGACGAGCACGGATGCCTCGAACCACGCCCTGCGCAGGGCACTCTGCCGGGGCGGTACATAGTGCCGCCGCCGGTGGACGGTCACGCCCTCCCGGCTCTCCTGCCCGCGCCACCTGCCGCGGTACTGCTCGTCGACGCGCCACGCGGGGTAGTGCGGCATTCCGGTCAGGACATCGGTGCGGGCACCGGATGCCGCCCAGTGTTCGGCGAGCTGGGTGGCGTACGGACCGATGCCCGTGAGCTCCGGCGCGTAGTTGGTGGAGACCACCAGTAGCCTGCGGTTTTCGAACGGTCTGTGGTGCTCATCTGCGGACATCGGACGATCGCCTTCCCCCCGGAACAGCCTCTTCTCGAGCTTATCCGTTCACGGGATGCACAAGTGTTCTTCACAGTAAGGTCGTTGAACCAGTTCCACCGTGGGGGGAGAGAACGGATGGTGCAGCACAGAGTCGGCTATGCGCCGGGGGTGTACGACCTGTTCCACGTCGGCCACCTCAACATCCTGCGGCATGCCCGCAGTCAGTGCGACTACCTGGTCGCCGGGGTCGTCTCCGACGAGATGGCCGCACTGGCCAAGGGCCACAAGCCGGTGATCCCGCTGACCGAGCGGCTGGAGATCGTCCGCAGCGTGCGTTACGTGGACGCGGCGTTCGTGGAGACCGTCCCCGACAAGGTCGAGACCTGGCAGCAGGTCCGGTTCGACGTCATCTTCAAGGGCGACGACTGGCGCGGCACGGAGAAGGGGAAGCGCCTGGAGCGCGACTTCGCCGAAGTCGGGGTGGAGGTCGTCTACTTCCCGTACACCGTCCACACGTCCAGCACCCAGCTGCGCCGCGCCCTCGACGTCCTCGTCAGCCGGCCCGGAGCGCTCTCAGCTCCCTGAACCACTTGGCCAGGAACGCCACCAGGAACAGCGCGTGCACGGCGGCGAGTACGGCGTAGCCGGCCCGGAAGACCACGGGTGCGCCCAGCAGCAGGAAGACCAGGACGAACACCCCGTAGTCCGCGGGAAGCAACGCCACGGCCCGCACCCGGGACACCGGAGCCGTGGCGCCCGCGGCGGGCGGTGCGGTGCGGGCGGCCGCCTTGCCCAGCTGTTCCCGCAGGAGCCCTGCGCAGAAGGAGAGCACGGCGACGAACAGGAAGCCGAGCGGCAGCAGGAGCCAGGCCTCCGTTGGCAGTTCGACAAAACGGTAGAACGAGATCAGTACGGCGGTGTGGACGAGGATCATCTTCGCGCAGTCCACGACATGGTCGAGCCATTCCCCGTCCGGGCCGCCCCGGCCGGTCAGCCGGGCGAGCTGCCCATCGGCCGAGTCGAAGGCGAATCCGACGGCCAGGGCCGCGTACACGGCGATCCCGAGCCACCAGGACGGCTCGGCCAGCGCCACCGCCGCAAGAGCGGTGAACGTGAAAGCCGCACTGACCAGCGTCACCTGATTGGGCGTCAGCCCCGCACGGTACGCACCTGCCGCCAGCAGGCGTCCGGCCGGCCGGTTCACGTACCGCGAGTAGAGCGAGACACCCTTGGACGACTTCTGTGCGCCGCGCAATTCGCGCAGCACCGTACCCGTGCTTTCCATACGCCCCCCAGCGTCCGGCCTGTTCCCCGCTGCATCATGGCACGCAGGAACCCCGGACGCCCGGGATTCGTGACGGTGGCATGACCTGCCAGGTAATCGACGCCCCCGGCCTCCCCGGGACAAGCTGTTGCTGCCGCTCCGGACCACGGAACGGCAGCCTCAGCACCCTGGGAAGGGACTCACAGTGACCGTTCACGAGGACGCCGTCCAGCGCTACTTCGCCGCCTGGAACGCCGGCAGCACCGAGGAGATCGAGAAGGCGGTGGCCGCCGCGTTCACCGAGGACGCCACCTACACCGACCCGATGGCCGACGTGCGCGGCCACGACGGACTGACCGCGGCGATCAGCGGGGCGCAGGCACAGTTCCCCGGCTTCGACTTCGTACCCACCGGGACGCCGGACGGGCACCACGGCCTGGTTCGCTTCACCTGGGACCTCGTCTCCCGGGCCGACGGCTCGGCGCCCGCCGCCGGATCCGATGTGATCACCCTGGCGGAGGACGGCAGGATCAGCTCGGTCAGCGGCTTCCTGGACCGGCTGCCGGGGGCGTGAGGGGGTGGGGAGTCATTCCCTTCCCGGCCCCGGTCCCGGGCCCGGATCCCGCTCGGTGAGCTGCTCGTCCAGCTCGTCGAAGAGCAGCTCACCGTGCTCGATCTGACCGGTCCGGTACGCGCTACGGGCCACCAGATGGGCCGCCACCGGGCCGGTCATCAGCTGGAAGAAGGCGATGAGGGCGAGCGTCGCCAGGTCCATGCCGCTGCGCAGCCGCAAAGCGACGCCGGCCAGCACCAGCAGCAGGCCGAGGGCCTGCGGCTTGGTCGCGGCGTGGCTGCGCGACAGCACGTCGGGCAGCCTCAGCATGCCGATCACACCGAGCAGGCAGATCGCCGCGCCGATGAACACCAGGACGGCACCGGCCGTGTCGGTGATCTGCAGCCAGACGCTCATTCCCGCTCCTCCTTGCCTTCGGACGTCCGGCGTGACAGCGGGCGGTCGCGTACGGCGATGAAGCGGGCGATGCCCACGGATCCGGTGAAGCCCAGGAACGCCAGCACCAGCATGATCGGGAAGTAGAACGGGTCCCGGGCGAGCGCCGACTTGGCACCGAGGCCCGCGATGATCAGGGCGGCACAGACGTCGAGGGCGATCGCCCGGTCGAGCATGGACGGGCCGCGCCGGATCCGTACGAGCAGCAGCGCCCCCGCGAGGACGAGGACCACCACGGCGGCGGTCAGCAGCACACGGTCGACGGTCTCGACTGCACTCATGCCCCCTCCCTCCCGTCGCCGGACTGTGTGGTCGAGGGAGGCGGCTGGGCGACCCTCGCGATCTCGTCGCGGGTGCCGAAGGCCCGTACCGTCAGCTCCTCCAGCCGCCACACGGAGCGCTTGGCCGCGTCCAGCGCCGCAGGCAGGTCGGCGTCGAGCACATGCAGGAAGACCGTGGCGGTGTCCCTGCGCACCTCGACGATCGATCCGCCCGGAACGTTGGACACGGCGACTGCGGTGGCGGCGAGCATCAGGTCGCTGCGGCAACGCAGTGGTACGGCGATGACCGCGGGCCGGTGCGGACGGCCGGCGAAGATCTGCCGGGTCACTTTCACGCCCGAGGTGTACATGTCGTAGAGCAGGTAGCCGGCGAGCAGAAGGATGCCCCAGGGGTGCAACCGCAGACCCAGATCGACCCTCGGCAGCGGGAAGGCCAGGCAGACGACCACCGCGACGACCAGTCCGGTGACCACGTTGGCCCAGGTCAGGGTGGACCACAGCAGCACCCAGATGAGGGTCAGCCAGGCGATCAGCGGCAGGTCGAGGACACGTCGGCGGCGGCCTGCGAACTCGCAGCTGAAAGGTGGCAGTTCGGGGTTCCGGTAGGACAGGGTGATCAGGCGTTTCATCGGCCGAGCACCTCCTCGGTGTAGGGGGTCCGTTCGACGAGTTCGTCGGCCGCGCGGTCGGTGAAGGCAGTGAGCGGACCTGCCAGCACGGTGAAGGCGAGACCGAGTGCGACCGCCGCCGCGGTGGCGGCGGGCATCGCTGCCGGCGGGCGGGTCGTCGTGATGACGGCCCGCCCCTGCAGACTGGCGGCGACGGCCTGACCCGCCGGCATCGGAGTGCCTCCGACCGGCTCGTCGCCGGTGCCGGGGATCCGGTCGGGACCGGGGTCGACATCGTCGTCGTCGGTGTCGTCGGCGGACTCGAGAACGGTGCCATAGGCGGTCTGACCGGGCGGTTCGGCACGCCAGAAGGCAAGGTTCCAGACCTTGGCCATCACATACAGCGTGAGCAGACTGGTCACCGTCGAACCGGCGACCAGGATCCAGGCCCAGACACCGCCTTCGGCGACACCGGCTCGCATCAGTCCGAGTTTGCCGATGAAGCCGGACAGCGGGGGGATCCCGGCGAGGTTCATGGCCGGCACGAAGAAGAGGACCGCGAGTGCCGGCGCCGCCTTGGCCAGTCCGCCGAGCCGGGTGAGTTCGTTGGTGCCGCCCCGGCGTTCGATGAGCCCCGCGACGAGGAAGAGCGTGGTCTGGACGGTGATGTGGTGGACGACGTAGAAGATCGCCCCGCCGTAGGCGTCGCGGGTGGCGAGGCCGATCCCGAAGACCATGTAGCCGATGTGGCTGATGAGGGTGAAGGAGAGCAGCCGCTTCAGGTCGGTCTGGGCGACCGCCCCGAGGATGCCCACGGCCATGGAGGCGAGCGCGGCGGCCATCAGGAGGTCGCCGAGCCGGTTTCCGGGGAAGAGCAGAGTCTCCGTGCGCAGCATGCAGTAGATGCCGACCTTGGTCAGCAGGCCGGCGAAGACAGCGGTGACGGGCGCGGGCGCGGTCGGGTAGGAGTCGGGGAGCCAGGCGGCGAGGGGGAACACCGCGGCCTTGATGGCGAAGACGGTGAGCAGCATCGCCTGGAGCAGCGTCTGTACGCCGAGCGGCAGGTCGGGCAACCGGAGCGACAGCTGGGCGAAGTTGGCGGTGCCGGCCGCCGCGTACGCCATGGCGATCGCGGTCAGGAACAGCATCGAGGAGAACAGCGAGATGATCACGTAGGTGGAACCCGCCCTGATCCGCGGCCCGGTGCCGCCGAGGGTGAGCAGCACGAAGCTGGCGACCAGCATGATCTCGAAGCCGACGTAGAGATTGACGAGGTCACCCGCCAGGAAGGTGCAGGACACCCCTGCCACGAGGATGAGGTAGGCCGGGTGGAAGACGGCGACCGGGGTCTCCTTGTCCCGGTCGGCCATGCCCTGGCCGAGCGAGTAGACCAGGACGGCCAGGGTGACGGCCGAGGAGACGGTCAGCATCAGCCCGGACAGCCGGTCGGCGACCAGGGTGACGCCGAGCGGCGGAGCGAAGTCTCCGAGGTGGACGGAGAGGGGCCCCTCGCGGTCGGCCGCGATCATCAGGGCGATGGAGAGGCCGAGGACGGCGGTGAGCACGGCCACGCTGATGAAGCGCTGGAAGTGGGCGAGCCGGGTGCCGAAGGCGAGGCTCAGTCCGGTGGCGCAGAGCGGCAGCAGCACGGGCAGCGGGACGAGGGCGTTCATCCGGCGGCTCCTCGGTCGGCTCCGGCGGCTCCTCGGTCGGAGCCGGCGGCGTCGGGACCGGGACCGCCGGAATCGGGACGGGTCGGCCCCGGACCACCGGAATCGGGCCCGCCGGAATCGGGGTCGGGGGAATCGGGGTCGGGGGAATCGGGGTCGGTGCTCACGTAGTCCTCCGGATCGGCTCCCAGCACGTCGTGCCACAGATCGCCGGTGGCGCCCCGGCCCCGGGCCTGCAGCGCGCGGTCGGCGCGCAGCCGGGCGCGCAGCCGGTGGCGCTCCTTGCGGTAGCGGGCGCGTTCATCCGGCGTACGGCCGGCCTCCGCCCGGTACTCCTCGCGCAACTCGGCCCACTCCCCCAGCACTTCGGCACGCAGCACGATGCGCCGGTCCTCCAGGTCGTCGTGGACCTCGTCCGTGCCGGTGAGCTGGTGGCTGCGGTAGGCCATGGCCAGCAGGAACGCCGTCGTGGCGAGCGTGATGACGATGGCGGTGAGTGCGATGGCCTGGGGCAGCGGGTCGGTGACCTGTCGCAGCGGCACTCCGTAGAGCAGCGGGGCCTCGCCCGCCGAACCGGTCGCGGAGAGGACCAGGAGGTTGATGCCGTTGCCCGCGATGACCGCGCCGAGCAGGATGCGGGTGAGGGGCCGGGTGAGCATGAGGATGCCGCCGACCGCACAGAGCACCACGGCGGTGGCGAGGAGCGAGACGCTGACTGTCATCCCCGGCCCTCCGTCCCGGTGCCCGGTACGGGGGCGAGTGCGCCCGCCGCCCGTTCGATCTGCCGGTCGACCTTCGCGCCCAGCGCCCGCACGATGTCCAGGACCACGCCCAGGACCAGGAGATAGACCCCGAAGTCGAAGACGACGGGTGTGCCCAGGTGGTAGCTGCCGATCACGGGCAGATGTCCGTGGTACGTCCAGGCGTGCAGCACGGTGCCCTCCGCGAGGCCGAAGAGTCCGACCCCGGTGGAGAGGAACAGGCCCAGGCCGGTGAAGAGGCCGGGCTGCAGCGGTGCGGCCTCGGCGAGTTCGAACCTGCCGCCGGCCAGGTAGCGGGTGATGAAGGCCAGTCCGGCGACGAGTCCGGCGACGAATCCGCCGCCCGGCATGTTCTCCGCACAGAACAGCAGGTACAGCGAGAGCACCAGGATCGGGTGGAAGAGCAACCGCGCCACCACCTCGAAGACGACGGACCGGTGTTCCGGCGCCAGCGTCGAACCGGCGGCCAGCCAGCTGCGTTCGGGTGCGGTGTCGTCGCCCTGCGGCATCCCGGTCAGCCGTGACGCGTTCAGCGACCAGGCCGTCCGGCCCCGCAGTTCCTGTCTGGTGGGGGGTGCTTCGCTGCGGCGGTGCAGATAGATGAGGCTGGTCACCCCGATCGCGGCCGCTGCCAGTACGGCGGACTCCCCCATCGTGTCCCAGGCCCGCAGATCGACCAGGATGGTGGCCACGACGTCCTTGAGGCCGTGGTGGGCGACCTCCTCGACCATCGCGGCGCCCGCCGGCTCGGCGACGCGTGCGGCGGCGGACACCCACACGACCACGCCGAGAGTCGCCGCCGCGCCGAGTGCCACGGGAATGCGCACGGCCCGCCGCCAGGTGCTGACGGACTCCTGGAAGTGCACCGGCATCCGGCGCAGCACCAGCACGAACACGATCATCGACACGGTCTCGACGCAGAACTGGGTGAGCGCCAGATCGGGGGCGCCCTGGACGACGAAGAGCAGAGCGGCTCCGTACCCGGTCAGCCCTGCCAGCACCACGGCCTTCATCCGGCGGCTGACGGTCAGGCAGAACAGGGCGGCCGCGCAGGTCAGCACGGCCAGGGCGCCCTGGAGCGGCGCGTCCCACAGTCTGGGGGCGACGGCTCCCTGCCAGGGGCGGTCGGTGAACAGGACCGCGAGCTGCCCGGCCAGCATGACCAGCAGGGTGGTGGCCAGGTAGACGGAGAGCGAGCCCCGTTGGACGAAGCCCGTGACCTGCAGGGCGAGACGTTCCAGCCCGAGCAGCAGATGGCCGAAGACGCTGTCGGCGGTCGGCCAGGCGATCCGCCGGGAGATCCGGGTGACGGCGGTGCGCCCCGCGAAGAGCACGGCACCGCCCGCCCAGGTGAGGGCGGACAGGTACAGGACCGTCCCGAAGCCGTGCCAGAGCGCGAGGTGGTAGGGGTGGGCGGGGACCGGGAAGGCGTCGGCGTACGCACCGAAGAGCCGGTCCGTCCACCCGACGCCGGGGCCGAGTACCAGACCGGCCGCGGCGAGCAGCGCGGGCGGGGCCAGGAAGGCGGCGCCGACGCGGCGCACGGGGGTGTCGGCGACGCCGGGCTTGCGCCAGAACGCGCCCCACACGAAGCGGAGGGTGTACGCGACCGTCAGCACCGACCCGACGACGGTGGCGGCCAGTACCCAGCGGTCCGAGGCGTCCCCGTGCAGCAGTGCGTAGAAGGCGGCCTCCTTGGCGGCGAAGCCGAGGAACGGCGGCAGGGCTGCCATGGAGGCGGCGGCCAGCACGGCGACCGTACTGACGTACGGCAGCGAGCGGCCGACCCCGGAAAGTCTGCGCAGGTCACGGGTGCCCGCCGCGCGGTCGACGACGCCGATGACGAGGAACAGCGCGGCCTTGAACAGGGCGTGGCCCAGGATCATCGCGACAGCGGCGAGCGCGGCGTCCCAGTTGCCGGCCCCGGCGAGGACTGTCAGGAAACCGAGCTGGCTGACGGTGCCGTAGGCAAGGACGAGCTTCAGGTCGTGGAGGCGCAGTGCGCGCCAGCCGCCGAGCAGCATGGTCGCGGCGCCGAGTACGAGGACGACGGGCCGCCAGACGGGGACGTCGGCGAAGGCGGGGGCGAGCCTCGCCACGAGGTAGACGCCGGCCTTGACCATGGCCGCCGCGTGCAGGTAGGCGCTGACGGGGGTGGGGGCGGCCATGGCGTTCGGCAGCCACAGGCTGAAGGGCCAGATCGCGGACTTCGACAGGGCACCGCACAGGACCAGGACGACGGCCACCGATACGGCGAGGGTCGTCTCAGGTGGATCGGCGACGATCGCGGAGATCCGGTACGTACCGGCCGCCTGACCGAGGATCAGGAAGCCGACCAGCATGGCGAGGCCGCCGAGGGTGGTGACGACGAGTGCCTGGAGTGCCGAGCGGCGGTTCTGTTTGCGCTCGCTGCTGTGGCCGATCAGCAGGTAGGAGAAGACCGTGGTCAGCTCCCAGAACACGTAGAGGGTGATCAGGTCGTCGGCGAGGACGAGGGCGAGCATCGCGCCGGCGAAGGCCAGCAGGTTCCCCGCGAAGGCGGCCAGTTGCGGGGTGTCGTCGGTGAAGTAGGAGGCGCAGTACAGCAGGACGAGCGTGCCGACTCCGGCGGCGAGCAGCACCATGAGCTCGGCGAGTGCGTCCAGGCGCAGATCGAACGAGACGCCGTAGGCGGGAATCCACTCCCAGGACCGGTTGACCGTCCGCCCGGCCGCCGCGGTGTCCCACTCGGTGGCCGCCCAGACCGTGGCGGCAGCGGGGGGCAGTGCGAGTACCACGAACGCACGCCTGCCGAGCCGGCGCACCAGCGGGCCCGCGCAGGCAGCCAGGACGAAGTGGCAGACGATGAGCGCGATCACGGGCTGGGGTCCGGAGCAAAGGGCACCGAATACAGATATATCCCCCGGCCGCATTCACCCGTCCGGCGCGCCGCACGGGCCCGGTCCCGCTCCCGGCCGCGCTCGGACGTGGTCGGCACACGCTCCACTGTGGTCACAGAACGGCGTGTTCCCGGTTCGCCCGCAGCCACACAGCATGACCCGGGTCTCCTGCCGAGGGCCCTCCGGCGTGGCCACCTCCAGGTCGCCCCGCACATGGAAGACCCCGTCGCCGTGCAGGGAGACATGCGTCGGCACGTCCGGAACCTCGTCCGGCAGCCCGTCGGTGCGGTGGTACTGCAGGGCTCCGCTCGGGCAGCACCGGATGACATCCGCGACCTCGTCGGCGGAAGCGCCTTCAAGCATGATCCAGGGCCTGCGCCCGACCTGGAAGACGTCGGGCAGCCCGCGCACGCATTCGGCGGCGTGCAGGCAGCGGTGCGCGTCGTAGCTCACGGTGATGCCTTCACCGTCGTACGACCTGGCCGCAGGGTGCGGAGGCGGTTCGCTGGTCACCGCTGGCCTCCCGTCGCGGGCGTCGGGCTGTATACGGGATACCGACGTTTCCAGCGTCGCTCCGGCGTGGGCGCTCCGCTACCCGGGCGGTGCGGGCATCCCGAGACTTCGACGGACACGGGGAGATCGTGCGGGCGCCCACCGACGCACGTGCGAGCCTGAGGCCCCTTGTCCTCATTCTTCTCGCTCTGGAGAGATCTGCGATGCCAACACCCCTGCGCATACTGATACATGGCGGCGGAATCGGCGGGCTGACGCTCGCCGTCGCGCTCGCCCGGCGCGGTCACACGGTCGAGGTCGCCGAGCTCCGCGACGAGCTGGACGCACTGGGCGTCGGCATCATCCAGCCGTCCAACGCCCTCCACGTCATGCGTGAGATCGGTGTGCTCGACGCCTGCATCGCGGCCGGCTTCGAGTGGGACGTGCTGACCATCTGCGATCCGGCCGGAGCCACGCTCGCCAAGATCCCGCAGCCCAGGATGGGCGACGTCCCCTCCGGCAACGGCATCCCGCGCCCCGCCCTGGCCGGGGTGCTCGGTGGCGCCGCCGCGGCCGCCGGGGCCGTGATCCGCTTCGGTACGACGATCGACGAGCTGGCCGACGACGGTTCCGGCGTCGATGTGACCCTGTCCGACGGCTCGACGGGCCGCTGGGACCTGGTCGTCGGCTTCGACGGCATCGGCTCCCCGCTGCGGACCCGGCTGTACGGCGACCGCTTCTCGCCCGAGTACACCGGCTTCGCCAACTGGCGGGTCACCGTGCCGCGGCCGCCCGGCGTCCAGGGCGTCGTGATGAGCACGGGCAATCAGGCGGCGAAGGCACTGCTCACCCCGATCACGGACGAACTCATGTACCTGGGGGCGGTGTTCGCCGAGAGGGCGGACTTCCGGCCGGATCCCACGCGCGCCCACGAGCAGCTCGCGGAGCGGCTGGCCGCGTTCTCCGGTCCGGTCGCCGAGGCGCTCACGCACGTCACGGACCCGGATGCCGTCGTGTATGCGCGGATCTCACAGGTCGCGGTGGAGGAGCCCTGGTACGTCGGCCGGGTCGTCATCGCCGGTGACGCAGCGCATGCGAGCACCCCGCATCTCGCGCAGGGTGCGGCCATGGCGGTGGAGGACGCCCTGGTGCTCGCCGAGTCGCTGGACGCCGAGGACGACGTGCCTGCGGCGCTCGCGGCCTGGGAGGCCCGCCGCCGTCCGCGTGCCATGTTCGTGCAGAACCTGTCGCGCGCGATCCTGAAGCAGGAGACGGGCGGCGCGACGACCCCCGAGGAGGACGAGCTCCTCGAGGTCGGCATACCGGGCGCCGCACACGTGCTGGTCGAGCCGTACTGAGCCGATGCGGCCGGGGCAGCCGTTCCTCCGGCCGCCCCGGCCGCGTTCCGGGGCACTGCTGTCCGTGCCCTCTCAGTCCAGCACCGCGATGCCGTCCAGCTCGACCAGTGCCTGTTCGTCCCAGAGCCTGGCCACCCCGATGACAGCCATGGCCGGGTATTCGCGCCCTGCCAGCCTGCGCCAGATCCTGCCCAGTTCGTGGGCGTGGGAGCGGTAGTCGGCGACATCGGTGGCGTACACGGTGACCCGGGCCAGGGCGGCCGGGGAGCCGCCCGCCGCGCGCAGAGCGGTGAGCAGATTGCCGAGCGCCGTCTCGAACTGTTCGGGCAGGGTGGCCCCGAGGACCTTCCCGTCTCCGTCGAGGGCGGTCTGGCCGGCCAGGAAGACCAGCCGGCCGCCGCTGACCGCGACGGCGTGCGAGAAGCCGGTGGCCGGGGCGAGCTCGGTCGGGTTGATCCGGGTGAGCGGGTTCATGCGGGCGTCTCCTGTGTCGCGTACAGCTCCTTGGCGATGATGGTGCGCTGTACTTCGGTGGCACCCTCGTAGATCCGGGGCGCGCGCACCTCCCGGTAGAGGTGTTCGAGCAGATGGCCGCGGCGCAGCGCGCGTGCGCCGTGCAGCTGGACAGCCGCGTCGACGACGAACTGCGCGGTCTCGGTGGCGTACAGCTTCGCCATGGCGGCTCGCCCGGGGACTCCGGGTTCACCCGCGTCGTACGCCGCGGCGGCCGCGTACACGAGGAGCCGGGCGGCCTCGGTGCGGGTGGCCATTTCGGCGACCTGGTGGGAGACGGCCTGGAGGTCCTTGAGCGGTCCGCCGAACGCGGTGCGGTGCGCCGTGTGTTCCAGGGTGGCGTCCAGCGCGGCGCGCGCCATGCCGACGGCGAACGCGCCGACGCTCGGCCTGAAGAGGTTCAGGGTGTTCATGGCGACGCGGAATCCCCGGCCGGGCTCCCCGAGGACGTCGTGGTGCGTGACGGGTACGCCGTCGAAGTCGAGGGTGCCGATGGGGTGCGGGGAGAGCATGTCCAGGGCCGTCCCGGTGAGTCCGGGGCGGTCGGCCGGGACGAGGAACGCGGTGACCCCGCGGGCCCCCTCGCCCTCCGCCGTCCGGGCGAAGACGGTGTAGAAGTCGGCCTCCGGGGCGTTGGAGATCCAGCATTTCTCCCCGGTCAGCCGCCAGCCCTCCGCGCAGCGCCGGGCATCGAGGGCGAGTGCCGCCGCGTCGGATCCCGCGCCCGGCTCGCTGAGCGCGAAGGCGGCCACGGCGCGGCCCGCGCTCACCTCGGGGAGCCAGCGCTCGCGCTGCAGCGGGGTGCCCGCCTGGGCTACGGGATACGTGCCGAGGCCCTGGAGTGCGAGCGCGGTCTCCGCCTCGGTACAGCCGCGGGCCAGGGACTCGCGCAGCAGGCAGAGGTCCAGAGCGCCGGATCCCAGCATCCGGCCGAGGAGCCCCATTTCGCCGAGGGCGGCGACCAACGGGCGGTTGACACGGCCGGGGGTGCCCTTCTCCGCGAGTGGGCGCAGCTGTTCACCCGCGAGGGTGTACAGCTCGTCGCACCATGCGGTTTGACCGGGATCGAGGGAGAATGCCGTCATACCGGCGCCTCTCTTGTCACGACTCTTCGCGGACCTATCGCGGACTGTTGACTGCCGTCACTCAAACGATACGCTCCAAGGGCGACAAGGGGGCGATGCTTCATGAAGCCGTCAGGTACCGCAAGTGCTCACTCCGACACGTTCGCGCGCGACCATCTCCCGCCCGCCGGACAGTGGCCCGAGCTGGTCTTCGACCTCCCCGAACTGCTCTACCCCGACCGGCTGAACTGCGGGTACGAGCTGCTCGACCGGACCGCGGAGCGCTTCGGGAAGGACCGCCCCGCCTTCCGCAGCCCGGACGGCGGCGTCTGGAGCTACGGGGAGCTGCGGGACCGGGTGGACCGGATCGCCCACGTACTGACCGACGACCTGGGCGTCGTCCCCGGCAACCGGGTGCTGCTGCGCGGCCCCACCACCCCGTGGCTCGCCGCCTGCTGGCTCGCCGTGATGAAAGCGGGCGCGGTCGCCGTGACCGTACTGGCCCAGCAACGGCCGACGGAACTCGCCACGATCTGTCTCCTCGCCAGGGTCGGTCATGCCCTGTGCGACGTCAGGTCGGTCGACGACCTGTTGAAGGCGCAGGTACCCGGGCTGCGGGTCACGGCGTTCGGCGGCGAAGCCCTCGACGACCTGACGCAGCTCGCGTCGACCAGGCCGGGGCCCTACCGGGCGGTGGACACGGCCGCCGACGACGTCGCACTCATCGCGTTCACTTCGGGGACCACGGGGCGGCCCAAGGGCTGTATGCACGTCCACCGCGACGTACTGGCCGTCGCGGACACCTTCGCCCACCACATCCTGCGGCCCGGCCCGGACGACGTGTTCACCGGCAGCCCCCCGCTCGGTTTCACCTTCGGGCTCGGCGGGCTGGTGATCTTCCCCCTGCGGGCCGGGGCCTCGTCCCTGCTGCTGGAGCAGGCCGGCCCCAAGCAGCTCCTGCCCGCGCTCGCCGCCCACCGGGTCTCGGTCCTGTTCACGGCGCCGACGGCCTACCGTCTGATGCTCGATGAGCTCGACGGCCATGACCTCTCCGCGCTGCGGCGCTGCGTCTCCGCCGGGGAGAACCTGCCCGCGGCCACCTGGCAGTCCTGGCACGAGCGGACGGGACTGCGCATCATCAACGGCATCGGGGCGACCGAGCTGCTGCACATCTTCATCTCCGCGGCCGACGAGGCGATCCGCCCCGGCACCACGGGCACACCCGTGCCCGGCTGGCAGGCACGGGTGGTCGACGGCGACGGCGTGGAACTGCCCGACGGCGAACCAGGCCTGCTGGCGGTGCGCGGACCGGTCGGCTGCCGCTACCTCGCCGACGAGCGCCAGAACCAGTACGTACGCCACGGCTGGAACATCACCGGCGACACCTACGTACGCGAGCCGGACGGCTACTTCCGCTACGTCGCCCGCGCCGACGACATGATCATCTCCTCCGGCTACAACATCGCCGGCCCCGAGGTCGAGGAAGCCCTCCTGCGCCACCCCGACGTCGTGGAGGCGGCGGTGGTGGGCCGGGCGGACGAGCTGCGCGGTCAGATCGTGGCGGCGTACGTGGTGCTCCGCGAGGGTGCCGAGCAGTCCGCCGACTCCCTGCGCACGCATGTGAAGTCGGAGCTCGCGCCGCACAAATGCCCCCGTGCCATCGAGTTCCTGCCCTCGCTCCCGCGGACCGCGACCGGCAAACTCCAGCGCTTCCTCCTGCGCACCTCCCCGGACCCGCACGACCGAGCCGCTCTAGAGTGATCACGTGGCCGAGCACTCTCCCCGTTCCCTGATCGTCACCCTCTACGGCGCCTACGGTCGCTCCCCGGACAACGCCCCGATGGCGGTGTCCGAGCTGATCCGACTGCTGCACGCGGTCGGCGTCGACGCACCGTCCGTACGCTCCTCCGTCTCCCGGCTCAAGCGCCGCGAGCTGCTCGTCCCCGCCCGGACGGCGGACGGGGCGGCCGGATACGCCCTGTCCGCCGACGCTCGTCAGCTGCTCGACGACGGCGACCGGAGGATCTACAGGCACCCGTCGCCCGGGCTCCGGGAGGGCTGGGTACTCGCCGTCTTCTCCGTACCGGAGGCGGAGCGCCACAAGCGTCACCTGCTGCGCTCCCGCCTCGGCAACCTCGGCTTCGGCGCGGCTGCCCCCGGGGTGTGGATCGCACCCGCCGGACTGTACGAAGAGACGCGGCACACCCTGGAGCGACTGGAACTCGCCCCGTACGTCGAGCTGTTCCGCGGGAAACACCTGGGTTTCGCCGCGACGAAGGAGTCGGTGACCCGCTGGTGGGACCTGGACGGGATCGCACGGCTCCATCTGGACTTCCTGGAGCAGCAGGAGCCCGTGCTGCGGGGCTGGGAGGCGCGGCCCGGCGGGAGTGCGCCGGACCCGGAGGACGCCTACCGGGACTACCTCCTCGCCCTGGATTCCTGGCGGCAGCTGCCGTACGCGGATCCCGGGCTGCCCGAGGAGCTGCTTCCCAAGGACTGGCCCGGCGGCCGTTCGGCGGAGGTGTTCGGGCGCCTGCACGCACAACTGCGGGACGCAGGGGCCGATTTCGTGGACGTGACAGCCGACGCGGGATGAAATCGGTGTGCCCCGGCGACTGCTGACCCGGCAGGATGAGGCATGACCTGGACCCTCACTGATGACGTCGACGTCTTCCTGGACGCGGCAGGCGCGTCGCTGGCCGCCCGGCCGGCGGAGAACACCCTGGTGCTGACCGTCACCGCGACCCTGCGGCACAGCGGTCCGCACGCCTACGGCGAGGGCACCCCGCTGCTGGGGTGGTGGCGCGGGGCGGACGGAGAGGTCGCCGGGACGTTCGTACGGACGCCGCCGTACGTGCCGATCCTGGGCACGGTGGCTCCGGACGCGATCGGTCCGCTGGCCGAGGCGCTCCCGCTGCCCGGCATCAACGCGGACCGCGCCACCGCCGAGGCGCTGGCCTCCCGCTGGCCCGGCCACCGTATCGACGAGGAGCACCGGCTGTACCGTCTGGGCGAGTTGGTTCCGCCCTCCCCCGCGCCCGCCGGAAGCCCGCGTACCGCGACCTGTGCCGACCGCACGCTGCTCATCGACTGGTTCCGGGCCTTCGGCGAGGAGACGGGGCAGTCGGGCGCCCGGGCCGAACGGATCGTGGACGACCGGACTTCGCACGGCGGGCTGACCGTCTGGGAGAACGAGGGTGTCCCGGTGTCGATGGCGGGCGTCTCGCGCATGATCGCCGGCACGGTGCGGGTGGCGACGGTCTACACACCGCCGGAACACCGCGGCCGGGGGTACGCGGCGGCGGTGACGGCGGAGGTGAGCCGGGCGGCACGGGAGGCGGGCGCCGAGGAGGTGCTGCTCTTCACGGACCTCGCGAATCCGACGAGCAACGGGGTGTACCGGCGCATCGGCTACGAGGCCCTCGCCGACCGGCTGCTGGTCACCGCGGAGCCGAAGTGACGAACGACGACCACGAGGCGCCGCCGGAGCTGGAACCGGTCTGGATGATCGCCGCGAATGTGGTGCGCTGGCGGCGGTACGGGGTGGGCGGTCAGGAGTTGCGGCCGGGCACCAAGTCGTACCGGGGCGGCTCGAAGGTGCACGTGATCGGCTCTCGTCCCGGCGAGCACGAGCACCTGACCACCGTCGGGCGCGGGCGGCACACCGGCACCTTCATCACCCTCGACATGGCGACGCGCCACCTGCACACCTTCCGGGCCTCGTTGATCCGCAGTCCGGAGGTACTCCGGCGAGACGCCGGGAGCAGCGTGGGCAGGGTCTGGGGCGGCCGGGCGGAAGCGGAAGAGGTCGCCGCCCGGCTCGAACGGCTGGCGGCCGAAGGACGCCGCACCCGGTGGGAGGGAGAGCCCCACCCCACCCCGTGCCGCTGCCACGAGTGTCTGACGCTCAGCCCAGGGTGAGCCGGGGCTTGGGTGCGTCGGTGCGGCCCGTCGGCGGGATGCGGCTGCCCGCACGGTACGGGAGGGGCCAGGGGGCGCCCGGCCCCTCGTAGCCCTGTTCGGCGGCGGCGTGCAGGGTCCAGTGCGGGTCGTACAGATGCGGGCGGGCCAGGGCGCAGAGGTCGGCGCGGCCCGCGAGGAGCAGCGAATTGACGTCGTCCCAGGAGGAGATGGCGCCCACCGCGATGACAGGAACGTCCAGGGTGTTGCGGATCCGGTCGGCGTAGGGGGTCTGGTAGGAGCGGCCGTACTCGGGGCGTTCGTCCGGGACGACCTGGCCGGTGGAGACGTCGATGGCGTCGGCACCGTGTGCGGCGAAGGCGCGGGCGATCCCGAGGGCGTCCCCGGGGCTCGTACCGCCTTCGGCCCAGTCGGTGGCGGAGATCCGGACGGTCATGGGCCGGTCCTCGGGCCACACCTCGCGCACCGCGTCGAAGACCTCCAGGGGGAAGCGGAGGCGGTTCTCCAGCCGCCCGCCGCAGGCGTCGGTGCGCCGGTTGGTGAGCGGGGAGAGGAATCCGGAGAGCAGATAGCCGTGCGCGCAGTGCAGTTCGAGGAGGTCGAACCCGCAGCGGGCGGCCCGCCGGGCGGCATCGGTGAACTGGGTGCGGACGGTGTCGAGCCCGGCCCGGTCCAGGGCGTGCGGGAGCCGGCTGACGCCCGGCACGTACGGGATCGGGGAGGCGGCGCTCACCGGCCAGTTGCCTTCGTCCAGTGGCTGGTCGATGCCGTCCCACATCAGTTTCGTGGAGCCCTTGCGGCCGGAGTGCCCGAGCTGGACGCCGATCGCGGCGCCTGGGGAGGAGTCGTGGACGAAACGGGTGATCCTGCTCCAGGCGGTGGCCTGTTCGTCGGTCCACAGGCCGGTGCAGCCGGGCGTGATGCGGCCTTCGGGGCTCACGCACACCATCTCGGTCATGGTGAGTCCGGCGCCGCCGAGCGCGCGGGCTCCCAGGTGGACGAGGTGGAAGTCGCCGGGCATCCCGTCCACGGCGGAGTACATGTCCATGGGCGAGACGACGACGCGGTTGCGGAGTTCGAGGCCGCGCAGCCGCAGCGGGGTGAACATCGGCGGGGTTCCCGGCGGACAGCCGAACTCCGCCTCGACGGCTCCGGTGAAGTCGGAGTCGCGCAGCCGCAGATTGCCGTGGGTGACGCGGCGGCTGCGGGTGAGGAGGTTGAAGGCGAACCGGCGGGGCGGCTGGTCCACGTACAGCGGGAGTTCCTCGAACCAGCGCAGGCTCGCCGCCGCGGCGCGCTGGGTGGACAGGACGACCGGACGCCGCTCGGCCTCGTACGCGGCGAGGGCGGTGGGCAGGTCGGGCTGTTCCTCGATGCAGGCGGCCAGCGCGAGGGCGTCCTCGACGGCGAGTTTGGTGCCCGATCCGATGGAGAAGTGGGCGGTGTGGGCGGCGTCGCCGATGAGGACCGTGTTTCCGTGCGCCCAGTGGGAGTTGGTGACGGTGGCGAAGGTGAGCCAGGAGGAGTTGTTGGAGCGCAGCGGCCGGCCGCCGAGGGCCTCGGCGAAGACCTTGGCGCAGCGTTCGGTCGACTCGGTGGCATCACAGGTGTCGAGACCGGCCGCCCGCCAGACCTCCTCGCGCATCTCGACGATGACGGTGGAGGCGTCGGGCGAGAAGGGGTAGGCGTGCAGCTGTATCACGCCGTACTCGGTCTCGGCGATCTCGAAGCGGAAGGCGCCGAACGCGAAGTCGGCGGCGAGCCAGATGTAGCGGTTGCGGTGGGTGGCGGTCCGCGGGCCGAAGTGGGCGGCGTGGGCCTCGCGGGTGGCGCTGTGGACGCCGTCCGCGGCGATCACCAGGTCGTGGTGGGCGGCGAGCTCGGCGGCGGGCGGGGCCTCGGCCCCGAAGCGGAGTCGTACCCCCAGGGATGCGCAGCGCTCGTGCAGGATCTGCAGGAGGCGCCGGCGGCCCAGCGCGGCGAAGCCGTGGCCGTCCGAGGTCTGGGTGGTGCCCCGGTGGACGACGTCGATGGTGTCCCAGCGGACGAACTCGTCCCGCAGCGCCGCGTACACGACGGGGTCGGCGTGCTCGATGCCGCCGAGCGTCTCGTCGGAGAGGACCACGCCGAAACCGAACGTGTCGTCGGGTGCGTTGCGCTCCCAGACGGTGATCTCGCGCCGGGGGTCGAGCCGCTTGAGGAGGGCCGCGGCGTAGAGCCCGCCGGGGCCGCCGCCGATGACCGCGATCCGTCCGGTGCGCGGAGTGTCCGCAGCGGAGGAGGGCATCGCGCTACCGGCCCTGCCACTTCGGCGGCCGCTTCTCGGTGAAGGCGGCGTGGAACTCTGCGTAGTCCGAGCCGTTCATGAGAAGCGCCTGGGTGGCGGCGTCCAGTTCGACGGAGGCCGCGAGCGGCATGTCGAGCTCGGCGGTGAGGAGGGCCTTGGTCTGGGCGAGAGCGAGTGCGGGGCCGTCGGCCAGCCGGCGGGCGAGCTGTGCGGCCCGTGTGTCGGCCCCGCCCTCCTCGGCCATCTCGCTGATCATTCCGATGCGCTCGGCCTCGGGGGCGCGCACGGGTTCGCCGAGCATCAGGAGCCGGGTGGCATGACCGAGGCCGACGACGCGCGGCAAGAGGTAGGCGGCCCCCATGTCGCCGCCGGAGAGACCGACCTTGGTGAAAAGGAAGGCGAAGCGGGCGGAGGGGTCCGCGACCCGGAAGTCGGCGGCGAGCGCGATGACCGCCCCGGCCCCGGCGGCGACCCCGTGCACGGCGGCGATGACCGGGAAGGGGCACTCCCGCAGGGCGCGTACGACCTGTCCGGTCATCCGGTTGAAGTCGAGCAGCTGTGCGGTGTCCATGGCGAGCGTGGCGCCGATGATCTCGTCGACATCTCCGCCGGAGCAGAATCCGCGCCCCTCACCTGCGAGCACGAGCGCGCGCACGGAGCGTTCACGGGAGAGCTCGGCAAGGAGGTCGCGCAGGTCGGCATAGGCGCCGAAGGTGAGCGCGTTGAGCTTCTCGGGCCGGGCGAGGGTGACGGTCGCCACCCCGTCGTGCCTCGTCAGGCGCAGATGTTCCCATCGCTCCGTGCGCGGGACGGAGCCGGTGAACGGGCTCATGGACGGGGTCCCCTTCAGCCGTCGGGCTGCTGTGATCCGCTTCGAAGTTATCACTCATACGTGACTTCCGTCATGAGTACGCAATAACTGATCCATCGCGCCGGTGTGGCGAAGGTCCCTTTTGTGCCGGTCGACCGCCCCTATGTCTGAGGCGGTGCAGTTCGTAAGGTTGGACCCAGGAAGTCCTGGTACAGAACTTTCGGTGCAGAACTTCTGTACAGAGCCTGCGTACAGAACTTCGGTTCAGAACCTTCGGTACCGAAGTCGCGTACAGAACTCTCCGTACAGACGTCCGGTACGACCCTCCGGCACAGCTCGGCAGGGAAGCCCGGTGCAGGATGTCCCGCTCCCGAACGGAAACCCGCCTTGCCGCCCGACGCCCCCGCCCCCGTGCCCACCTCCTGGCGCGTCGCACTGCCGCACTCCACGGCCGCCGTGCCGATCGCCCGCGCCCTCATCCGTACGGCGCTGGCGGACATCGACGCACCGGCGGACAGCGACACGGCCGAGCTCCTCACGGCCGAACTGGTCGCCAACGCCGTCGAGCACACCGACGGCGCGGGGCCCATCGAACTGGTCGTGGAGCTCATGGCGACCGGCTGCCAGGTCGAGGTGCACGACCACGACCCCGGCCCGCCCGGAGACCTGTCACGCCCCGCGCCCGGCAGCGAGCCGGACCCCTGGCAGGAGCACGGCCGCGGACTGGTCCTGATCCGCACCCTCAGCTCCGCCTGCGGTCATCGCGCCACCGAGCACGGCAAGGCCGTCTGGTTCACCCTTCCGTCGGTGCCGCCGCCCGGCCCCCGGGGTTGACCAGCCGGGACCGGCTGCGGCCGTAGCCGGCGTACACGAGCGAACCGACCACCAGGAAGACCACGAACTGCACCCAGGTCGACCAGCCCGTCCCGTACATCAGGTACAGGCAGAAGGCGACGCCCAGGACCGGGCTGAGCGGGTAGAGCGGCACCCGGAAGGAGCGCCTCAGCTCCGGATTGCGGCGGCGCAGCGCGATCACCGCGATGTTCACCACCGCCATGATCGCGAGGGTGCCGATGGTCGTCAGGTTCACCACGACGTCGAGCGACGAGAAGGCCGCCGGGATCGCGAAGAGGAGCGCCACGATCCACGTGTTGGCCACCGGCGTGTGCGTCCGGGGCGAGACCCGCTCGAAGACCCGGGGGATCAGGCCGTCGCGGGACATCGACATCAGGATCCGGGTCTGCCCGTACATCACCGCGAGCACGACGGACGCGATCGCGACGACCGCGCCGAAGGCGATGATCCCGCCGCCGACCGCGGAGTCGGTGACCTGGTCGACGACCAGCGAGAGCGCGGCCGGCTTGTCGGACACCGCGTCCGCGCCCAGCGCGCCGATGGCCCCGAGGGCGACCGCGCAGTAGAGCAGCGTGACGAGGCCGATACAGATCATGATCGCGATCGGGATGTTCCGCCGGGGGTTCTTGACCTCCTCGCCCGCAGTGGTGATGGCGTCGAACCCGATGTACGAGAAGAACGCCAGCGACGCACCGGCGGTGACCCCGGCCACGCCCTCGGGAGCGAACGGGGAGAGGTTTCCGTCCTCGAACGCGGTGAAAGCGATCACGCAGAACGCGATCAGGATGCCGATCTTGAGGACCGCCATCGCAGCCGTGGCCCCCGCGCTCTCCCGGATGCCGCGCACCAGCAGAGTGGCGGCCATCATGATCACGACGACCGCGGGCAGGTTGATCACTCCCCCGTCCGCGGGTCCCGAGGACAGGGCGGCCGGCAGTTCCCAGCCGAAGATGCTGTCCAGCAGCTCGTTGACGTACTGGCTCCAGCCGACCGCGACCGCGGAGACCGAGACGCCGTACTCCAGCAGCAGGCACCAGCCCACGAGGAACGCGACGCGCTCGCCGAGCGTGGCGTAGGCGAACGAGTACGAACTGCCGGAGACCGGGATGGCACCGCCGAGCTCGGCGAAGGAGAAGGCGGTGAAGATGCAGGTGACCGCGGCGAGGACGAAGGAGACCACGACCGCGGGGCCCCCTTCGGCGACGCTGTCGGACAGGCCTACGAAGATCCCCGTGCCGACGATCGCGCCGACTCCGAAGCACACCAGCTGGAACAGCCCCATGGTGCGCCGGAGACCGTGGCCCTCCAGGTCGGCACCGGACTCGGCGACCAGCAGGTCGGGGCTCTTGACGCGCGACCGGCTCACCGGCGGGCTCACCGGTGTCCGGGGGGAGGGGACGGAACTCATGGGGGGACGTTCTCTTCTCTGGTGGAGCGTGGGGGTGGTGGGGCGCCCGCGGAAAGCTGCGGGGAGGACCTGGGGGCCGTGGGCGGGACAGCCGAGGAACCCGTGGGGAGGCCTCGCACCGAGCGCACAGAAATGGGGTTCGAGCGTGCGAGCCCGAACCCCACCAAGTCGCACCATCGTAGGCGCCACCACGCATGTTCACCCAATCGGGCGCATGCTCATGCGTACTGCCCCTGGCCTGCCATGGTGGCCACGAGGACGGCCTTGATCGTGTGCATCCGGTTCTCGGCCTCGTCGAAGACGACGGAGTGCCCGGACTCGAAGACCTCGTCGGTGACCTCCAGCTCGGTGAGGCCGTGGCGCTCGTGGATTTCCCGGGCCACTTTCGTACCGAGGTCGTGGTAGGCGGGGAGGCAGTGCAGAAACTTGACGCCGTCGTTGCCGCTGGCGCGCAGGACGTCCATGGTCACGGCGTAGGGGGCGAGCGCGGCGATCCGCTCGTCCCAGACCTCCTTGGGTTCCCCCATGGAGACCCAGACGTCTGTGGCGACGAAGTCGGTGCCGCGGACGCCTTCGGCGATGTCCTCGGTGAGGGTGATGCGCGCGCCGCTGGACTCCGCGAGCTTGTGGGCCTGCGCCACGATCTCCTGGGCCGGCCAGTAGGCCTCGGGTGCGACGATCCGGACGTCCATACCGAGCAGGGCACCGGTGATCAGGTAGGAGTTGCCCATGTTGAAGCGGGCGTCACCGAGGTAGGCGAAGCCCAGCCGCTCCAGCGGCTTCTCGCTGTGCTCGGTCATCGTGAGGATGTCGGCGAGCATCTGGGTGGGGTGCCAGTCGTCGGTGAGGCCGTTGAAGACGGGGACGCCGCTGTATGCCGCCAGCTGCTCGACCGACTCCTGGCTGTCACCGCGGTACTCGATGCCGTCGAACATCCGGCCGAGCACGCGAGCGGTGTCCATGACCGACTCCTTGTGGCCCATCTGGGAGCCGGAGGGATCGAGGTACGTCGTGGAGGCACCCTGGTCGGCAGCGGCCACCTCGAAGGCGCACCGCGTGCGGGTCGAGGTCTTCTCGAAGATCAGCGCGATGTTCTTCCCACGCAGTCGCTGCACCTCCTCGCCCGCCTTCTTGGCGGCCTTGAGCTCGGCAGCCAGGGCGATCAGGCCGCGGAACTCCTCGGCCGTGAAATCCAGCTCCTTGATGAAGTGGCGGCCTGCGAGGTCTATGGCCATGGTGACTGCTCCTGGGTCGGGCTGAGGACACGCATACAGTGACCCTGGAAGTCTATACGAGACTCCGCATTGCTATACAGAGGTGGTGGGGCGCCCGGCCGCCCGTGGAAGCCTGCGTCACGCGCCACCGGGGAGCCCACCCGCACGGACAGCCCACGCTCACACCGGGTCGCGCACCACCGGGCAGCTCATACAGCGCGGACCGCCTCTGCCCCGACCCAGCTCACTGCCGCGGATCTCGATGACCTCGATGCCCTCCTTGCGCAAAAAGGTGTTGGTGGTGGCGTTGCGCTCGTACGCGACGACGACCCCGGGTTCCACTGCCAGCACGTTGCAGCCGTCGTCCCACTGCTCACGCTCGGCCGCGTGGACGTCCTGGGTCGCGGTGAGGACCCGGATCGCATCCAGGCCCAGCGCGGCGGCGACGGCCCGGTGCATGTGCTCGGGCGGGTGGTCGGTGACCTTCAGCTCCCGGGGGCCGCTGCCCGGCTCGATCGTGTAGGAACGGAGCATCCCCAGCCCGGCGTACTGCGTGAACGTGTCCCCGTCGATCATCGTCATCACCGTGTCCAGGTGCATGAACGCGCGGCGCTTGGGCATGTCGAGCGCCACGATCGTCCGGGCCGACCCGGCGTCGAAGAGACCCCTGGCGAGCATCTCCACAGCCTGCGGAGTGGTGCGCTCGCTCATCCCGATGAGGACGGCACCCCGGCCGATCACGAGGACGTCGCCGCCCTCGATGGTGGACGGGTAGTCGTGCTGCCCCTCGGACCAGTGGTGGAAGACGCCCGCTTCCGGCCCGGTGAACAGCGGATGGTGCCGGTAGATGGCCTCGAAGTGCACGGTCTCGCGCTGCCTGGCCGGCCAGCGCATCGCGTTGATGGACACGCCGTCGTAGATCCATGCCGAGGTGTCGCGGGTGAAGAGGTGGTTGGGCAGCGGGTTGAGGAGGAAGTCGTCCAGGTCCATCACATGGAAGCGGACCGACGTCGGCTCGGCGTGCCGCTCCAGGAACTCCCGCTTCGTCATCCCGCCGACCAGCGCCTCGGTCAGTTCGGCGGCCGGCAGCTCCTCGAAGACAGCACGCAGATGCTCGGTGGCGAGCGGCCCGTACTCCTTCTCCTCGAACACCCGGTCGAGCACGAGCCGCCGCGCCACCGGGATGTCCAGGGATTCACGGAGCAGGTCACCGAACAGGTGGACCTCCACACCGCGGTCGCGCAGGACATCGGCGAAGCCGTCGTGCTCCTCCCTGGCACGGCGCACCCACAGCACGTCGTCGAACAGGAGCGCGTCCTTGTTGCTGGGGGTGAGCCGCTTCAGCTCCAGATCGGGGCGGTGCAGGATGACGCGGCGCAGCCGCCCGGCCTCGGAATCGACATGGAATCCCATGTCTTCATCCTCACCACGCGGAGCACCGTTCACCCTGCGAACCGCCCACTGTTTTCCCGCCCTCTCCGCTACCCCGGCCCCTCGCCCGGGACATGGAGCGGACGGAGCGGGAGACGCTTCAGTTCGCGGGTGCGAGCGCGGGCAGGACGGCCCCCGCAGCGGCGGCAAGGGTACGAACAAGGGAGACGAACGCGGCGACTTCCACCGGTCGGCGAACACGTCGGCGGCCGGAACTACTTGAGCGTGGCTCACCGGATCGCGGACGACTCGTACGTCAAGTGCACGGCGATTCCCGGGCTCTTCAAAGGCATGGCGGGCATTGCGAAGATATCGTCCGGCCCGGCAGGTGGCTGGACCGCGTCTCCGACGACTACGCGGTGGGGGGCGCAGGTATCGGCCTGTTCCTCGGCCGGCTGCTGCACCCCTCCGAACGCCTCCTGCTGGACCTTCCCCCGGGCACCCGAAACGCCGGGGAGCCGTCCGCGCTGTGAGGCACGGCGGCCTCTCCGCACCGGTGTCCGGTGGGAGAGGCCACGCCTAGAACACCTCCGGGCTGCCTTCAGAGCCGGGGGTCGACCGGCTCGGACTCCAGGGCCAGTACCGCGAAGACCGCTTCGTGGATCCTCCACAGGGGCTCTCCGTCGGCCAGCCTGTCCAGGGCCTCCAGGCCGAGGGCGTACTCCCGCAGGGCCAGCGACCGCTTGTGGCCGAGGAACCGCGAACGCAGCCGGTCCAGATTCTCCGGACGCGTGTACTCGGGTCCGTAGATGATCCGCAGGTACTCCCGGCCGCGCACCTTGATGCCCGGCTGGACCAGCCTGCCCTTCGCGTCCCTGACGAGAGCGCCGAGCGGCTTGACGACCATGCCCTCACCGCCGCGCCCGGTCATCTCCAGCCACCAGTCGATGCCGGAGCGCACGGAGTCCTCGTCCCCGGTGTCGACGACCAGGCGCCGGGTGACCTGGAGCAGCCCGGTCGGGTCGTGCTCCACCATGCGGTCCAGCCAGGCCAGCTGCTCGTCGTGCGGTACGGAGGCGAGTGAGCGGCCCTGCACGGCAAGGATCTGGAACGGCGCCAGGCGGACCCCGTCGAGTCCCTCCGTGCTCCAGCAGTAGCGGCGGTAGGCCTCGGTGAAGGCCGCAGCGTCTTCGGCACGCTCCTGCTGGCGTCCGGCGAGAGCCCCGACGTCCACACCGCGGGCAGCCGCCGCGGCCAGGGCATCGCCCGCCACGGGAAGGACCGCACCCGACGCGGCGCCCACCGCCGCGTACTGCGAGCGCAGCAGCCCGGCAGCCTTGAAGGACCAGGGCATCAGCTCGGCGTCCAGCAGCACCCAGTCCGTGTCCCACTCCTCCCAGAGTCCGGCGGCGGTGACGGCCGTGCGGAGCCTGCCGAGGATCACTTCGGTGAGCGCCACGTCGTCCAGGAACGGCCGGCCGGTTCGGGTGTGCAGCGCCCCGGTGGGGCCCTCGGCACCGAAGCGCTCACGGGCCGCGCCCTCGTCGCGGCAGACCAGCGCCACCGCACGCGAGCCCATGTGCTTCTCCTCGCAGACGACCTTGGTGACGCCGTCCGCCCCGTACTGGGCGAAGGCCTCGGCCGGATGCTCCAGGAAGCCCTCCTCCTGGGAGGTCGCGGTCGGGGCCATGGTCGGCGGGAGGTAGGCCAGCAGCCTCGGGTCGACGGCGAACCGGCTCATCACCTCGAGGGCCGCCGCCGCGTTCTCCTCGCGCACCGCGATCCGGCCCATGTGGCGGGTCTCCACGATGCGGCGGCCCTGCACGTCGGCGAGGTCGAGCGGGCGCCCCTCACGGCCCCCGGGAGCCTCGGTGGTCAGCGGCTTCACGGGCTCGTACCAGACCTGCTCGGCCGGTACGTCGACGATGTCGCGCTCCGGCCAGCGCAGCGCGGTCATCTTCCCCCCGAAGACCGCTCCGGTGTCCAGGCAGAGGGTGTTGTTGACCCAGGAGGTGGTGGGCACCGGGGTGTGGCCGTAGACCACCGCCGCGCGCCCGCGGTAGTCCTCCGCCCACGGGTAGCGCACGGGCAGGCCGAATTCGTCGGTCTCGCCGGTCGTGTCCCCGTACAGCGCGTGCGAACGGACCCGCCCCGAGGTGCGCCCGTGGTACTTCTCGGGCAGGCCCGCGTGGCAGACGACCAGCTTGCCGCCGTCCAGGACGTAGTGGCTGACGAGCCCGTCGATGAACTCCTTCACCTGCTCCCGGAACTCCGGGTCCCTGGCGTCCTCCCGCTCCAGCTGCTCGATGGTCTCGGCGAGGCCGTATCTGACCTGGACCTGCCGCCCCTTGAGATACCGGCCCAGCTTGTTCTCGTGGTTGCCCGGGACACACAGGGCGTTGCCCGCCGACACCATGGACATGACGCGGCGCAGCACACCGGGGCTGTCCGGCCCGCGGTCGACGAGGTCGCCGACGAACACGGCGGTGCGCCCGTCGGGGTGCGCACCGTCGGTGTATCCGAGCTTGTCGAGCAGGGACTCCAGCTCGGAGCTGCAGCCGTGGATGTCACCGATGATGTCGAAGGGGCCGGTGAGGTGGCGGAGGTCGTTGTAGCGGCGCTCCAGGACGACTTCGGCGCTGTCGGCCTCCTCCTCGGTGCGCAGGACGTGCACCTTGCGGAAGCCCTCGCGCTCGAGTCCGCGCAACGAACGGCGCAGCTCGCGCCGGTGGCGCTGGACGACATGGCGGGGCATGTCCGCGCGGTCGGGCCGCTTCGCGTTGCGCGCGAGGCAGACCTCCTCGGGCAGGTCGAGCACGACGGCGATGGGCAGCACGTCGTGCTCCCTGGCCAGCTGCACGAGCTGCTTGCGGCTCTCGGACTGCACGTTGGTGGCGTCGACGACGGTGAGCCTGCCGGCGGCGAGGCGCTTGCCCGCGATGTAGTGCAGGACGTCGAAGGCGTCGCGGCTCGCGCTCTGGTCGTTCTCGTCGTCGGCGACGAGGCCGCGGCAGAAGTCCGAGGAGACGATCTCGGTGGGTTTGAAGTGCTTGCGGGCGAAGGTGGACTTGCCCGATCCGCTGGCGCCGATGAGCACGACGAGGGAGAGGTCGGTCACCGGCAGCGTGCGAGAGGTACTGGTCATGCGGCCTTCGCCTCCTTCGTCTTCTCTTCGGTCATCCGGTCGGTCTCCGCAGCGGCCTTCTCGGCGCTCGCGGCCTTCTCCGTGGACATCGTGAACACGGCCATCTGGGTGGGCGGACCCACGTCGGGATCGTCCGGCCCCACGGGTACGAACGCGACCCCGTAGCCGTGCCGCTCGCACACCTGCCGCGCCCAGGAGCGGAACTCCTCCCTGGTCCATTCGAAACGGTGGTCGCCGTGGCGCACGTGTCCGGCCGGGAGCGTTTCCCAGCGGACGTTGTACTCGACGTTCGGCGTGGTCACGAGCACCGTGTGCGGCCGCGCCGAACCGAACACCGCGTACTCCAGCGCGGGCAGCCGCGGCAGGTCGAGGTGCTCGATCACCTCACTGAGCACCGCGGCGTCGTACCCCTTGAGCTGCTTGTCGGTGTACGTGAGTGCGCCCTGCCGGAGCGTGACCCGGCCGGCCTGTCGCTCCCCCATCCGGTCCAGCTTCAGCCTGCGCGAGGCGATCGTCAGGGCCCGCATCGACACGTCGACCCCGACGATCTCCGTGAACCGCGCGTCCTTGAGCAGCGCCTGCACCAACTGACCCTGCCCACAGCCCAGGTCCAGCACCCGGTTCGCCCCGGCGGCGCGCAGCGCCTCCAGGATCGCCGCACGGCGCTGCTCGGCGAGCGGCACCGGCTTCTCCTCGGTGTCGGTGGTCTCGTCCACGGCGTTGTCGACGCTCTCCACCTGCAGGTCGTCGGACTCGGCGAGCCGCACCAGTTCGAGCCGTTCCATCGCCTGCCGGGTCAGACCCCAGCGGCGGGAGAGGTAGCGGCTGGTGATGAGCCGCTGCTCGGGGTGATCGGCCAGCCAGCCCTCGCCCGCCCGCAGCAGCTTGTCCACTTCGTCGGGCGCGACCCAGTAGTGCTTGGCGTCGTCGAGCACCGGCAACAGCACATAGAGCTGGCGCAGCGCGTCGGCGAGCCGCAACTCCCCCTCCAGTACGAGCCGTACGTAGCGCGAGTCGCCCCACTCGGGGAACTTCTCGTCCAGCGGTACGGCTACGGCGTCCACACTCCTCCAGCCGAGCGGCCCGAAAAGCTTCTCCACCAGGTCGACACCGCCGCGGGCCGGCAGGGCGGGCACCTCGATACGCAGCGGCAGGGGCTCCTGGACCCGCTCGGGCATGGCGCGGCACACCCCGTTCAGCGCGGACTTGAAGACCGTCGTCATCGCGACGGAGAGGAGGGACGAGGCGGCGTACGGCCGGTCGTTGACATACTGCGCGAGCGCCGCATCGGGGGCGCCGCCCCTGCCCTTGCCCTTGCCGCGCCGCACCAGCGCCACCGGATCCACCTCCAGCAGGAGCGCGGCCGTGCAGCGCTCCGCGGATGCCTCGGAGTAGAAGACATGCGCGGTGCCGTGCGAGGTGGAGAACGTCTGCGCCTTCTCGGGATGCTTGTGCAGCAGAAAGCCGAGATCGGTGGCGGGACGCTCAAGGGTGCCGGTCGTGCTGATAGTCAGGAACACCCGTCCGAGTATGGCCCTGCACCCCACCTCCTACCAGGCATTTTCACTTCCGGTCCGCCCTGGCAGAGCGGCCAGCTCTGCGATCTCGGACGGGCCGACCCGGCAGCAGCCCCCGATGAGCCGGGCCCCGGCCCGCTGCCAGTCCCGCACCCGCCCGGGGTCGAAGGAGCCTTCCCCGGTCCATCTCCGGCCCACGGCGTCCCACACCTCGCCACTGTTCGGGTAGACGACGACGGGCTTCCCGGTGACGGCCGCCGCCACCTCCACCGCACGCTCCGCGTCCGCCGGGTCGCAGCAGTTGACCCCGACGGCCATCACCTGGTCGTTGCCCGCAGCGATCCCGAAGGCCTCGTCGAGCGGCTGGCCCGCCCTGGTCCGGTCACCCGCCACGCTGTAGGAGAGCCAGACAGGGACGGCGGTGTCCTGAACCGCCCGCAGCAGCGCCTCGGCCTCGTCGAGGTCCGGCACCGTCTCCAGGGCCAGCACATCGGGGCCCGCCGCAGCCAGTGTCTCCGCCCTGGGGCGGTGGAAGCGCTCCAGGGCGCGGACGCTCAGCCCGTACCGGCCGCGGTACTCGCTGCCGTCCGCGAGCATCGCCCCGTACGGTCCGACGGAGGCCGCGACCCAGAACTCCCGCCCGGTCCCCGCCCCGGCCCGGCGTGCCAGCTCCACGCTGCCGGCCATCAGCTCCGCGGCCCGGTCCCGCCCGATCCCGCGCCGCTCGAACCCTTCGAACGTCGCCTGGTAGCTGGCCGTGATGAGTACCTGCGCCCCCGCCCGCGCATAGGCCGCGTGGGCCGCTTCGATCTGCTGGGGCGCATCGGCCAGGAGCCGGGCCGACCACAGCGCGTCGGACAGATCGCACCCCTGCGCCCCCAGTTGGTTGGAGAGCCCTCCGTCCAGCAGGACGGTGCCTTCGGCGAGCGCGTCGCCGAGGGTGCGGCCGGTCGGCTCGTGAGGAGTCCGGGCGGATTGCACAGCTGCTCCTTGCCGTCAGCTCAGTTGGGCCTGGACCTGCGACGAGATCAGTTCCAGGTGTTCCAGGTCGTTCAGGTCGAGGATCTGCAGGTAGATCCGGGACGCTCCGATCGCGGCGTACTGGCCGATCTTGTCGACCACCTCGCCGGGTGAGCCCGCCAGGCCGTTCGCCTTGAGGTCCTCGACGTCCCTGCCGATCGCGGAAGCCCGCCGGGCCACTTCCGCGTCGTTCTTCCCGGCGCAGACCACCAGGGCGTTGGAGTACACCAGGTCCTCCGGGGCGCGGCCGGCCGCCTTGGCCGCCTCCCGGACGCGGCCGAACTGCTTCTCACTGTCCTCGAGCGATGCGAAGGGGATGTTGAACTCGTCCGCGTACTGTGCGGCCAGCCGCGGGGTGCGGACCGCACCGTGTCCGCCGATCAGGACAGGCACCTTGGACTGGGCCGGCTTGGGAAGCGCCGGTGAGTCGGTGAGCTGGTAGTACGTGCCGTCGTAGGTGAAGGTCTTGCCGACCTCGGTCTCCCACAGGCCGGTGATGATCGCCAGCTGCTCCTCCAGGCGGCCGAACTTCTCCTTCGGGAACGGAATGCCGTACGCCTTGTGCTCCGCCTCGAACCAGCCCGCACCCAGGCCCAGCTCGACCCGGCCGCCGGACATCTGATCGACCTGGGCCACCTGGATGGCCAGCACTCCGGGCAGCCGGAAGGTGCCCGCCGTCATCAGCGTGCCGAGCCGGATCCGCTTGGTTTCGCGGGCCAGACCGGCCAGGGTGATCCAGGCGTCGGTCGGTCCCGGCAGTCCGTCCCCGGAGCCCATGCGGAGATAGTGGTCCGAGCGGTAGAAGGCGTCGAAGCCGAGGTCTTCGGCGGCCTTGGCGACAGTCAGCAGGGTGTCGTAGTCGGCCCCTTGCTGGGGCTCGGTGAAGATTCGAAGATCCATGCCTCCATCCTGCACCTTCGGGCGGGGCTCATGACTGCCCGGCCACGAAGCCTGCCGGCCCACGGATCACTCCGTACGGACCGTCACGCTCCCGGCTCTGCTCCTGTTCCCGCTCCTGTTCGGCGAGCCGTCTGAGCATCCCGTACACCCTGTCGATCGACTCGTCGACGGCATCTATCGCCTCGATGCACTGCCAGTAGAGCCCGTCCTCCTCCGTATCGCAGGCAACGCCGACGAGCGCGATGCCCACATCGCCGAGGAGCAGCCCGAGTGCGCCCAACGTTCTGGGCACATCAGCCACTTCGGAGAGCTGTGCCGCCCGTGCGGCGCCGACCGGCATCATCGGGTGGTCGAGCACTGCGGCGCCCCGGCCGCCGATCTCGCTGAGCCCGCGCGCGTCGGTCCGTAACTCCGCCGGTCCGCATCGCACCAGCTGTCCGCCGACCGTCCGGGCGAGGGCCTGCGCCTGCCAGGCCTCCGCCATGATGGCCGGGGTCCCCCGGCTCGCCGCGAGAGCTCGTCGTCCGGCTTCGATAAGCCGCTCCGCTTCCATGTGATTCCCCCGTCGTCGCGAAAACCCGCTCACCTCTTTCATTACCCACAGTGAGGTCAGCGGCACCGGAAAGCCAGAGGAAATCGGAAATCTGTGGACAGGAAGTCGATTGTGGAGAAGTCGATCACTCCGAAGAGTGACGATCGTGAAGTTCAGTGGGTTCCGGCGCAGGGAAGCGCACCTCGTTCCGGTCGATCTTGGCCGCCAGCGCCGCCAGCACGTCGATACCGAGCACTTCGCAGAACTGCAGCAGATACGCGAGTACGTCGGCGACCTCGTCCGCGACCCTGTGCGCCGTACCGGGGTCCTCCATCACCCGCGCCGACTGCTCCGGTGTCAGCCACTGGAAGATCTCGAGGAGTTCGGATGCCTCGACGCTCAGCGCGACCGCCAGGTTCTTCGGGGTGTGGTACTGCTCCCAGGCCCGTGCCGCCGCGAAGTCGGCCAGCCGCCGCTGCAGTTGAGCTACATCGAATTCCGTCACGGTGCCAGGTCTACCACTGTCACACCCGCCGTCCCGCGGGCCAGTGCCCCGGTCGCCTCGGTGACGGTGCCCAGCAGCCGGATGTGTCCGTCCGCGCAGATCGAGGACGCCAGCGCCAGCAGCTCACGCGTCTGCCGCGCGTCCAGGCTCCGGTCGAGCCCGTCGGCCAGGACCGTGAGCCCCTGCATCGCCGGCGGCACCTCCGTGGCCGGGTCCACCACCAGTGCATGAGGGCCGGTCAGCAGCACGAGGGCGAACGCCAGATACCTGAGCTCGCCGTCGCCGAGACGGCGCAGGGGCGTGCTGTAACCGGCCCCGCGACCCGCCCTGGCCTGTACGGCTCCGCCCGCGAGCTGTTCTACGGTCAGTCCCGTCACGGGTCCCGCGCACCCGGCGTCCGCGATGGCGACCAGCCGGGCGTGCCGCCGGGCGCACTGGTCGTGTGTGCGGTTCAGTACGTCGGCGAGGTTGTCGCACGCGGTCCTCAGTCGCCCTTCCCCGACCGGTACCGCCGCACGCATCCGCTGCGGCTGCGGATCGCAGGCGAAGGCCGACCGCAACGCCACCACCACCTGCTCGGCGGCCGCCAGCACCCGTAACTGCCCCTGGGTGGTTCCCGCGACCCGCAGCGGCAACAGCGCCGTACCGAGCCGGTCGTCGGGGAACGGGGCCCGCGTCACGGGGACCGTGCCTGCGGTGTGCCAGGCCGCCTGGACGGCGGAGCGCCTCGGATCCCGCAGGGCCGTGGTCAGCAGCGTCTCCCCGCCGTCCGCGAGCCGTTCGCCGACGATGCGGAGGGTGGGCTCGGCCTGGACGGCGAGATCCAGTCCCACCGGACCGGCCGGGCCCTCCACGGTGCAGCCGAGCCTGAACCCCCGCCGCCCCTGCGCATCCGCCCCGGCCCGTTCGGGTACCCAGGCCCCGGGGTCCGGGAAGACCGCTTCCAGCGGGTCGCCGGAAGCGAGCCGGGCCAGCGCCTCGTACGCGCGAAGGGCGGTCGTCTTCCCGCTGCCGCTCGCCCCGGCCAGGAGGGTGAACGGGCCGAGGGGAATCGCCGCACGGCGGTACGAGGCGAAGGCCGAAAGCCTCAGTTCGCTGACGAAGGGGCGGGCGGGACGGGCCTGGGCACCGGTGCGCGTCGGCGTGGCCCCCGTGGTGATCACAGTCATGAGCGGACCGTACGCACGCCGTCGGCCGGCGAACCGTTCCGCCCGCACGACCTTCCTACGATTGGGGTACGCCCGCCGCCGTGACCCCCTCGACCTCCATGCCGACCGGCGCGAGCAGAAAGACATTGCGGTCGACGCGGTGCATCCCGCTGCCCAGTCCGAAGACCACACCGCTGCTGAAGTCCAGGATCCGCTTGGCCACGTCGGTCTCGGCGCCCGTCAGATCGAGCAGCACCGGAATCTGGGCCACCAGGTACTCGGCCACCTCGCGCGCGTCCGCGAAGACCTGGACCCTCAGCACGACGAGCCGGCGCTGTTCGGCCGAATCCCGTTCGTCGGGGACCGTGCGGTGGTCGACGCGGGAGGGCCATTCGTTGCGCCCCCTCAGCGGTACGACCTGGGCGAGCCCTTCCCACTGTTCGTCGGTGGCGTCGTATCTGTCGTACCTGTCGTACCTGCTCACAGAACCACCCCGTCCGTAAGCCGGTTGGCTGTGCGCCGGCTGCGCTCGCTGTTCATCGGGCAATTCTCTCGCCCCTCACCCGTTCGGCGTACCACCGACACGGGTCGCGGCGTGATCGACACCGTCATGGACGGTACGGGTGTCCGCTTCGGGGAGGGTGTCGAGAGGGGTGAAACGGACCGGAATGCGGGCAGGCGCACGATGGAAGGGCCCGGGGCGCCAGATCAGCTCCGCCGCGTCGCAGGACAGTTCGAGGTCGCAGAGCTGGCTGGTGAGCTGTTCGATCGCGCTCATCGCCATCAGCAGCGCCGGCTGTTTCGCCGGGCATCGGTGCGGACCCGCCGACCAGGCGAGATGGGCACCGGTTCCGGAACGCACCGTGGGATCCGAAAGGCCGGGCAGCGACTGCGTGTTGGCGGCTGCGAAGGAGACCAGGAGCAGTTGCCCCGCGCGGAGCGGTACGCCGTGGAACTCGGTGTCGTGCCGGGGGTAGTGGGCCCCGAGATTCGCCATCGGCGGGTCCCGCCAAAGCACTTCGTCGATCGCTTCGTGTGCGGTCGTCGCGCCACCGTGCAGGGATCCCGTGTGTCCGGTGCCGCTGAGCATGTGAAGCAGTGCGTTGCCGATCAGATTGGTCGTCGGATCGTGCCCGGCGCTCATGATCAGTGTGATCTGCCGCACGGCCTCGTCGTCGTCCAGTGCTGCGGGATGCGCGAGCAGATACGTGGTCAGGTCACGTCCCGGCCGCGCACGCCGGTCGGCGACGAGGCCGGTCACGACGCCGACGAGGTCGGCGTACGCCGCTGCCGCACCCTCGGCGGAGTCCATCATTCCGGCAATGCCGCGGACGATCCGCTCGCTGGCCTCCGGCGGTACTCCGAAGGCGGCGGTGAAGACGTGCAGGGGGAGGAGCCTGGCGTACTGGGCGATGAGATCGGCGCTGCCGGTTGCCGAGAAGGCGCCGATGAGCTGCTGGGCGACCCGGGCGACCTCCGTCCTCAGCAGATGCGGCTCGATCAGCGCGAGGGTGTCGTTGATGGCGTCGCGATACCGGGCGTGGACGGCGCCGTCGGTGAAGAGCGCGGTGGGCCGGTAACCGAGCACGGGCAGGACCGGCGAGTCGGCCGGCACGCCCGCCTGCCAGGTGCGCGGGTCCTTGGTGAAGGTGTCGGTGTCGCGCAGCAGGTCGACGGCGGCCTGGTAGTCCGTGACCAGGAGTGCGTCGATACCGGGAGCGATACGGACCCGGGCCAGCGGCCCCTGGGCGCGCAGTTCGCGGTAGTGGCCGTGCGGATCGGCCGCGAATCCCGGCCCGTAGAGCTCGAGCGGCTCGTAGGGAGAGGTGCGGGCTGCGGGCACGGTGCCCGGTGTGTACGCGGTCATGACGGGTCCTGGGACTTGGGCAGGCAGGTCAGCGCATGCTCGGCGAGGGAGATCAGGGCGTTGATGCTGCCGCGTCGTTCACGGGCGTCGCACTGTATGAGCGGGGTGCCCGGGGCGAGGTCGAGGTGCTTGCGCAGGACCTCGTCGGTGTGGGCGGGGGCGTCGGGGAAGCGGTTCACGGCCACGGCGTACGGCAGCCCCTGCTCCTCCACCATGTCCATGACGGCGAACGAGTCCTCGAGGCGGCGGGTGTCGACCATCACGAGGGCGCCGAGGGCACCGCGCGCGATGTCCTCCCAGAGCGGGATGAAGCGCTCCTGGCCCGGCGTGCCGAACATGTAGAGCACCAGATCGTCCTGGACGGTCAGCCGGCCGAAGTCGATGGCGACCGTGGTCGTGGTCTTGTCGGGAAGCCCGGCGGTGTCGTCGAGTCCGGTGCTGGACTGCGTCATCACCTCTTCCGTGTGCAGGGTCGGAATCTCCGACAGGGTACGGATCAGGGTCGTCTTGCCCACGCCGAACGGACCTGTGACGACGAGCTTCATCAGGGTCTCGGCGGCATTCGGCAGATAGCCGATGCCGCCCCGGTCAGTGGAGGGAACGGAGTCCAACGAGCAGCCTCTCGACGAGCGACCGGTCGATCTCACCGGCACTGGGGATCGGTGGTCGAGCGTGCAGATGTCCGGCGGCCACGAGATCCGTGGCCAGGAAGACGGTGGCGCTGACCGGGAGTTCCAGATGTGCGGCGCACTCGACGACGGTGAGGGCTCCCGGCTCCAGGAGTTCACACAGTCGGCGCTGCTCGGAACCCGAGCCCGGCGGCAGATCCTCATCCGTACGGACGAGCACGGCGAGCCGGTCGAGCGCGGGACCGGTGGGCGCGGAACGGCCACCGGTGACCAGATATGCGGGAATCAGGCGGCGTCCTGGGCCGGGGGTCATGGCCGGGTGGCAGCGTCCGGCAGGCGGGTGGGGGCGTGCATCGCCCGGGTCAGCGCGGTTACCTGGACCTGCATCTGGTACGCGATGTTGCCCAGGTGCGCGTCGGGGGCCGCGAACAGGGCAAGGGTGGTGTTCCTGCCCGCGGGTACGACGATGGCGAAGCCCAGTTCGGACTCCACGACCGTCTGCGCGAGGCGTGGGGACTCCGCCTCGGTGAAGGCGGTCGTGAAGGCACGGGCGGAGGCGTGCAGAGTGGCTGTCATCGCGGCGACCCGCTCGGCGGACGCACGGTCCAGACCGGGCGACGCGCCCTCGACGAGCCCGTCGCCGGTGGCGACCACGGCGTGCTGCACACCGGGCAGTTCCAGCAGCGGGGTCAGCACCCAGGCGAGATCACCGGTGGTGGGAGTGGTGCTCACGTCTCGTCGTCTCCTTGGTCGTCCGATGAGGATGCTGAGAGTGGTGAGGAGGCCGGCCCTGCGGAGGGGGGCGGGGCGGCCGAGGCCGCCGGGGCTGTGGATACTGCCGTACCTGTTGAGGGCGCCGGGGCGGCGGGGGGCTCTGCGCCGGCCGGAGCGTTCCTGCCGCTGACGGTGCCCTGCTGGAGGGCGGTCCAGGACGCTCCTGCCTGTTCGGGCGTACGGAGCACGGGCTCGTCCGCCGCCGCGCCCGGCACGGCCGTGGCGGCGTCCGGGGCGGCCGCCCGGCGGTTCCTACGGCGCCGGCTGGGCAGTGCGGAGGGGTGCTCGTCCGGTGAGGCCGCGGGGATGACGGGGGTTGCGGAACCGTCCTCCGTACCGGCCTCCTCGTCGGCCGAGCCGGGGTCCGCGCTGCCGGCCGTGTGACCGGCACCCGCACCGGCCGCGACCGCACGCGTCTGCACCGGCTTCGGAGCGAGCACGGACAGGGTGCGGTCGTCGTCGATCACGGTCAGCAGATGCGCCGGAATACGCAGCATCGTGCGCATGCCCCCGTACGGCGACGACTCGATGTGGCAGCTGAAGCCGTACCGCGCGACGAGCCGCCCGACCACGGCGAACCCGGTCTGCGGAGGATCCCCGAGCTCGGTCAGCAGTACTTCCGAGGGCCCGGCCAGCAGCGCGCGGGCCCGCTTCAGCGCGTCCTCGTCCA
Organism: Streptomyces sp. NPDC005566; assembly: GCF_040605575.1. Lineage (NCBI taxonomy): Bacteria > Bacillati > Actinomycetota > Actinomycetes > Kitasatosporales > Streptomycetaceae > Streptomyces > Streptomyces sp. NPDC005566. The sequence continues at coordinate 3,713 of NZ_JBEXDB010000027.1, read as the reverse complement.
TGCCGATCCCGGCGTCGTCGACGAGGACCAGGGCACCGCGCCCCGCCGTCTGCTGGACCGTCACGGGTACTTCGGTGTCCGGGTGGGAGTACGCCGTCGCGTTGGCCAGCAGTTCGGCGAGGGCGATCGCGTAGGGCTCGGCTGCCCGGGCGACCAGTGCGAGCCGCTCCTGGCGCAGATGGTTGGCGACCTTGATCCGCTCGTATCCCGGGACCCGGGACTGGGCTCCGAGCACGACCTCGACGAGCGAGGAGTTCTGCCGGGCGAGGCCCGGCCAGGCGTCGCAGAGCACGGCGGTGGCCTGGGTGCGGCGCAGCGCCAGTTCGTTGCGGAAGTCGAGCTGCAGGATCCGCGGATCGTCGTACTCGTGCTGGAGCTCCTGCAGCAGGTGCTGCGACTGGTTGAGCAGCGACTGGATCTTGGCGGACGTACCGCGCATGGCCGACCGGGCGGCGGCGTCGACGCGCCCCCGCTCCTCCATGACCGCGTCGCGCGCGGCCTGGACGGTCTCGGTCAGCAGGCGCGCGGCGTCGCCCTCGATCCCGGCGGCCTCCCGCAGTCCGGGAACCGGTGCGGTCGGGTGGGAGAGGGCGGTCGCCGCGGCGGGTATCCGTTTCTCGGCCAGCTGGCGTATCTCCTCGGTGAGGGCCAGCGTGCGGGCCTCTGCCGCCCGCGCCTGACGGTCGGCCAGTTCGGCGCGCGCGGAGGCCCCGTACGCGGCGAGGCCGGCCTGATGGGCCCGCACGACGGCTGCCATCGCCGTGATGACGGCGATCAGCGCCACGATCCAAGCCACCACAGCGTCACCGTGTCTCTCTTGTCGGGCTGGGGCCGAACCCCGTGGGGCGGCGGGACTCCAGGCTGTCGCTCCGGCCCGCGGTCACTCCGGCTCGCCGCCGGACGGTCCCCGCCCGGTCTCGTGCGCGAGCGTCGCCACATCGGACATCACCTGCAGTACGCCGGGGAGTTCGGAGCCGTCCAGGTGCCGGTACTCGCTTCCGATGGTCACCACCAGCCGCTCGGCCAGGCCCAGTGCGGGGTAGCGGCCCTCACCGATCACACGGCGTGCGGCCTCGATCGCGGGCACTCCCGCCGCGTGGAAGGCGTGGGCGCGTTCGCGTACGTACGAGAGGTAGCCGATGTGCTCGCGCACGCCGGCCGGATCGAGCACCGGCCCGTGGCCGGGCACGATCACCTCGGCGCCCGTGGCCAGTACCTGTTCGCAGGCCGCGATCACATTGCTCAGGGGGCCGGCCCAGTGGATCGGGTGGTCGCCCGGCTGCTGCGCGGTGGAGGAGAAGATGATGTCGCCGCTGAACACGGCGCGCTGCGCGGGCAGATGGACGATCAGGTCACCGGTGGTGTGGGCGGGCGGCAGGGCCGTCAGCTGGACCGGGTACTCCCCCAGGGTCAGTTCGAGCTCGCCGGTGAAGTACGTGGTCGGCTGCACCGGTTCGGTGGCCGACCAGTCGAAGCCGCCGAAGTGGCGGCCGAGGTAGGCGCCGAGGGGTGTGCCCGGATCGCTGCCGGCCACGAGTGCGTGCTGCTGCTTGGGGGTGGGCTCGTAGTGGATGTGCTCCCGCGCCTCGCGCGTCGCGATGATCTCGGCGTCCGGGAGCACTCCGGCGCCCCAGAAGTGGTCCCCGTTGGCGTGCGTGACGATCACGCGGTCGATGGTCACCCCGTCGGGCAGCCGCTTCTCGCTCTCCGCCAGGAACTGTCCGCCCAGCACGGGGTCGTACGGGGTATCGATCCAGAGCGCTCCGCGCGGCGACACAAGAAGGCCGCAGTTGGCCAGCCCCCAGCCCCGCTTCGGCGGCAGCCAGGCATACAGGCCCCTGCCGAGGTCGGCGACGTCCCCACCCGTGATCGACATGGGGCGATTATGCCGACAGGGATCCGGCCGCGTGTTCGAACTCGGCCAACTGGGGAGCTCAATGACGCAAAATCGCCCCTCCACCCGGACGCACATCTCACCGTGGTGACCGTCCGGGGTCGCCCGACCCCTGATACACGGAGGATTTTCCGGCCTTTCCCCGGAATTTCACCCTTCAACCTCGCACCGCGCGGCAGATACCCAGCCGGTTGCAACGGAACCCGATTGAGCCGACTACCCACTGAGCATGGCCGAAAACAGTTGGACCACTGGTCCTTGGTCCACCGCTCGCGTGCGTGTTGCCCGAAGGGATACTGGACTGCTTCCTCGACCCCGACCTTCCCCGCCACCTGACCCGGTCGGTGGTCCTCTACTGGGCCGCCGGAGCCTGACCGGCATGCCGACGGACCGTGCGGCGGGCGGGTGTTCCACCCGGCGCACGGTCCGGCGCACGGCCGAAGGAAGCGGTCAGGCCTCTTCGAAGTAGGCGTCCAGGACGGCGTCGAGTTCCGCCGTCCACTCCTTGAGGCTGCTCCTGGCTCCGGCCTCGACCTCGGCGTTGAACCACCGGCGGCTGGACAGGTGGACCGTGACGGTGAACCGGCGTCCGAAGCGGCCGGTCTTGACCTCGACCGCGCCGATCTCCGCCCAGTCGAACTCCGCCTCCTGGTCGTCCAGCCGGAACCGGACACCCTCGCGGGCCACCCTGATGGATCCGCGCCGGTCGCTGACCTCGAAGACCGGACCGTCCGCCTCGTCCGACGGTTCCGCCTCGTCCGCGGACGTCGCCTTGTCCGAGGACTCGGCGGGCTCCCCCGCCTTTCCCCGGCTGTCAGGCTTCGGCTCCGCGTCCTGCGGCGTCTCCGCCTCGTCGGCGACAGCCGTGGAATCGTCCTCGCCGTCGACCTCCTCGAGCACGTCGGACTCCTCCGGCTCCTTCTCCGCATCCCCCTCCGTCCGCGCGGGGGCAGGGGCCGTCAGGCCGGGGATGTACGCCGGGTCTGTTCCCGCGGCGAACTCGGGCTTCGTGTTCGAATCTATGCGCTGCTCCACGGCGGGCAGTATGGACGACGAACCTGTACGAGACCAGTCACAGCGGTCCAGCCGGCGCGGACGCGCCCCTGCCGGAATGCGCCCCGCCCGGCGCCCCGCCCGACCGCCGGAGCCACGCGGCGCACGTACCTGCCCGGCTCCGGGGCCGATCCGCTGCCCGGCTCTCGTCCCCACCCTGCGGGAACCGCAGTGTCCCCGTGCGGTGGACCCCAACGGCCGCGACGGCGACCCTCGTACCGGCGCCGCAACGCGCTCCCTGGCGTTCCTGGAGAGGCGTGGCGGACCTCGCGCGTCTCGTGCCACCGGCCAGGAGACCGCTCATGGATCACGCACCACTCGCCCTTCTCAGGAGCCCGCGGACGGTATCGCCGGCTGGGCGGCCGATCTCGTGGACACCCTGGGTGCTCCAGGCGCGGGCATCGCCGTCGCCCTGGAGAACCCTGGAGAACCTCTTTCCGCCGCTGCCGAGCGAGGTTGTCACAGCGATCCGCCTGCCGGGCTGACCCCCCGGGAACACGGTCCTGCAGGAGCCGGCGCACGCCATCACGCAGCGGCTGCACCTGTCGCCGAGCTCGCTCGAGAAGCACCTCGGCTCCGTCTTCGACACGCTGGAGCTGCCGCGCACCACGGAGTAGAGCCGCCGGGTCCTCGCGGTGCTGCATCACCTGAAGTCGTACGTCCGGCGCAGGAGGCCGGGACATGCAGACGGGTGGTGGGGGGGGGGGGGGGCGCCGCCCCCCCCCCCCCGCCCGCGCCGGCCCTAGCAGACCCCGGGAGTTAAGCT
>NZ_JBEXDB010000026.1:0-80742 GCF_040605575.1 Streptomyces sp. NPDC005566 | reverse complement strand
GTCGACTACGGCGTCGTCGGCGACCTCTTCGCCGTCGTCCCCCAGCTCACCGACGAGGTCAAGTCCCGCAAGGGCTGACCCGCGAGAAGCAGTACATGCGAGGGCCCGTGGTGATCGTCACCACGGGCCCTCGCCGTGCACGTAAAGAAGCCCGAGGGGCGCTGGCGCGCGGCCCAGGTCCTCGGCGTCAGGAGGACTGCATCTCGTAGCCCCCGGACAGCGCCTCGACCTGGGACCAGACGCGGGCGCCGCGCTCGGGGTCGGCGACGGGACGGCGTATGGCGGCCAGGGCCCAGGTGGCCTGCGCGTCGGTGGTGGCGGCCTTGCCGTACAGCTCGGTGGCGTAGGCGGAGAAGTCGCGGATCAGCACGTCGAAGATCTCCTCCAGCACGTCGGCGTCCAGCCCGGTCAGCTCGGCCTGCTCCAGCACCAGCTGGCCGTAGACCACCAGGGCGAAGAGGTGACCGATGACGAGCGAGAAATCGAGGTCCTGCTGCTGGGCCCGGTCGGGAGCGTGCTGGGACAGCAGCTCGCACAGAGCGTCTGCCTGCTCCCGGAAGCGGGCCACGTTCGGCCGGTCGGCGTGCGCGTCATAGGCGGTGCGCCAGTCGTGGAAGCGGATGGCGCCCAGACCGCGCGCCGGGCCCTGCTGGAACAGGAAGGTGTCGTCCGCCGCGTCGAGACGGGTGGGCACGGGCGCGTACTCGGCGGGATCGAACAGGTAGTTGGGCATGAACTTCTGGATCAGGGCGAGGTTGACGTGGACCGTGCCCTCCAGCTTGGGCAGGCCACGGATGTCCCGGGCCGCCTTGTCGAAGTAGGTGTCCTTCTCGAACCCCTTGGCGGCGATGACGTCCCACATCAGGTCGATGACCTTCTCGCCCTCGGTGGTGACCTTCATCTTGGTCATCGGGTTGAAGAGGAGGTAGCGGCGGTCGTCGGGGCCGGCGGAGCGGAAGTAGTCGACGGCTCGGCCGCTGAAGAGCTTCATGGCGACCAGCCGGATGTACGCGTCCGTGAATTCCCGGCGCACGTGGGGGAAGGCCGTGACCGGCTTGCCGTACAGGATGCGGTTGTGGGCGTGGGTGACGGCCTCGTACATGGCGTGTTCGCAGATGCCGATGGACGCGGCGCACAGGTTGAACTTGCCGATGTTGATGGTGTTCAGGGCGGCGTCGAAGGCGGCCTTCCCTGTGTGCATCACGTCCTCGGCGCCCACCGGGTAGTCCTCGAGGCGGAACTCGCTGACGAACATCTGCGAGTTCACCACGTTCTTCACCAGGTGGTAGTCGGGGTGGCGACTGTCCGCGGCAAAGAATACGTAGCCGTCGGGGCCCTCGATGTCGGAGCGGCGGCCGAAGACGGAGACGAGACCGGCGACGTTGCCGTTGCCGATGTAGTACTTGGAGCCGTTGGCGAGGAAGCCGCCCTTGCCGTCCGGGGTGAGGACCAGGTCCGTCTGGTAGATGTCGGCGCCGTGGCTCTTCTCGGACAGACCGAAGGCCATGACATGCCCTTCGGAGAGCAGCTGAGCCGCGCGGGCGTGCGCCTGGGGGTTCTCGCTCTGCCACACCGGGCCGAGGCCGAGGATGGTGACCTGCCAGGTGTACCAGTAGTTCAGGCCGTAGAAGCCGAGAATCTCGTTGAGGGCGGCGTTTCGGGCGGTGTCCCAGCGCTTGTTCCCGTCGTCGGCCGCGTCGGCGGACGGGGTGAGGAATGCGGCGAAGAGGCCCTCCTTGGCGGCGAACTCCAGGAAGTCCGCGTACCAGGTGCGGTCGACGTAGTCGCTGAGGAGCGCCTTCTTGCCACGCGTCTCGAACCAGTCGATCGTGGCCCTCAACAGGCGGCGGGTCTCCGGGTCGAAATGCGCGGGATCGTACGTGCGCGGGTTGAAGAGCAGTTCGCTGGGCATGGAAGGGTCCCTTCTGGGGCCTACGGGTTGCAAGGTCAGCCGATGATCCGGCGAAGGGTCGCGAGGACGTCGTCGAGCCAGGCGAGGTACATGCGCTCGTACTCGATACCGCCGCGCAGCACGACGTGCTGCAGCGACTGGCCCGCGTCCTGCGTCTCGGGGTCGGGGAAGTCACGGCGCTCCCCCGCCAGGTAGCGCTCCAGCATGGCGGTGTGGATCTCCCGGTGCCGCTCCACCTCGGCGAGCAGTCCGGCCCGGCCCTGGGGATCGTCGAAGGCGGCACCCCGAATTTTCACGGCCAGCTCCTGCCGAACCGACTCGGACTCGACAGGCGTCCTCAGCCAGGCGGTGAGCACGGCCCGTCCGGGGTCGGCCACCGAGTACACCTTCTTGTCCGGTCGGCCGTGCTGAGCCACCTCCTCGACGGCGACCCAGCCGTCGGACTCCATGCGCTTGAGCACCCGGTAGATCTGCTGGTGGCTGGCGCTCCAGAATCGACCGATGGTTCGGTCGAAGCGGTTCGCCAGCTCGTAGCCGGAACCGGGCAGCTCCAGCAGGGACACCAGGATCGCGTGCTCAAGGGCCATACGGTGAGTCTGCTGCGCAACTAGTTGCATAGCAACAGACCGCGGCCACGTGCGACACACCTCACTTCGCGGCGACGGCGGCCCGCCCCTGACCGGCCCGCCCTGACCGGTCGCCCCGCCCCGGCGGCTGCCCGTTCGCACGCACTGCTGGGCGGCGCGGCCCTACCGCACGATCTCGGTGCCGACGACGCAGCAACTCCGCGAGGCCACCGGGTGGTGTGCCACCCACTACGCCCGGCGGACGGCGTCGGTTGCGTCGGACCGACCGCCGCCCTGTGCTGGCCGCCACCTCACCGGGCAGCGGCGCGCGGCCGCATGCCCGCCCGTGGACCGCCGGACGCGACAGGGCCGGCCGCCGGTGTCACCGGCGGCCGGCCCGAGGAGTGCTGCCCCACAAAAGGGCGCGGCGATCTGCCTCTCGAACGGGAGAGACGGACTTGGTGGATCAGCAGTTCGGAACGCCGGGAAGCCAGCTGTCGGCCACGTCGATGAAGATGTTGGACACGTAACCGCCGTAGTCCGGCAGGTAGGACCAGGCGTCATTGCTGTGGCCGTCGACCTGGACGAGCTGGCCATGTACCTGGCACTGCACACGCACCGTCGTGGGACCGGGGAGTTGCGCGACCCGGGTGGATGCGCTGGTGGGCTGCTGACGAATGTTGACGTCGGTACCCCAGGTCGGGAAGGACGTGGTCGGAGCGCCGCTGCCGGTCCACAGGTAGGTGACGGTGACCCAGCCGTTGTTGTTCAGACCGACGTTGTAGAACGTGCCGTCGGCAAGATCTATGCCTGCCGGGTTGAGCACTCGGCGACCGGACCCGTCCAGCCCGCCGTTGTAGCCCTCCTGGTAGGCAGCCTGGGCCTCGGGCTTGCCCTGCGGCAGGTTCTTGAAGGACTCGCGGACGGAGGACGGGTTCCAGTAGTCGTCGCGAGTGTTCCACGGGCCGACGTCCCAGACCGGGGCGGTCTCGCAGCGCGCGGGACCGCAGACGCGGACCGAGTATTGACCGCTGCCCTTCGGTGAGAGGCCCCGCCGGGAGGGGAGCGCTACGAAGTGATCGTTGGGAACGATCACGTGCCCGTTCGCGGTGGTGCCGCCGACCAGCCCCTCACGGGTTGCGTAGACGCTGGCCGTTACGGCTTCCGCGGCGGCCGCTTCGTTCAGCGTGCTGCCGAGTTCTGCGCTGAGCGCCAGGGCGTGGACCGTCGGCGCGGTGCCGTCCGGCGCGGAGAGCAGGGTGATGCGGGTCTGCACGCGGGTGACGGCCCGGGGCAGCCGCGCGGCGGAGTCGTCCCGCGCTTCGCGCCACTCGGTCCACCGGCCCAGCCCGTCCTGCCCGCGTACGTCGACGGCGACCTCGGAGCCGGTGGGAACGGTGGCGTCGAGGTCCGGGGTGATCAGGTCCACCGCGCGGTCGAGTATGCGCGCGGGCAGCAGGACCGTGCCCTGTCCGCGGGCTATACGGGTGGAAGCCGGCCGCGGGCCGGGATCGCGGAGACGCAGACTGCCGTCCACACGGCGGACGTTGGTCTCTTCACCGGTGGGTGCGGACAGGTCCGTCCGCCAGCTGACGCCCCCGAGCGGGGCGTCGGCGGGCGCGGAGACGCGCGCGGCGGCAGGGCCGGCGGCGAGCGTGAGAGCCACCACGGCCAGCAGGGAGACGGCGAGGGCCGGCCCTCGTCCCGCGGGTAGGGGGCGGGCGTTCGGTCTCTGGTTGCGGCGCACTGTGCGCCTCCTTCTCGGTGGGGGCGGGGAAGGCCTTTACGGGCAGTTGGGTACGCCAGGGAGTGTGTTGCCGGGGGTACTGATGTAGATGTTGGTGATCCAGCCGCCGTACTGGGGCAGATACGCCCACCAGTCGTTGAGGTAGGGCGGAACAGATACCTGTCCGCCCTGCTTCTGGCAGCCGACGAGGACGTCCACTCCGGCGGGCAGAGTGGTGAGGGCGGCGGAGGAAGTGGTGGCGGCCGCGCGGACACGGACGCCGCTGCCCCAAGTGGTGAACCGGGTGCCGGAGGGGCGGACGGCTCCGGGCACGTTCAGGGAGCCGGTGAGTGCGGTGACCTTGCTGTACGCGGTTCCGTACGGGGTGCCATCGGGATGCAGGGTGAGGACGGCGACCACCGTACGGTCGTCGGGGCCCACGGTGCCGGTGGTGTGCAGTGCCTCGGACGTCAGATCCAGCGCGGGTGCCGCGGCATCGCCGGAAGGCGGCGCGAAGGGGGCCGCCGCGTCGGAGGCCGTCCTTCGGGAACCGGGCCTCGCGATGTCGTTCCCGGGCATGGTCGCGCTGGGAGTCCTGCCTGAGGCGATGCCGGCCGGGCCCTCAGGAGCGACACATCCCCCGGAGGTGAAGCCCGACCAGCCCTGCTTGACCGCCCCTGGCGCCTCGAACGCGGAAGGCAGCCCGAAGCCTTGGTCGAAGCCGTCGGCGGCACAGCGTGTGGACCGGTGCAACGCCCCCAGGACGAGGTCCCGCACGGGTGCCGGCGCCTGGTCGAGGAGATAGCGGTAGACGCGGACGGTGTCCGCGGCAGTGGTCGCCGTGTAACCCCAGTAGCCGGGATAGCCGGCCGGCGGCGGTGCTGTACCGGTGAGCCCCAGGCGGGGCACCATGCGCGAGATCACGGCACTGCCGCCACCGGTGGACCAGTAGTGACTCGCGGCGGCGTCGTTGCTGCTGCTGAGCATCGCCCCGAGCCGGTCCCGGTCCTCCTGCGGCAGATCGTAGGCCGGTCCCCGATTCCACATGTGGTCCAGTGCGAGCAGCAACTTGACCACCGATGCGGAGCGGAATGCGCGGTCCGGCTGGTGCGATTCGGTGAAGCGGCCGGTGAGGCGGTCGAACACCGCGACACCCGCTGTGACGTCGGCGGGGATGTCCACGGCGGTTCGGGTCTCCGCTTCAACTGCCGCAGCCGGCACGGCTCTCGTGGCAGCGGGCCCGGTGGACGGGAGGTGCGCGGAGCCGGCGGACTGCGGACTACGAGCGGCGGCGGAGGGAGTCAGGAGAGGCGCGGCCGCCGCGGAGCAGGCGTACGCGGCGATCAGCGCGGCAGACGTGAGGGCGGTGCCGAGCAGCGACATACGGCGGACGGGACGGAGCGGAAACATGAATGGGGGCTCCTTCGGGGCACGGACGCACCGAGCCGGCGGCCTGGTGACGCTGTGGCACGTGAGCAAACGGTGGTGGGGGGCGGCCGCGAGACGCAAGCAATTCGTTCCTGGTCGAAGGAGGCCGCCGCACGCTTGTCACCGGCACGGGTCGCCGCTACGTTCCCGACGTCCTACCGCGCCTCCGCCCGGTTCCGTCCGGGCCCCTCCCCCACCTAGGAGCATTCGTGAGGTTTCTCAGACGTCTTCCGGCTCTGTTCGTCGCGGCACTCATGGCCCTGGCCGGACTGTCGGTCGCCCCGGCGCAGGCCGGGGAGGCCGGTGCGACGGCCGCGCCCGTCTTCAAGGCGCCCTACCCCTGCGGCCAGCGATGGACGTACAGCCACCACTCGGCCGAGGTGCGCCGAGCGCTGGACTTCGTGCGCTCGGACGGTGGTTCGACGGCCGGCACCCCGGTGCTCGCCTCGGCCGCCGGCACTGCCACCCGCTACTCACAGCCGAGCGGTGCCGGCAACTACATAGCCATCAACCACGGCGGCGGCTGGACGACGTACTACTTCCACCTGTCCGCGTACTCAGTGCCGAGCGGTGCGTCTGTCGCCCAAGGACAGCAGATCGGCGTCACCGGCAGCACGGGCAACTCCTCCGGGGCGCACATTCACTACGAGCAACTGCTCAACGGAGTGGGCCAGAACATCGTGATCAACGGCGTCGGCCTCTCCTACCCCGGCAGCTACAACCAGGCGTACCTGACCAGTGACAACGGCTGCGGTGGCAGCGGCTCCCCCTTCAACACCTGGGGTAGCGGGGTGAACGTTCGCGCCGACGCGCGCGTCAATGCCGCCGTCGTCACCACCCTCGCGGGTCCGACGGCCGTGCGGGTTCTGTGCCAGAAGCAGGGTGACACCGTCAACGCCGAGGGGTACAGCAACAACTGGTGGAGCAAACTGCGCGACCAGAACGGCTTCATCAGCAACATCTACATCGACCATCCGGACGCGAAGCTGCCCGGAGTACCTCTCTGCTGAACCATGACAGTGAATCGTGGGGCCCGGCCGGGGCGAATTCCGGTCGGGCCTGCACGAGTTCCGGCCGGTCCCTCGTTCGATCGCCCCAGGTTACTGACATGCATGCGTCACATCTGTGATGCGCGTAGAATTCCGCAGGGCGGGCGCCGTCAAGCGCCTGCGACCACCGGGGGTGCGCTGTGCTACGGGTGGAATTCACGAGCCAGGAGCTGGCCCGCTTACGCGTCGCGCCCGGCGTGGACCCGCTCTGGGAAACCGCATTGAGTCTGCACCTCCTGCAGAACCGCCAAGCACCTCTCGCGTTCGGCGCCTGGCGCCGCGAGGTGGGGACAGCTCTGCGGCAATCCGGCCTGGTCTCCGTGACACGCGCCCTGACGCGACTCTGCCCGGACGGCTCCTACTTCCCCGATTTCCTGACGCCCGGCCGCGGTGACGCCGATCTCGAATCCGGGCTCGACCGGCTGCTGTCCACCCCCCGGCACCGATTGCGGGCCGAACTCACCCGTCTGCACGCCCACACCGGACACCCCGCACCGGCGGGTCTGCGCCCACTCGCCGACGGCTGTCCGAAGGCGCTGCATCGCCTCGGTGCCGCTCTGCGCGCCTATCACCAGGTGGCCGTCGATCCCTACCTCGCCTCGATGCGCGCTCAGGCGGCGGCCGACCGGACCATACGCGTCCAAGCCGTCCTCACCCATGGCGCGGAGGGCCTGCTCACCGGCTACGACCAACTGCCCGGGTGGCGCTACCAGGACCGGAATCTCCACGCCCCCTACCCGATCGAACGTGAACTCACCCTGCACGGAAGGGCATTGACACTCATCCCGGCCTTCTTCTGCGTTCGCGCCCCGCTCGCCCTCGTCGACGAGGAACTGCCCCCGGTGCTCGTCCACCCCCTCTCACCCGCGCCCGGCTGGCTCGAACGCCGCCACCGCGGCAGGGACGCCCCTGTGGCCCAGCTCATCGGCGCCTCGCGTGCCGAACTCCTCAGGGTGTTGGACCGTCCGATGACCACCATGGACATTGCCGCGGCGTTGCGACTCGCACCGTCGACGGCCAGCCGGCACGCCACCGTTCTCCGAGAGGCGGGGCTGCTCCTTTCCCAGCGCCAAGGTGTACGCGTCCTCCACCACCGGACCGGGCTCGGCCGGGCGGTGCTGGACGGGGCGCCGACACCTCAGGGTGGGTCAGCCGAGCCAGTGGCGTCGGCAGGCTCGGCGGAGCCCCCCACACCCTGACGTGAACATGGCACCCGTTGAACACGGCACCCATTCGGTCGCGGAGCGGGCATCCTCCGACCGTGCCCAATGCAAGGCCCGGTCACGTCTTCCGGCCTTCGCTTCCACGTCGTGGTGTTTCCGCGGAGCTTGTGGGCACCCGCTGGGTTGGGCCGGTCCATTCCGGGATCAGGTCTCAGTGTGATCACCCGAGGGAGTGGCAGATGACAACGCCTTACGGTAACCAACCGACCGGACAGCAGCCCCACGGTGCACCGCAGCGCGAATCGACCGGCAACGTGCTGAGCATCATCGCGATGGTGCTGGGCGTGATCTCGCTGATCTTCCTGCCGATCGTCTTCGGCGTCATCGGCCTGGTGCTGGCCATCATCGCCAAGACCGTCCGGCACGAGCGGCTCGCCGTGCCCGCCATCGTGGTCAGCGCCGTCGGCCTCGTCGGTGGCATGCTCCTCGGCGCCCTGCTGGCGTAACGCATAAAGTGATCCGACACCGGTGCCACCTCGGCCGGTTGTTGTGCCCCACCGCACCCTGGGGCACAACGACCGGCCGAGGTGTTTTCCGGGCGGGCACGAGCGGCCGGGTCCCTGCGGGGCAGCGGGCCCTCCGCACCTCGCAATCCGCCTCCTCACGCCTCACTGCGTATCGGTGGTGACGTGATGCCGATGCGACACGCAGCATTATCTTGATCAGGTCCGCGCGGAGGGCCGGTACGCGACCGTCCAGGAGGCCGAGCGGGTGGCCCGCGTCGTCCTGGCTCTCCTGGGCGCCCACCTCGTCGGCACGGTACGGGCCGAGCTCGCGGCCCGGCTTCCCGAGGCGTACGCCCTGATCCTGCTCAATCCCCCTGCAGGCGGCGGAACCGTTCTCGCCCGAGCGTTTCGTCCGTGCAACTGCGGCCTGGATCGAAGGCGTCTACCCCACACTTGAGCGCGCGGAAGAATCCGCACGCACTGTCCTGGCCGCACTCGGCCGGCAGATCACCGGCGAGGAACGCGTCGACCTCGCCCAGCGCCTGCCGCTCGAAGCGGCCCTTGCCCTGACATCCTCGACTCCCGACATCGAACAGCTCAGCGGCTGGGGTTTCGCCAGAGACCTGGCCACACGAACCGGAGTCAGCCCGGCCGTTGCCCCCTGGGACACCGGCGCCGTACTCGCTTCAGTCTCCGCCTCACCGGGCCCGACCTCCTCGCCCGCATCCTCCAGCGACTCCCCGACGGCTACGCGCTCCTCTTCGGCCAGGCCCAACTGCGCCGACACCAGCCCGCTGCCTGAGTAGAACCGGCTGGGCTGACACGCGTCGGGACCGGGACCGCACCTGCGGTCCCGGTCCCGACGCATACGTGGGGTCAGTGCTTGAAAGCGTCCTTGGCCTTCTCCTTGGCCCCGCGAGCATCACCCTTGGCCTGCTCCGCGCGGCCCTCGGCCGTCAGTCGCTCATTGCCCGTCAGGCGCCCAGCGGTCTCCTTGAGCTTGCCCTTGGCCTGCTCGGCCTTTGCCTCGGTCTTCTGCTCACCAGACACAGCTGATCACTCCCTGTTCGATGGAAAAGGTCTTACAGAACCCCGTATGACCGGCGAACGCCAGCTCAAACAGACGGGCGGCATCGCCCCAGTCGCAGCCGCACCCCACCCGGCTCTGCCTCGTCCCTCCACACGTACTGTCGGCCCAGGGCCATGCAGGGCTGATGGTGAGCGCGGGATCGCGTCAGGCCGGGTGCCGTCAAAGATCTACGCCCGCCTCGTCCGCGAGCTGACGCCGTCCCCCGCGCCAGGTTGCCCCCTGGGGCACACGGCGGTGCGGGTGGGCCGCACCCCCGACGAACTCGCCTTCGCCGCCCTGACCCCCGTCGACAAGAGGACGCACGCCGTGGCCCCGCACCTGCCGTAACAGAGCTTCGGCCCCGCCCTCCCCGACGGGGCCCGCGCAGGCGCTGTGGGCACTCGCAGGGCACATCGCCAAGAAGTACCCCGCCACCGAGCCGGACACACAAGCGCCAACGCCCTCGCTCCTGGGAATCAGGCCGCGACGAGGTCCCGCTCGCGGTCCGGCGTCTTGACCTTGGGCTTCTTGTTCGGCAGGGAGAGCCGGAAGACCTTGTGCCACGCGGAGACCACCTGCTTGGGCAGCGGCCCGGTGACGTACTCCAGCTCGTACTTCTCGAACAGCGCGCGCACCTTCACCGCGACCTCGGCGTACCGGTTGCTCGGCAGGTCCGGGAACAGGTGGTGCTCGATCTGGTGCGACAGGTTGCCGGACATGAAGTGCATGGCTTTGCTGCCGCTGATGTTCGCCGAGCCCATCATCTGGCGCAGGTACCACTGGCCGCGTGTCTCGTCCTTGATCGACCGGCGCTCGAAGACCTGCACGCCCTCGGGGAAGTGCCCGCACATGATGACCGAGTGGGTCCAGATGTTGCGGACCAGGTTCGCGGTGAACGTGGCGGCGAGGGTGGGGAGGAATGACGGGCCCGACAGCAGCGGGTGGATCACGTAGTCCTTGAGTACCTGCTTGCGGATCTTGCGGCCCACGGCCTTGGCCCGCGCGCGGAACTCCGGGCTCTTGCGGCGGCGCTTGTGGAGGTTCTTACCGAGCTCAAGGTCGTACGCTGCGATGCCGTACTCGAAGAAGCAGGCGTTGATGAAGTTCCACAGCGGTTGGCCGAGGTGGAGCGGGTGCCACTTCTGGTCCTCGTCGACGCGCATGATGCCGTAGCCGAGGTCGTTGTCCTTGCCGATCACGTTGGTGTACGTGTGGTGCAGCTCGTTGTGCGAGTGCTTCCACTGGTCGGCCGGCGAGACGTGGTCCCAGTCCCAGGTGGTGGAGTGGATCTTCGGGTCTCGCATCCAGTCCCACTGGCCGTGCAGGATGTTGTGGCCGATCTCCATGTTGTCCATGATCTTCGCCACGGACAGACCGGCGGTGCCGATCACCCACGCCGGCGGGAAGATCGAGAACAGCAGCACGCCCCTGCTGACCAGTTCGAGCTTGCGCTGCGCCGAGATGACCTTACGGATGTAGGCGGCGTCCTTCTCGCCGCGGCCGGCGATCACCTCGTCGCGGATCGCGTCCAGCTCGCGGCCGAGCTCCTCGATCTGCTCCGCAGTCAGGTGGGCGGTGGGGTCGATGGCGGTCAAGGTGCTCCTACCGTTCGATGTCGCATGGGCCCGCCGCGGCGGACACGCAGGTCTGGATGAGGACGCCCGGCTCGGCCTCGGTGATCTCGCCGGTGCGCAGGTCGCGAACGGCGCCCGCCTTGAGCGGCGTGACGCAGCCGAAGCAGATGCCCATGCGGCACCCGGAGGGCATGAGCACGCCGGCCTCCTCGCCGATGTCCAGCAACGGCGTGGCGCCGTCCGCGTCGACGGTCTTGCCGGTGGTGCTGAAGGTGACCTCGCCGCCGTCGCCGGCGACGACGATGCCGGGGCGGAAGCGTTCGGTGTGCAGGCGCTCTCGTACGTCGTGCTTGGCCCAGTGTTCTTCAGCGGCGTCGAGCAGGCCCGCGGGCCCGCAAGCCCAGGTCTCACGCTCGGCCCAGTCGGGCACGAGTTCGTCGAGACGGGCGATGTCGAGCATGCCGTCCGTGTCGGTGTGCACCTCGGTGAGCCGCAGCTTCTCGTCCGCGACGAGGTCGTGCAGTTCGCTGCGGAAGATCACGTCTTGTGGCTGGGGCGCGCAGTGGACCATGACGACGTCGTCGAACTCGCTGTCGCGCAGCATGCCCATCACGGGCGTGATGCCGCTGCCGGCCGTCAGGTAGAGCACCTTGGCGGGCTTGGCCTGCGGCAGCACGAAGTCACCGGTCGGCTGGTCGAGCTGGACCAGCGTGCCCGGTTGCGCCCTGCGGACCAGGTGGTTGCTGACCTTGCCGTCCGGGATCGCCTTCACGGTGATCGTGACGCGGCCGTCCTGGCGGTTTGTCGGTGAGGTGATGGAGTAGGCACGCCACAGGCGCACCCCGTCGACGTCGACCCCGATGCGCACGTACTGGCCGGCGGTGTGGCCGCGCCAGCCCCGTCCCGGCCTGATCACGATGGTCGCGGCGTCACCCGTCTCGGGGTGCACGGCCTCGATGCGCCCACGCAGGTCAGCGCCCGCACGCAGCGGGCTGACCAGGTCGAGGTAGTCCGACGGCAGCAGCGGCGTCGTGACCATCTCCAGCAGTTTCCAGGCCCTGCTGCGGAGGGCTGCACTCGTCATGGCTCCAGCTTGCTGCGCCTCGAGGCGTAAAGTCCTGACCGTAGGACGTAAATCTGGTCGGCTGAATTGTTCGCAGGGAACAAAACGTGAGTCATGCAATCCGGAGGGCCAGCGAACTGGCCCTCAATGAGACGACGGTCACCGCGCTTCGGGCCGCGCTGAAGACCACCGCCGACGAGGTCGTCCAGGCGATCATCGACGAGGTCCCTCCCTACGCCAACGCTCTTTCCGGCCGCATGGGCGGCACCATGCGCCGAGCCGTCCGCACCGCTCTGGGGCACTACCTGGACCTTGCGAGCGGGAACGCCACAGGCGGCGACGCCGGTGACGCAGCCTACGAGCTGGGCCGCGGCGAGGTGCGCGACGGCCGTTCGATGGACGCCCTGCTCAGCGCCTACCGCGTCGGCGCCCGCGTGGCCTGGCGATGCCTGGCAGCGGGTGCCGTACCCGCAGGTCTGCCCGCCGCCGAGGTCGCCAAGTTCGCCGAGCTGACCTTCGCCTACATCGACGAGCTCTCCGCCGCGAGCGCCGCGGGCCACGCCGACGAACTGGCCGCCCGGGGCAGGGCCCACGAGCGCCACCTGGAACACCTGGCCCGCGACCTCCTCGCCGGTGCGAGCCCGGACGTGTTGCTGGCCTCTGTTCGACTGGCCGGGTGGCAGCCTCCGGTTTCGCTGACCGCGGTCCTGCTGCCCGCCGCCCAGGCCCGGCCGGCCTACCGCGCGCTCGACCCGGGCACCCTCGTCCTCGACGATCTGCCGGACGCCACCGGTGTGCTGCTCGTCCCCGATGCCGACCGACCACATCTCTTGCGGCAGCTGACCGACCGCGCAGCCGTGGCCGGCCCGGCCCGGCCATGGACGTGTGCGTCCGCCTCGTACGCACGAGCCAAACGCGCGCGCTCCCTCTCCTCCGAGATTCGTGACACCGAGGACCACCTGCCCGAGCTGGTGCTGAGCGCCGACGCGGACGCGTTTGCAGACCTGCGTACCCGAGCCCTCGCACCATTGCGGACCTTGCCTGTCGCGACCGCACGGCGGCTGGAGGAGACGTTGCGGGCGTGGCTGCTGCACCAGGGCAGGCGGGACGAGGTGGCGGCGGCGCTGTTCGTCCATCCCCAGACAGTCCGGTACCGGATGTCGCAGTTGCGGGAGCTGTTTCCGGATCTCGCATCGCCACAGCGGGTCCTTGAACTGACGCTGGCGGTCGGTCTTCGGGTCAGCTGACGCGTACTTCGACCGTCCACGACCGCGTCCACGAGCGGTCAAGGAATCGTGCCTCGTTCTCGGAGCCATCAGCCGGCACATGCGGCCCGGGGAAGAGGGGGATCAGCCTGCTGAGACCCTTTCACGCCGTCTGGAGGGCGCTGTGCTGGGGCGAGCTGACCCACGGGCGCGCGGCGGGCCGCAGCTGGGTGACCGGCGGGGCGGCCAGGTCGGGCCACCGGGCGGGGGCCGGGCCACTCGCCCCGGGGTGAGTGGTTCTACAACAGCCCCGTGGATCCCTTCCAACAGGCCGACCGGACGACCGACCGGGCCGGACTGGCACACCGCGCGGGGGATGATGGGGATGGAATGACGGAATATGAGGTCAGGAGCTTCCATGGCGACGCGGGTTCACCGACCCCGTGAGGACGCGGAGTTCAATTTCATCCTCGGGATGAGCAGAGTTCCGGTCCTCGCATACTTCACCGGGACATGGCCCAAGGCAATCGAGCCCTGCCGGGTGATGGACCTCGTCGTGGGTGGCATCGCCGACGACTACATGGGCCGCTTGACAGCCGTCCGCGCCGACATCACACGCTGTCCGGCCGCAACCGAGCGATACGGGATCACCGGAGCCCCGTCCTACGTCCTGCTGAAGGAGGGAGAGGCGGTGGCGCACGGCACGGGGCCTATGACCAGCGCCGAGGTACGGAAGTTCCTGGACGGCCACCTCTGAGCGGCCCGCTGCGGCACGTGACCGCGACGCCCGTCACGTCTCGTCCACGGGCGCCGCCTGAGACACCCTGGGCTGAGACACCTCCACAGGTCATACGACGCCGTCCGGGACGAGGCCTCCCGGAAGCTGCACGGCCGCGGCCACGAGATCGACACGTCCCCCTGATGTGCGTACTCCAGTGATGCCCTCCCCCGCAATCACACTCGTTGATCCCCCTGTCCGGCACGACCTCGCCCGGATGCCACGACTTCTTGTCCTCGCTCGTCATCCCTGTCTACGGCGATCCTCAGCCGCGCGCGACCGGGGTCCGGAGTCGGCGGCGTCGGCCAGGACGTCGGCGAGCTGCTCGGTGATGTCCCCGCGTACGGGGGTCGTCTTCGGTCGTGTCGCCTTGGGGCCACCCTGCCGTCAGCCCTGGCGTTCATTTGCCGCCTGCGGTGGCCGGTGGGCTGCTGCGAGAGCGTTGCGGACAGCAAGGCGGCCGGCCTGCCGGAACGCCCGCGGATGAGAGTCGACCGGGTGAAAACGCATGCGCCGCAGGACTACGGCTGTAGCCGGAGACAACCCGGTCCCTGACTGTGTGAGTTCCTCGCGTATACCCGCCTCGACAGCGGCCCGGCAGTCGGCTTGCCACTGCGGATCGTCGTCCCCGTCAACAGCCAGTTCAGAGGCTGTCTCGAAGGTGATGCCCGTCTCCCACGGCTCGAAGTCGACAGTGACCTCCGCGAAGTCGGAGGGGCAGCCGGCCTGCCGCGCGTAGACGGCGCGGACACCCCGGATCGGGTGAGGCGGGAACGTTGCGGTGTCGGATTCCACGGGGTCACGATAGTCAGAGCGTCCGCGAGTAGGTCATCGGATGCCGGGGACTCCGGGGTCGGGTGTCCCCAGCGGTAGGTGTCCAGGCGCGACGGATCAGGCAGCGGACGGTGATGACGACGCAGGCCGGTGCGATGAAGAACTCGGCCGCCGGTTTGCGTCGTTCGGTGCAGCGTCGGAGCTTGCCAGAAGGCCACCGTCCCCACAGGGCTGCCCAGCCATGGCTGCCGAACTCCCAAGAGGGCTTCCTGCCCCAGGCCGGCCCTTCTTCCCGGCTCACAGCTGGTGGCGGACTCCAGCCTCCTGCTGCGCGACGGTGAGCTGCTCACGAAGGCCTCCCTCGATGGACCTGCGGGCAGCGCCACGCCGGAACAGTGGCAGTACGGTGCGCTGCTTGCCGTCTTCCACGAGGAGCGCCAGCCCGCCGTACAACGCGTAGGCACCGATACCGAGACCCGTCCAGCCCGCCGCGACCTGCAGTGCGTTTCCCAGCCCGGCCTCATAGAGGCCTGTGAGGCCGAAGCGCAGTGCGGTGAGGGTGAGCAGCACCGCGAACAGAGGCTTCGACTGCGCCGCCGCACCCGCGAGGGCGAGGACGAAGGGAACCAGCGCCAGAAGGAAGACTGCCTGTGCCACCACTGGCCGGCCCGGTGGGGAGTCGAGGGAGGTCACGCTCGTCCCGGCCCAGGCGGCACCGAGCAGGAGCATTGCAGTGCCGGCGCCGGCGTCGCGGGCGAGGAAGGCGAACAGCCCAGCGACTGACTGCAGGGGCACGACGAAGATGAGGACCAGAAGCAGCAGGATGCTGCTCTGTCCTATCGGGACCCAGGCCAGCTGGAGTGAGGACAGGACCACGCTGCCGACACCAAGGGCGAAGAACCCCAGCGGCAGTGGGCTGGCGATCGGGCGGAGCACAATTCGGGTCACCGCGTCAGTGGTCAGCGGTTCGGACGGACCGGATGAGTCGGAATCTTGGGGCACGGTTGCAGCGTACGGGCTGGCGGGTCTGCCGCCGCAACAAGACCGGACTCGGCCGCGTGAGTGACCCTCCCGTGCCCGATCCGCCGGCCTGGATACGACAAGGCCCGCCCCGTCCCGCGACCGGAGGCCCCGTCGGCGTACCACCCGATCAACGGACCGCGCATTTCGGTGAACTTCAGTTCGGCGGCGGCAAGGCCGGCTTCGATCGCGGCGACCTCTCCGAGCCGGCCCTGTTCCTTGGCTGCGGCCCGGCGTCTGCGACCAACGTTTCGACCAACTCCAGCAGGAGGGTCAGCCGTTCGCCAGTACGCTGGTCCATTCGGGCCCTGCGGTGTCTGTCTTGCACCCGCGCCCCGCCAGACCCGGAAGCGCCCGTAACGGTGGCCCAGGGCCTGCTCCGCCGACATCTCCCGCCACTGAGCACTGGAGCGAAACCGCCGGATCACCCCCTCGAACTGATCCCGAATCACTGGGGATACGGGCCGTAATCGCCCGTCGGCACGTAGGGCTCGATGAACTCCCAGTGTTCGTTCGTGAGTTGTCTACGCGTCACAGCTCTGTTCTGTCGACTCCAGCCTCAACGGGCAGAACCCAGCAACTGATCACGACATCACAGGCCTTTGCGGCCCCGGCCGGGGGGCCGGAGTCAGTCCGCGGTCTTCGTGAAGTCCAGGTCGGCATGGCGGACGGCGTGGGAAGCGGTGGAGACCGTGGCGCCGAGCATGCTGATGCAGCCGAAGAGGAGGAAGGTGGGGCCGGCGCCCCACCCTTCCACCAAGAGGCCGAAGAGCGGGAACATCACCGGGGTGATGCCGACCGCGCTGAGCGCCTGGACGGCGGCGACCCGGCCTTGGAAGGCGAGGGCGGTGTTGGCCTGCATCAGGGCCAGGGCAAGACCGCCGCAGAGGCCGGAGACCAGGCCGGAGACGAACGCCACGGCGACCGCGAGGGGGAGGTTCGGCATGACGCCGATCAGGCCGATGCCGGCGGAGGCGACGAGCAGGGCGATGTTGTGCCAGTGGCCGGCCCGGGGGAAGCGGCCGCGCACGACGAGCAGGAGCGAGGTCGTGCAGACGCCGGTGCTGAGGGCGGCGTTCACCCAGGCACCGCCGGAGGGGCCCCAGCCGCGTTCCTCGGCGAGCATGATGACGCCGATCGCCATCGGCGGGATGCAGCCGATCATGGAGAGCAGTCCGGAGAGGACGAGCGGGCCGACGACGGGCTCGTGGCGCAGGTAGACGACGCCGTCGACCAGGTCGCGGCGGGCGGTGGAGTCCGCGGCGGGCTGTTCCTCGGGCGGCAACGGGGCGAGCCGGACCGCGACCAGGAGGAACAGCGAGAGGGTGAAGAGGACACCGGTCACGGCGAACGCGGCGGCGGGGCCGCCGAGCCCCATCGAGAACCCGGCGAGCGGCGGACCGGCGATGTGGCCGGACCGCTGCACCAGATTGCGCAGGCTCTGCAGCCGCATCAGCTGGTCGCGGCCGGTGAGCCGGGGCGGCATGGCTCCGACCGCCGGCATGAACAGGGCGTCCACAACACCGAAGACGAGGGCGAGTGCGACGAGCAACCAAAGGCCGGGGGTGCTGAACGCGAGCGCTGCGGCGGCCGCGAGGATCACCACAGCGCGGACCGCGTCGGAGGAGATGACCACCCTGCGCGGGCCGAACCGGTCGGCGATCACACCGCCGCCGAGCATGAGGATCGCCCGGGGTATCGCGCCGACCGCCATCACCAGGCCGACCTGGGCCGGTCCGGCCACCTTCTGCGCGGCCCAGCCGAGCGCCACGAAGTAGGCGGCGTCGCCGACCACGGAAAAGGTGTAGGCGATCAGCCAGCGAAGGACGTTGCCGTCCCGGTGCACCGGGGTGGAGGGGGTGACATCCACGACGGGGGCGGGCGGGGCCGCGTCGTGGATGGGTTCATTTGCTCGCGAGGTCACAAGCGCGCATGATCTCCCACAACGTCGGCCCGTACAACGGAATTACCTGCCGGATGTCATGACTCTCCGGCGGCGGACCGGGGCCGCCGCCGTCAGCCGTCAGCCCCGTCGCCGTGTCGGGGGGCGTCTCCTCGGCCAGCAGGCCCTGAGGTGCCGGAGGGGCGGGGTAAGGGGTCCTCAAGGCGCTCCGTATCCGCCAGTACGCCCCGTGTCTTCCACTGCCCGGAACGAGCGGATGGAGCGGCCGATCCGGGGCGTCCACTCAAACTCGGTCTCCGCGCCGTTGATTTCCTGAATGCCTGGTTCGTACTGCTCGATTCCCACCTGGACCTGAGGACCAGTGCCTCTCCGTCTCTGAGAGCACACGTGTCGATGCCAGAAATAGCAGGACCACATCTGCGGAACCACTGCATCGTGCCGCGCCGGCAATGGTCAGGGCGATGACGGAATGACGGAGTCATCCGAAGGCACGGGCCTGCTTGGATCGGGGAACCCGCGCAGCATGTCTTCTGGAAGTTGGCTGATGGCTGCCACGACGTCCAGCCCTTGCTTGTCCAGCTTCCGGTCCACCCATCCGAATGTCGGCCATTCAGAGCTTGCTGTGAAGGCGTCCCACACCGCTTGGAGCAGTTGCTGCTGCTCGAGTGTCCGCGCGGCGGGCAGCTCCTCGGTTCCGGAGATGCGAGTTTCCATGACTCATTGTCGATGACGGACTGGCGGGCGAGCGGTCTATTCGCCGATGCTCCAGGCATTCGCATCGCGACAACGCTGACGTGGAAGGACGTTGGTAGCGCGTAGTGGTCAGACCTCGATGTAGGCCACGACCACCGTGGACATTTCGGGTCTATGTGGCCTCGTTGCAGCTCAGGGCTTCGCTGCTGTGTGAGGGACGTTAGCGACGGTCCCGCTTCAAATAAGGTGATGGGGTGTCTCAGAGTCCTGATCAACCGCTGCTGCCGACTCGTCATCAAGTTGGCAGTCTTCGTGACTTCCTCCATGGAAGGACGTACTCAGCTGCCTCAGTCACCATCCGGCTCGACGGTGCACCATCGCATGCTGCGGGCACGCCTCTGAATGACGTGAGCAAGGTCTCGAATGCCCTGTATGAGGTTGTCGACGGTCTTGCCAGGCGGGTGCTGGACGCGGTTTTTTCCGGACAGTCGAACGCTGAGGCGCGTGACGCATGGGTCGCGCTCATGCTGATCGCCCAGAACTGGCGGGACTCACCTGATCTGCCGGCAGACCTGAAGACCATGGTTGATGAGGCCCTTCCACTCTGATCGTCGGTAACCGGTGGATCGTCAGTAGCCGAACTCGTCAGGTCACGACGCCTGGTGTCCAGCTGCGCCGAGTCTGGCAGCGGCTTCAGCGGGTGTGTCGTAGTAGCCGGGTCGAGCCAGGAGGACCGAGCTGAAGTTGTTCTTCGTCGGGTTCGTCGTCCACTTCGAAGGCAGCTGCCCATCTCCCTCACCACCCAGGTCAACAAGATGCGCCGCGGCGAGACTCGCTGGAAAGGCTTCCTTACGCGCTGACGTCGATCACAGAGCGAGTGGGAACTATCGATGATCTTCCCAACATCCGCTCGAAACAACATACTTGCTCCGCCGACGACCTCGGCACTAACCGATCGTTTCAGAATGTTCTCCTGCGGAGTCGCTGGCGGCCTCATGGAACAATCCGTTCACTCACGGGTTCAGGGGGACGCCGTATGGAACGGGTTGCGGCTGCGCGAGACCTCGTGCTCGGTTACGTCCGCGCTCTGAACGCGATCGATGAGGTCATGAGGGTGGCGCTCCCCTCGCTTGAGCGACTGGCGGACATCGTCGGCTTGGCCCGTTCGCGTCGGATCAGCCGCAGTGATCACATCGGCACCTACGCGTACCAGGTTCATGGGGCAGGGTGTCGCTTCGCCATTGGCAACGGCACCGAGGTCGATGTGGACTTCGCTGCCGACGGGAGTGAAGTCTTCGACTTCTGGCGGCTGCGCTGGTACGGGCTGAGCCTGCCGGAGCCTGTGGACGTCACGGATGAGGATCTGCAGGCCGCAGTTCGGTTGCTGCAACCGCTTCTGAACGAGGTTCGGCCGGGATGGTTCAGCGTAGCCGTCTGATCGCTTCAGGGTGGGATTCGCAGGCGGCGCAGGCATATAAGGCTGCAGGCCAATTCGAGCAGACCCTGGTGGAGATCGGCGCGTAGTTCGTAGCGGATGCGAAACAGTAGCGCCCCTAACCTTGCGAACCTTAAGGTTCAGTTATGCCAGAGAACGAACTCGGCATCGAAGAAGTCCGCGCCCAACTCGGAGACTTGGTCGACGACGCCCACTACGAAGGCCACATCACCCGCATCACACGCCGCGGCCGACACGTCGCTTCCATCGTCCCCGCCGGCATGAAGGCCACAGGCCTCCCCGACGCCGCCGTGGAAGCAGCAGTCGACGCCGCCTGGCCAGGCCTCCCTGAAGGCATCACGATGGGAGAGGCCCGACGCCGCGTCATCGCAGCCCTGAACGCCGCCCACCCGCACATGATCGAACCGGGCGAACCCGAAGTCCTTCCCGACCTGGCCCGTCTCCAGGACGTGAGCGCCAACATCGAGAAGCAGCTCAGCGAAGGTGCCCTCTCCGGTGAGCAGCAGCAACGGCTGCAGAAGGCTGTGCACGGCATCGCTGAGACGATTCGAGAAATCCGCGTGCGCATGACGCACCAGCAGGTACTCGTCACCGCCATCCAGGAGGAGGGCGGCACGTGGGACGCAGCCCGAGCAGTGGCAGCGCTGAGCAACGCGGGACACGCGGTGGACGACAAGCGGGCCCGATCCGTGATGCGCAGGATCGCCGCCACAGGACAGCTGACACGAACCTCTCCCACCCGCGCCATTTACGACACCACCGAGCAGTGAGGGCCACGACCATGGGTTGGCTCAACGGACCGTTCTACGCCCCCGAGAAGACCGACGCCGAGATCCGGGAGTACTGCCTGGAGCAGGTAAAGGCCCAGCTGACGACCAACATCAGTGGTAGGCACGCGGAGGACGCACTGGTGCGAGCCACGCAGTTCGCGACCATCGCGCAGGCCTTTCGCCCCGACCCGCCCACGACCGGCGTCGAACAGTGAGGACCGCAACCATGGAGGGTAGGAGGGAGTCCGAACTCGTCCAGAGGGTGCGGCGCGTCCAAGAAGTGCACCGGGAAGAGGCGGAAGGAACCGCAGAACGAGGCCTGATGAGCAGCGCCACGGAGCGCGAAGCTACAGGCATTCATTTCTTCCAGGGCCGCCCCGAGGCGGATAGGTGCAGTCGTTACGGATGGCCGGAAGGGGACCCGATCCACTTCAGCACGGGCGACTACCCGAACCCCGAATGTCGGGAACGGTGAAAAGCGAACCGCGTAGCCCCTTGTCCCGGCCAGGTTCAGTGGCCGGGACTTCGCCGCATCAGCCTACGACTTCTCGACGAGCGCAGAGGCACGGGTGTCACGGGTGTCCGCGTACGTTCGCACCCGAACCCCCGGCTCATCCGGTACCCGCCACGGAAGAGAAGGGCCTGATGTCGCCCAATGCGCACCCAGCTCGTTCACCGCAGCCACCGCCGTCTGCTCGTCGTCGGCCACCACCTCCACGACAACCAGGCCCGGCTCGGACAGATGCTTCTGGCTGATTACGGACGGCGGGGGCGCAGGCAGCTCCGGGAACCGCCGAGATGCCTGATCAGCAACGTTCGGCTCCGCCCCCTGGTTGTGCGTCCTCGCAGCGCCTGCTCCAGATCAGTGTTCGGTCCCGCTCCTGACTGTTCCAGGAGTTGCCGCAGCGCTTGTGTCACGGCAGCAGTGCTTGGTGCCGTCAGTTGCTCACGCATCCGCTGTACTGCCTGCGCAAGAGGCAGCAGCGCCTGCCCCGTAGCAGCCGCGTTCGGCCCCGCCATCCCCTCATGAACCGCCGCACTGCTTGCCTGATCGCCTCCTGCGCAGCAAGGTCCGAGGTGGCAGTGCTCTGGGCCATGAGCTCGATGGCTGTGGTGAACCCTTCCTTGCTGGCTTTGGCGACTTTCTGGGATCGCAGGTGCTGCCCAGCCTGGCAGGCCAGGTGCTCGATGAGGTCGCTGCCGGTGGCCTTGGCGGGCAGGCCGTAGCTGCGGGTGAACGGCAGAACGGCTTCCTGCAGGTCTTCGATCGCCATGAGGTCGAGGCGTTCGGCATCGGCGATGACTCCGCCGATATGGCCGCCATCGGCCTTGCTGCGGAGCAGGTCGAGGATGGTGCGGCGGACTGTGGTGACGGGCAGCCCTTGAGCGAGGGTGATGTCCGCCGGCTCCATCGTCGCGATACGCAGGTGGACGAAGGGCTCGGTGGTCGTGCGGCGACGGGGCACGCAGCACTCAGCCCGTGGGGATAGGATGTCTCCCAGGCTGTGCAGCTGGCATGCGGAGGCATGGGAGACAACGCCGGAAACCTTGTCTCCCAGCGATCGCTCCGCAGCAAAGACGCCTGGCTGCAGGCGCAGCCGGGCCACCCTGAGCTCGAGGTGGGGTGGGAGACCTGCCGCCCCTGCCGACGTTCTCGAGCAGCCCGGCTTCGGTCAGGCGCGAGAGCTGCACGGCGTTCAGGCCGATCCGTTTGACCATTGCGGGGGCGCGCCGCAGGCCACTACCCAGCAGCCACAACCTGGCCGGCCGTGGTCTGAGGAGGGTTGGGAAGCAGTGACGCAAGGTTGTCTGCTACGAAGTCCGCCGCCTTCTTGACCGACTCTTCGGCGCCAGCTTGGTCGTCGAAGACGCTGGTAGAGACCATCGTTCCATCCCCGGCGTCAACCCAGTAGTAGGCCACGAACCCGGGGACCTGGCGGAGGAGAGACACGAATCCCTCGTCCACTTGGCGCCCCGCCTCGGCAGGATCAGTCACCCCTTCGTAGCGCCGAACGACTGCGTACATAGCTAATCTCCCCTTGGATTCCTTGGTCATCATGTGCGAATCGACGTACCCCTACCGGGCGTTTACCTCTCGCGGAATGTCCGGAAGTGACTCGGATGGGCGCGTGGGTGATCTAAGCCGGGCATCGCTGTGGCCGGGCCGGGCCAACCGGGACCTCACGGAATTCCGGTCAGAGCCGTGACCCAGGCGGGCACAGACGCACGTGCCCGGCACCGGGCCCTCAGCTGATCTGACTGGGAGACAATCCCGCTTTGGCGCGCCAGTGGTGGCGTCGTGGGGATCGGTCCAGCTCGACGTTCTTGAATCTGTCCACGGTCATGGTCACAGAAGAAGCCTGCTTCGGACAGCTCACGGACGAGGAGCTTGCCCTCTTTGACGATCACTAGCAGAGGCCCGTCGCCCTCGCCGAGAAAGAGCCTTTTCTTTTGGCCTGTCGACCGAGCGGCGTGGGTGGCCCCCTGGGATGGCGAAGGTAAAGCAGCAACGCAAGCGCCCCCCTCCCTCCCTCAGCGTCCGGCTCACAAGACAGCGCTTGACGGACGGCTTAGCCGGGCCCGACGGGACACGCATCCGACTCGCCCGCCCTGAAGACAGTGCCCGCTTCGGCGAGTTGCTGAAATTCGCCACGGAGGAGATCGAGTCTGAGCACGTCGACGGCGTAGCGGCAGGCCAGTGCGGCAAGTGGCTGCTGGACGGTCGGCGATTTGATCGAGCCCTTGGCGCGCGCAGCTGCTGGCGGTCGGCTCCCGGACGCGGCTCTGGCCCTGCCTCTCCCGCTGATCGCTGAGGACAGGGATGGCGATCTAACAAGGCCTCGCCGCGCGACGAGGAACCCCCAAGCGCCCGTCACGGTGTCCGTGCAGTCCGAGCTCGGCGACCCCCGTCAGGACTGGGTCATGGTCCTCGACCGCGGACTGACCGAGAGCGAGACGCGGAAACTGACCTCCAGCAGCGTCTGACCGGCGTCGCCATCAGCGAGCTGCGCCACACACTCGGCACCGGCGCCCCCGTGGCTCCCCTCCGAGGTGATGCGCTGCTTCGTGGAGCAGCAAGCCGAACAGATCGAACTCAGCACTTGCCCGCGCCCTCGGACTCCGGTGCGCCGACAGCTCCCGCGTACACCATCGCGTACGCCGACCGGAGCGTCCGGGCCCTTCTCGACCGGAGCGCCGCCCCCGCGCCGAACTCATTCGTGCATGACTCTCCGTCATTACCGGGACGCGTGCAGGCAAGGCATGGCGCGTTCCGGATCCGGGCGCGCACACACCGACGGCTCCACGCTCGCGCCTGCATTCAGCCATGCCTGCTTCCGTCCGTCCATGTCTCCTGCCAGGCGCTTCAGACCCTCCCCATCTCGCGGCACCACCCGGCGACGAACACCGACCACGATCCACGCGAGCCTTCCTCCGGAGGTCGCCCGCACCGGTGCCCCAGCTCACGCAGGGCACGCCATAGGTCACCGAGGGTGCCTGCCCTGGATGCCGTCGGCAGGGCACGCCCTCGCTACGCGACACGCGAAAGCGAACGGTCCGGACCGAATGGCCATGCTCCCCGAGGAGCGTTTGCGCCATGCCCGACGAAAGCATCTCCTCGCCGGCCGGAACCGCCGCTCCGGCGGAGGGGCGAACCTTTCAACAGGCGGCAACTGCGCCTGCCGGGAAGCTCGTTCAACGTGTGGCCGCGTTAACGCGCTCGTAAGACAGTTGTGATTAAGACTTGACAGGTGCCCATCACCACGCGACCTTGGGAGCGCTCCCACAGCACGGATACGCACAGCCCGCTCCACTCCCCTCCCCTTCTCCCCCAGCACCGGATGAAAAAGGGCCTGACGGGGGGCGCAGATGCGCTCGCCGTCACGCCCCACGCAGCCCGACAGAGGAAGGCGTTTGATGAATTCGGTGAAGCGCTGCAGGCACAGCCGCACCAGAGGGCTCCCGACCCTCCTGGCCGGAGCCCTCACCCTTGCCCTCACCCTGACGGGTGGACCGGCGACCGCGGCCCAGCAGGGCACACTGCATGAACTCGCCGCCGCACAGGGCAAGTACTTCGGCTCAGCCACCGACAACTCCGAACTGCCCGATGCCGCCTACACGGCCGTCCTGGGCTCCGAGTTCGGACAGATCACCCCCGGCAACTCCATGAAGTGGGACACCACCGAGCCCGTCCAGGGCCAGTTCAACTTTGCCAAGGGCGACGTGATCACCGACTTCGCGGCGCAGCACGGCCAGAGCGTACGGGGCCACACCCTCGTCTGGCACAGCCAACTGCCGAGCTGGGTCGGCGCTCTGCCGCCGGCGGAGGTCGAGGCCGCGATGACCCACCACGTCACCGAGGAGGCCGCGCACTACCGCGGCAAAGTCACCGCGTGGGACGTGGTGAACGAGCCGTTCAACGAGGACGGGACCTTCCGCACGAGTCCCTTCCACACGGCGATGGGCACCGACTACATCGCCACCGCTTTGCGCGCCGCCCATGCCGCGGACCCGGACGCCGAGCTGTACCTCAACGACTACAACATCGAGGGGCTCGGCGCGAAGAGCGACGCCATGTACGCCCTGGTGAGCGAGCTACTCGACGAGGGCGTGCCGCTCGACGGAGTCGGGATGCAGGCACATCTGGCCGTCCAGTACGGCTTCCCGTACCAGATGCAGGCGAACATGCAGCGGTTCGCCGATCTCGGCCTCGACGTCGCCGTCACGGAACTCGACGTGCGTATGCAGCTGCCTGCCGACGCCGCCAAGATCGCCACGCAGTCCACGTACTACCGGCAGGTGGTCGAAGCCTGCCTGGCGGTGGAGCGCTGCGTCGGTATCACGGTCTGGGATTACACCGACAAGTACTCCTGGGTTCCGAGCACGTTCCCCGGCCAGGGGGCGGCCAATCTGTACGAAGAGAACCTGCTGCCGAAGCCCGCCTACTACGCCGTGCGCACCGCTCTGGGCGGCGAGGGCGGCCCCGGGGAGGGCGGCGGCCCGGGCGCACTCAGGGCGCAGTACCGCAGCAGCGACTCCTCGACGGGCGACAACCAGATCAAGCCTGGCCTCCAACTCGTGAACACCGGCGGCACAGCGGTAAGCCTCTCGGACGTGACGGTCCGGTACTGGTTCACCGCCGACAACGGGGCGTCCAGGTATAGCACTTGGTGTGACTGGTCGCCGATCGGCTGCTCCAGCGTGACCCACAGGGTGGCCGCCCTGGGCACCCCGAAGGCCGGCGCCGACCACTACCTCGAAGTGGGCTTCACCGGCGGCAGCCTGGCCCCGGGCGCCGCGACCGGCGAGATCCAGCTGCGCCTGAACAAGTCGGACTGGTCGAACTTCGACGAGTCGGACGACTACAGCCACGGCACCGGCACCTCGTACGCGGACGCCTCGAAGATCACCGTATACGTCGGCGGCGAGCCGGTCTGGGGCATCGAGCCCTGACCGGCTGCCGCAACGGCCGCACCGCCTTCCGCTCACCGCCGCGCTGACCACGCCTGCCACGCCTCCCACTCCCGATGGCGGGTTACCCATCCGCCCCGCGGTACCCGTCATCGGGCTCACACCACCGTCCTCACCGACGCACCGCAGGCTCCCGTCCCATCGACGGCGGCCTGACGGGAGCAGTGAGCCCCCCACCGGGCCACTCGCTCCCGGTCAGCACCCCCACGAACCCGCCTGCGGGGAGCACCCGCAGGCGTCCGAGAGGAGCACGGAGCCGCAATGAGTACCAGAGGCACCATCATGCAAGGGCTGCGCCGGAGACTGGCCGCAGTCTCCGCCCTGGCCATGGGCGCGGCGCTGGCCGTCGCCATCCCCACCCCCGCCTCGGCGGCGGCACGGGTCGACAACCCCTACGTGGGCGCCACGGCCTACGTGAACCCCGACTGGTCCGCCAAGGCGGCGGCCGAACCGGGCGGCGCCGCCATCGCCGACACGCCGGCCTTCGTCTGGATGGACCGCATCGCGGCCATCGAGGGCTCGGCCACGGCGATGAGCCTGCGCGAGCACCTCGACACGGCACTGGACCAGGGCGCGAACCTGTTCCAGGTCGTCATCTACGACCTTCCGGGACGCGACTGCGCCGCGCTGGCGTCCAACGGTGAACTCGGCCCGACCGAGATCGACCGCTACAAGAACGAGTACATCGACCCGATCTCCGACATCCTCGCCGACCCTGCGTACGCGAACCTGCGCATCGTCACGATCATCGAGCCCGACTCGCTGCCCAACCTGGTCACCAACGCGGGCGGAACGGCCGGTTCGACCGACGCCTGCGCGACGATGAAGGCGAACGGCAACTACGAGAAGGGTGTGGGCTACGCCCTGCACACCCTCGGGGCCATTCCGAACGTCTACAACTACATCGACGCCGCCCATCACGGCTGGCTCGGCTGGGACACCAACATGGCCCCGGCCGCCAAGCTGTTCAAGAAGGCCGCCACGTCCGAGGGCGCCACGGTCGCCGACGTCTCGGGCTTCATCGTGAACACGGCCAACTACTCGGCTCTCAAAGAGCCGAACTTCAAGGTCACCGACTCGGTGAACGGCACCACGGTGCGCCAGTCCAAGTGGGTCGACTGGAACTACTACGTCGATGAGCTGTCGTTCGCCCAGGCGCTGCGCACCATGCTGGTGAGCGAGGGCTTCAACTCCAACATCGGCATGCTGATCGACACGGCCCGCAACGGCTGGGGCGGCTCCGCACGGCCCACCGCCGCCGGTCCGCTGACCAGCGTGGACACCTACGTGAACGGAGGCCGGATCGACCGGCGCATCCACGCAGGCAACTGGTGCAACCAGACCGGTGCCGGAATCGGCGAGCGTCCCACCGCGGCCCCGGAGGCCGGCATCGACGCGTACGTGTGGGCCAAGCCCCCGGGCGAGTCGGACGGCAACAGCGCCCCCATCGACAACGATGAGGGCAAGGGCTTCGACCGGATGTGCGACCCGACGTACGAGGGTAACGGCCGCAACGGCAACAGCTTGTCGGGCGCCCTGCCGAACTCCCCGCTCGCGGGCCACTGGTTCTCCGCGCAGTTCCAGGAGCTCGTGCGCAACGCCTACCCGCCGATCGACGGCGGCGGCACCGGTGGCGACACCCAGGCGCCGACCGCCCCGACCGGCGTGACAGCGACGGCGAAGACCAGCAGCAGCGTCTCGCTGTCCTGGACCGCGTCGACGGACAACACCGGTGTGAGCGGCTACGACGTGTTCCGCAACGGGGTGAAGGTGGGCTCCTCCACCACGACCTCGTACACCGACTCGGGCCTGTCGGCCTCGACCGCCTACAGCTACACGGTCAAGGCCAAGGACGCTGCCGGTAACGTCTCGGCGGCCTCCAGCACCCTCTCGGCCACCACGTCCGCGGGCGGCGGCACCGGAACGGGCACGCTCAAGGTCCAGTACAAGAACACCGATGCCTCCGCCACCGACAACCAGGTCCGGATGGCCCTCCAGCTGGTCAACACCGGCAGCGCCGCGGTGGACCTGTCCACGGTGAAGGTGCGCTACTGGTTCACCCCTGAGGCCGGGGCCTCCACCTTCGGTACCTCGTGCGACTACGCGGTCGTCGGCTGCGGGACCCTGACCCGCAGTGTGAAGACCGCCGGTTCGGCGGCCGGTGCCAGCCACTACCTGGAGGTCGGCTTCGGCAGCGGCACCCTGGCCGCCGGCGCCTCCACCGGTGAGATGCAGCTCCGGCTGAACAAGAGCGACTGGTCCAACTTCAACGAGGCGGACGACTACAGCCGTTCGACCAGCACGTCCTTCGCCGATGCGGCGAAGATCGGCGTGTACGTGACCGGCGCGCTCTCCTGGGGAACCGCCCCCTGATCCTGCCGCCCACTCCCCCGCCGCCGCACTGACGCGGTGACGGGTCCCGGGCCCGGGATCTCGTGCGACCCGCCCCCTGCCGGACAACCGGCGGGGGGCGGTGTCATGTTCCGCGGAGTGGGCAGCGGTGCGTTCAGCGCGTGCGGGGCGGGGATGCTCGCCTCCGCGGCGGCCGCGGTCGGCCGCTTCAGGACCTTGAGCGCCACTTGGATCCCGTCCGTACGCTGCCCTCCGTGCTCCGACTTGGGTGAGTAGCTGTATCTCAACCGATCATGGAACGTGGAGGTCGAACAGGGTTCCTGCGGCTGTAGGTGCATCAGGGCAGGGACTCTCGGTAGACCGGGGGTCCCTCACGAACAAGCGGAAGCAGCCAGCCTAACCTCGATCTTGCATGACGGTCCGTCGGGTTATCCGGCGGGCCGTTCCGGTGTCGTGGATGCTGCGGGTGCGGTGGGGGCCCGGCTGTCGCCCTCGCCGACGGCTCACTCGGAACTGCTTACTAGGTATTCCGCGGATGAATAAGGGCGGCAGGATGGGTGACGAGGAATCGAAGAATATCCGCCGGACATCGGCAGTCCTCAGGCGGTTCAGCAAATGGCCGACGCCGGGCTACGATCTCGAAATGGCCAAACAGGCAGGACTGTAGTCACATGCTGATCAATTACCTTCGTCAGTTCTTTCCGGATGTCGAGACAGATGACACCGTCTCGTATCTGAGCGAGGCGGGCGACACGGTCAACGCACTCATGTACTCGTTCCTGTACTGGCCTCGCCTCGTCGAGCTTCATGGCGCGGTTTTCCTCGGTCTGAGCGGGAATGACGAGGAGGAGATCCGGGAGAGGCTGTCCGCCACTACCGGCCGTGCGATCCCCGACAGGGAGGAGCTCTCCTGGGCGGAGGTGGTCGACAGTTTCAACCTGTTCGAGCTGGGCCACCTGTTCAGCGCGGTGCCCGTGCACAGTGAAGATTTCGACTCACTGCACCGCGAACTCGGGTCAATTCTCGTCAAGTCCTGGCATGCGCGACTCGTCTGCACATACCCGGAGCGGAACTTCTCTGTCCGGCTCGTGGAAGCTGACGAGTCGATGATGGAGATGAGGATCGAAGTGAAGCAAGTGTCACCGACCCTTGCGACTCCGGGTGGCTGGGACGGTCGTCTCCGCCGGGTTGTGATCGACTAGCCGGGGTTCGAACAGCAACGCCACCCACTACCTCCCGTTCCCGTGAACATCTCCTGTCCGTTCTCGGGTTCTGGCACAAGTTTCGTGCAGCAGTGACTGAGCGTTGCGCGTCGGGAGGTACCAGCCTCGCTGGTCACGGCTGGATTTGATCCAGTACTGCAAGGCTAGGGTGCTAGGGCGCTTCTTCCGGATCTTGCTTCGGGCGGACTCCGACGCTGCTGCCCGCACATATATTGGCGAGATGGACGAAGCTGAGGCGAGCGGACAGGTGTGGAGGGACGAGGTTCGAGCGCGTCCGACAGCTGAGCAGGACCGGGATGCCCTGGCCCGGCTTGTCGAGGTCGACGCAGACTCCTTCGAGGTTGAGCTGTACGAGCGCGCGGCAGATCCCCAGGTGCTTTCAATCGATCGCGCCCAAAGGTCGCAGGCTGGGCAGTACGCCAGGCATGTGCGGCGACTTCGAAAGCGTCAGCAGCACCAAGGAAGTTGAGCAGTAGTCTTCAGATCATCTGATCGTTGATCGGGTGTGTCGTTGACTGACGCCCAGTGGGCGAGAATTGAGCCGTTGCTGCCGGACCGGACTCCGAAGCGGGGCGGACGGTGGCGTGATCACCGGCAGGTGATCGACGCGATTGCGTTCAAGTACCGCACCGGCACGCCGTGGACGGAGCTTCCCGACCACTTCGGTTCCTGGAAGGGTGCTCACAACCGGCTGCGGAAGTGGGCAGCCGACGGCACCTGGGAGAAGGTCTTCACCGGCCTGCTCGCCCGGGCCGACGCCGAAGGCGACCTTGACTGGGTCGTCGCGGTCGACTCCACCATCGTCCGCGCCCACCAGCACGCCGCCGGGGCAAGAAGGGCCCCGGCTGGCGAGCCGGACGACCATTCCCTCGGACGGTCCCGCGGCGGGCTGAGTACCAAGATCCATCTTGCCTCGGACAGCCGCTGCCGCCCGCTCGCCTTCATCCTCACGCCCGGCCAGGCCGGTGACGCGCCCGCATTCCCCCAGGTCATGGCCCGCTTACGGGTGCCCCGGCCGGTCGGCCGGCCCAGAACCACACCGGCGATGGTCTTGGCGGACAAGGCGTATTCGTCCCGCGCGATCCGCACTCATCTCCGTCGACGAGGGATCCGCGCGGTGATCTCGCAACCCGCCGACCAGGCCGCCAACCGCAAACGGCTCGGCAAGCTGGGAGGCCGACCACCGGCATTCGACCGCGACGCCTACAAGCAGCGGAACACGGTCGAGCGCTGCATCAACAAGCTGAAGCAGTGGCGCGGCCTGGCCACTCGCTACGACAAGACTGCCACCATCTACCTCGCCGGACTCCACATCGCCGCCATCTTCATCTGGTCGGACAGATGATCCGAAGGAAACGGCCTAGTTCACGAACCGAGGAGCTGGCGTGCACGACCGACCGCGGATGGAGGAAGCCCTTGATGTTCTGCGTGCCGAGCTGGAGGTCGGGCGATCGACGAAGGCCGAGTTGACCACTCGGGCTGCATGACTGGCCTTCATGCGTTTTGCGCGGCAGCGCTTTGCCACAGCGCCCACACCCGACTCAGACGGCTTGCTCTTCCAGTACGGCACGTACTCCTTCAGCGGGCGACCGATGTTCACTGTGGACCTCACGCGACAGTTCGACATCGGTGACGACGAGGGTGAGCACGAGCACTACGTACAGGTTCATTGCGAACTTCGCTACGAGTGCGAACCCCTCCTGGATGCCCAAGGGAGCTTCGATTCCTGGTTCTTCCACGACGCCGATGCGGACCTCGACGAGTGGTTCGCCGCCATGGAGAGGCACCTCGAACTGGTGCTTGCTCGTGTGCCCGCCGAGGCTGAAGTGTACGAAGAGCCGGTATAGGTCGTCACGCCAGCAGGACTCGCTTACGGAGGAGATCGAAGCCGGCGCGGCCGAACGTCTGGCGTTCGAGCATCTTGATCCGGTTGACGTGGCCTTCGACGACTCCGGAGTTCCAGGGCAGAGTGAGGCCGGCGATGACGGCGTCACGGTCGCGGTCGATGCCGGCAGCCAGGGTATGGAGGCTGGGCAGGTCTCCTGCCGGACGGCGTCGAGGCAATCGGGCAGGCGCTCGCCCTGGCGGTCGGTGAGCATGACCGCAAAGGAGCGGACGTGCCGGGTCAGGGCGTCGAGTTCGGGGCAGTGGGTGCGGACGGTCTTGAGCTGGAGCTGTTCGAGCTCGGTGAGGGTTTCCGGGCGTCTGAGGACCCATCCGGCGACCGTCCGTGGTGAGGGAGGACGTGCGGTCACCGGCTGCGGCGAGGTGCGCTTCTGGTGCAGGTAGGCGCGCACGCGCTGGTAGCTGCCTTTGTAGCCGAGGGGCACGATCTCCTCCCAGAGTTTCCAGGCGTTGGTGCACCCTTCGGTCCCACGGTCGTCGAGGTAGGTCTTGTACTCGTCGAGTACGGAAGTCCGGTTCTGCCACTGTCCGTCGAAAAGGTCTTCGGGCCTGTCAGCACGGGAGAACCCAAAGGACCGTGTGCTGACTCATGCCGAGTTGCCGGGCCACGGACCTCTTGGCCCGGCGGCCAGCAGTGCGTGAATGGTGGCGTGCTTGGCGCGGGTGCGCTCGGCGAACCGGTGGCCCATCGGCCAGGGTGAACTGGACGGTTTCCTCTCGGAGACGTGCTCCGGCGGGGGTTCGGGGGTCGTAGGAACGAGGGCTCGGAGGCGCGGGCACTCGGTGTTCCGGCACCGGAACCGCCGGACCCGCAGCTGGAGTACGACGCTTCGTCCGGCGCTCGGGGCATCAGCGAGAAGCCGAGGGGAGGAGCTGTGAACGCGGTTCGAGCAGTGGCGCTGGCCGTGGTGCATTGCGCATCGAAACGCACTCTCTTCATCTCTACGTCCACCGACAGCACCGCGATGTCCGCGACCGCCGGGAACAGCAGCTCTTTCAGCCGGAGCACGACCTCTTCCACGGCCCGGACTGTCAGCCCAGCGGCACTGACCACCATCCATTTTCGGGCGACTTCGCAAGCCGCTCGGGAGCGCCCAGCCGTCACTCACCGTGGCGACTGCACGGAACCTGAGCCAGAACCGCTTGAAGTGAACGAACCACGCGGCTGATCGGGCCTTCTTCTCGGTGGGCGGCGATGTGGCCGTCCTGCTTGCAGCGGGCGCACTGCTTGAGCACGTGCTGGTCGAGGCACCAGTGGCAGCAGCGGCCTGCCGGGCTGGGGCGGCGCAGGGTGCTGTCGGGAGGTTGGCCGTCGGATGACAGGTGGTCAGTGAGGTGCTGGTCTCGCGGGCCAGGCGCATGCCGGTGTGGTAAACGCTGTGCCTGCGGGTGCTGGCGGGCATCGAAACACATCCAGCCGACCTGGTCGCTCAGCTCGAAGTAGGCGGTGTGGAGCCGGTCGGTGAGGGGACCGCGCGGCCGCGGGCCTGTGCCACAACCTGGGATGCACTTTGCAAGATACCGATGCCCCACGTGAGTTCCCGGGCGCCATCACCATGCGGACCGAGCGTCCATGCCCTCGCCGGAGTCGGCGGCCAGGCATCGCGCCCGCCACGTCGTCCGCGGGCGAGTATCCACCGTACGAGCGGGAACCGGGCCCGGCCGGTGCCGGTAGTTGTCCGCCCCGCCATGGGAGTCCAGTGGTCCGGCCGGTCTGCGGCCCAGCCTACGAGCACTAACGGCCCAGCATCGCCCCACCGTTGACGTGCAGGATCTGACCGGTGGTGTACCCGGCGGCGGGTGACGCCAGGTACTGGATCGCGGCCGCGATCTCGCTGGGCTGCCCCGGCTTGCCGGTGAGGGACTGCGCGACCCGGGCCGCGACGAAGTCCGGTGTGGCGCGGTCCCCGAAGAACTCGGTGTCGCCGACGAAGCCCGGGGCCACCGCGTTCACGGTGATGCCCTCGGCGCCGAGCCGCTGGGCGAGTTCGAAGGTGTACGCGTGCAGGGCCGCTTTGGAGCCGCCGTACGAGCCGGGGCCGCGCAGGGCTGCGATCGACGACAAGTGGACGATCCGGCCGCCGGGGCGTACCACGTGCGGCAGCAACGCTTCGGTGAGCAGCACCGCGGTCAGTACGTTGGCGGCGAAGTTGCGCAGATAGCCGTCGGCGACGCCCTCCAGGGTGCCGTCACCGCCTGAGACGACGTTGCCCCCGGCGTTGGTGACGACGACGTCCACCGGGCCGTCCGCGGTGATGAACGCGGCGGCTCGGCGGACCTCTTCGGGCTGCGTAAGGTCCGCGGCGTGGAAGTCGGCCATGCCCTTGCCGTGGTCACCGGCGATCTCGTCGGCAGCGGCGCGCAGGAAGTCCTCGCGCCGGCCGAGGAGGATGACCCGGTCCCCGCCGGCGGCGAAGGCGGCCGCGGTCGCTTTGCCGATGCCCGTGCCGCCGCCGGAGACCACGACGCGACGCTGCTGCTCTGCCACGATGTCCACCTTTGATGTCGTCCGTGTATATGAATCTTAATCAGGTAGTGGACCGAACGCTAGGGAGCGGACCGGCTACTGTCAACAGGGACCACGGCCCCGGAATCACCGCGGCACTCCCCCGGCGCCTCCCCTTACGAGCTCGTGCACGGTCAGCGGTGGAACGTCGAGCATTGGATCGGCGATCATGGCTGCGTGGTGGGGAACGCGACTCGCAGAGCGATCTTCGGCGACCGGAGGATCACAGGGCTGTCGGCCCATGTGATTTCGGAACTCGTGGCCGAAGTCGGCCCGTTGTGGCATGAACGACACCAGGCCAGGCTTGCATCCCGGCCGCGGAAGCGTGCGGTGGGCGCCGGTGCGAAGCACCGCGATTGGACGACCTCCTTTGCTGTCAGCCTCACCGGAGTCCGGCTCCCGGTGTACGGCGGAGAGCCTGCCGATCTGCCGCCCGCCGTCTTCGACCGACAGTCATTGACAGCGACCAAGACCGGGTCGACGCATCCAAGCTGCATTTTTTCAGCAGAAACAGCAGTGGACCGGTGGTGCCGGTCGGCACCGTGAGCCTACGTGCGTGCGTCGATCATCAGTCCCAGACCCGTCTGCCGCCCTGACCGCAGCCAGGTGCGCCCTGCGCCCCTGGCTGCGGTCGACGGCTGTGAGTTCGTAGAAGGTGCCGTCGCGGATCGTCGCGAGCAGCACGTCCCCAGCCTGAGCAGGTCGGCCGCCGGCGGCCGACCTGCTGTCCGTCAGGGCCGGTTGGGTCCACGACAGGGCAGCGTCTGGCTGCAGACGACGCTGGTGGTCGTGCTGCCGAAGCCGGCCAACTCGTCCATGAGCGTCTCCAGATGTTCCATGGAGGTCGCGGCCACCTTCAGGGTGTAACAGTCATCGCCGGTGGTACGCAGGCACTCCAGGATCTCCCGCCTGTCGGCGAGCAGCCTACGCAAAGGTTGGTGGCGGTTGCCCGGGTACTTCAACCGGACGACGGCGAGCACGGAGTAGCCGACCTTGGCCAGGTCGACCATGGCGCGGTAGCCGGTGATGACGCCCATCTCCTCCAGATGCCGCACCCGTTCCGTTGTGGCTGACGACCGAGACTCACGCGCCGCCCCAACTCGCTGAGGGAGAGACGAGCGTCCCGTTGCGGCTCGTCGATGATCGCCCAGTCGATGTCATCGAGATTCCCGGCCATATCGAGATTCTACCGGGAAACCGGTGGGAGAATTCGATGTCAACCAGGAAAAGCACCATCCGGACTTCTTGATCACCGAGATAGCTTCGCTCATGCAACTTGGCGTCAACGTACCGGACTTCGGACCCGGCACGGATCCGGGCGTGCTCCGCGAATGGGCGCGGATCGTGGAGGGGCTCGGCTTCGACCTTCTCATGGTGTCCGATCACGTGGCCGTCACTCCGGACGTGGCCGAGCGCTATCCGGATCCGGCCCCGTTCTACGAGCCGTTCACCACGCTGTCCCGGTTGGCCGGCATGACCACCAGGGTGCGGCTGGGCACGACCGTGCTCGTACTGCCCTACCGGCATCCGCTGCTGGTGGCACGCATGGCCACCAACCTCCACCAGCTCAGCGGCGGTCGGCTCGGGGTCGGTGTCGGCTGGGCACGCCGGGAGTTCGACGCTCTGGGCGTGGCGTTCACCGCGCGCGGCAGGATGACCGACGAGCACCTCGTTACCCTGCGGAAGGCTTTGCGCGAGGAGGCCGGCGAACACACGGCCCCAATTCCCGTCTGGGTCGGCGGCAACAGCGAAGCGGGGATCCGGCGTGCGATCATTCGGCGATGCCTGGCATCCTCTGCGGGGCACCCTTTCCTGGATGCGCACGGTCCTCACGAACCACTCGCTGCTGGCATTCGCGCCCCGCATCGCTCTGCGGCTGACCACCACACCGGTCAACGATCCCGAGCGACCCGCGGGCATCAGCACCCTTGAACAGATCCTCGACGATCTCGACCAGCCGCACCGCCTCGGGGCCGACACCGTCGTGCTCGACCCCTACCGCGGAGACCCGCATGACACCCGCCCGCCCCACGCGGCCTGGCAGGCGCTCAACGCTGTCGCCAGAAACTGGAGGACACCATCATGATCACCACTGCCGACGAGAACTTCCTGCGGCGGGCGATCGCCATCGCAGCCCATGCCACCACCCTGGGCGACGCGCCGTACGGCTCCCTGCTGGTCGGCCCGGACGGCGCGATCTTCGTCGAAGCCCACAACACGGTACGCCGCGACAACGACATCAGCGCCCACCCGGAACTGAAACTCGCACGCTGGGCGGCCCGCGAACTCGCCCCCGACACGGCCGCCCGCACCACCATGTACACCAGCTGCCAGCCCTGCAGCATGTGCGCCGGCGGCATCATCCGCTCCGGACTCGGTCGTGTCGTCTATGCACTCTCCACCGAGCAACTCATCGAACTCAACCCGGAATCAGGTGCCTGGCCGATGACAGCTCAGGACGGCCCGGCCCTGTTCGATGATGCACGCGTCCCCATCAGCGACTACTACCGGCCATAGCGGTGAGGGCCGGATACCGGACCTCACCCCTTCGACTGAGAACGTCGGCGGGGGTGACGGCCTGAAATCCATGCCGCCGGCATGACCAGGACCTTTCACCAGGAACACCCCGATGCTGCCCTGGCAAGAACCCAAGCACTCCCCGAACTCGCCAACATCACCCACC
Source organism: Streptomyces sp. NPDC005566 (assembly GCF_040605575.1). Taxonomy (NCBI): domain Bacteria; kingdom Bacillati; phylum Actinomycetota; class Actinomycetes; order Kitasatosporales; family Streptomycetaceae; genus Streptomyces; species Streptomyces sp. NPDC005566. The sequence continues at coordinate 43,949 of NZ_JBEXDB010000026.1, read as the reverse complement.
TGCGGTTCAGGCCGCTTCCCAAACCCATCGACAAGTGACGTCATTACCGGGTTCTGGCACACATTCCGTGAGGATGATCAACGCGTTCTGCCACGGCGACGTCTCGTCACCTGGACCGTGGTGCGGTGTGATGACCTCATAGCGGTGCTCTTTCCGCACTTCAGGGCGGTTCTAATGGAGCGGGTGTTCACGGAGTGCGGTGTGGTGCACATCGTGGCGAGAACCCTCGATGGCCCTGCTTCGTGCCCGGACTGTGAGCTTCCGTCGAGGCACGTGCACAGCTGTTACCAGCGTCGGCTGGCCGATAGTCGGGTCGGTGGCCAGCCGGTGCTGATCGAACTGACCGTGCGGCGGCTGTACTGCGAGAACAACCTGCGCGGGCGCCGTACGTTCGTCGAGCAGGTCGTGGGGCTGACGTTCAGGTACGGGAGACGCACTCCTGCTTCACGCCTTGTCCTGGCAGCCATTGCGGTTGCCCTCGCAGGCCGGGCCGGGTCCCGCCTTGCTGTTGCCCTGCAGACGAGGGTGAGCCGGATGACCCTCCTGCGGGTGATCATGGCCGTGCCTGATCCGCCGTGGGCCGTCCCAAGGGTGCTGGGCGTCGATGACGTCGCCACCCGCCGCGGGCAGCACCACGGCACTGTCCTCATCGACTGCGAGACCCGTCGACCTCTTGACTTACAGCACGGTTGCGACGAAGGCGATGTCGCCGATCGAAGCTCGTACCCGAGAGCGGCACGCGACCATCCATGCCCTGCGGCCCTCACAATCCATGAGCGGGCGGCCCCGCCCCCGTTGCCGACAGCAACCGACTGGGGAACGAAGAGCAGCCCTGGGGGAAAATTTTCACGAATCCTCATCAGCACCCCGTTGCCGTGTTCGCCCGCCGCTCTCGACGTCGAGCTCCACGCCGCCCTGGCCGCTTTCGACGCTGCGGCCGCTCCGTGGCATGAGGCCCTCGAGGACCTGGACGAAGACGTCCTCGCCGAGGCCGGCGCCGAGGCCGGCGCCGAAGCGCGGGCCTTCGGCGCCGGCCCGGCGGCCGCGTCGACGAGGCGGTGCGCGACCTGCTCGGGCAGTTGGCCGACTGGCAGCAGTCGATCGGCGAGCTGGGCCGCGCGCTCACCACGGCAACTGAAAGCCGACCGCTGCCCGGCTGGTCCACCGACGCCAGTCGCACCGAGGACATCGGGTGGCGTCAGGCCCGCACCACGCTGCTCGAGGCCGTCGCACGCCACCACCACGCTCACCTGCTCGCCGCCATCGTCGAGCTCGGCGGTGAGCTGGAGCTCCAGCTACCCGTAACGGGCGCTTCAGGGGCGCGGTCATCCCAGAAGGCTGCGCGGTCAGCGCCGGCCGCCGCCGATGCGGCGGTCGTCGGCCAGTGCGGTCAGCGGGCCGAACTCGCGGGCAAGCTCGTTCCACGTCAGAACCTCGCCACAGCGGGCCGGGAACTCCTTCGGATTGAACTCGGGCATGGTCCAGGTGCCAGTGCCCCGGTCCCGCAGCCACAGGTCCCCGTCACCGTCGACCACAGTCGGCGGGACCGGTACGGGCTCGGCCTGATCGGTGGGCTCCCAGGTGATCCGGCCCGGGTGGGAAACGCGGCGCAGCTCGGTGGTGGCCAGCCGCGCGGCCAAGTCACGGGTGGACTCTTCGGCGTCCTTGACCGACGCGAGTCGGTAAGCGTCGTCAATTACGGGCAGGGCTGGATTCTTGCTGCGCTTTGAACTCATACGCTGACTACCTCCGGTGGGGGGCGTCACATCCGCTATGGCACCCCATAGAGGAACACGGTATCCGAGGCGGGAGCCGGGCCGGTTACGACAACTGTCCAGGTGGAGGCGCTGGCACACCGGGCGGTGGGGCTAGGTGGTGAGCTGGTCCTGGACGTGGCGCAACCCGTAGTGGTAGCTCTCAGATATGGCGGTCCGGGTCTAGTGGGCGGTTCGTGAGACTTTGAGTGGTTCTGCTGTCGCCTGATGGTGTGGTGGCGGGCCGGAATGGGCCGGTCCGCGGGTACTGATCTGGTGATGTGATCGGGTGAGTGAACGCAAGCCGTATCCGAGTGACTTGTCGGACGAGCAGTGGTCGCTGATCGAGCCAGTGATCATCGCGTGGAAGGTCCGGCACCGCTCGGTCAGCGGCCATCAGGGCGCCTATACGGTGCGGGAGATCGTGAACGCGATCCTCTACCAGGGGCGGACCGGCTGCCAATGGGCCTATCTCCCGCACGACCTTCCGCAGAAGAGCGCGACATACTACTACTTCGCGGCCTGGCGTGACGACGGAACCGACCAGGTCATTCACGAACTGTTGTGCTGGCAGGTGAGGGAGCGGGCCCGCCGATTGGAGGACCCGAGCCTGGTGGTGCTGGACACCCAGAGTGTTCATGCGGCCGCTGGGGTCCCCGCCACCACGACCGGCCACGATCCCGCCAAGCGGGTACCCGGACGCAAACGCGGCCTGGCCGTGGACGTGCTCGGTTTGGTCATCGCAGCCGTCGTCCTCGCCGCGAACACCCACGACAACGCCGCGGGCATCGTCCTGCTGGACCAGGTCGCCGAGCAAGCCGGCGGGAGTGTCCGCAGAGCCCTGGTCGACCAGGGCTTCAAGAACCAGGTCGTCCTGCACGGCGCCGGCCTGGGCATCGACGTTGAGATTGTGCAACGCGACTCGCAGGTCAAGGGGTTCGTGCCGCAGCCGAAGCGGTGGAGGGTCGAGCAGACCTACGGAATCCTGATACTGCACCGGCGCCTGGTCCGTGACTACGAGCACCACCCCTCCTCCTCCGCCTCCCGCGTCTACTGGGCGATGACTCACGTCATGACCCGACGCCTCACCGGCGCGAACACTCCCACCTGGCGCGATCAGCAGGCGGTGAGCGTGTGAACATCCGGCCCCTGCTCGAAGCGCTCGACATCCAGGCGGACGCCGCCCGGGCCCTGGCCGACGGCCTCCGCATACAGATCGAGGAACTACAGAGCCGCCTGCGGGAGGCCGAGACTCACCTGGAACACCTCGCGATCACCCGGAAGACCGTCACCGCGCTCGCTGACCGGCTCCCTGCCCAGACTTCCAGGGCCGACCGGCCCGAGCACCCGGACTGCCCCCGTATCCTTGCTGTCTTCCATGAGGCCACCCGCCCTCTCCGGGCCCGTGAAGTCTGCAAAGCCCTCGGCCACGAACAACTGCCGAGGAACATCGAAGGCACCCGCGCCAAACTCAAGCGCCTCGTCAAGCTCAACATCCTCACCGAAGCGGACGCCGGCAGCTTCACCAGGAAGCAGTCGTCACCCTGCAACCGGCAGCCCTGCCCCAGCACACCCGGCTCATGGCGTCGCCTGTCTGTCAGTAGAGGATGAGTCGCCAACGCTCGACCCAAAGCAGCCGCTGACCACCCGAAACGCGTACCTGGACACGGTCTTCTTTCACCTGCCAGACGGTGCCGTAGAGCGTGGCGCCGGGAAGATCCACCCTGACGATGTCGTAGACCTCCAGATCGCCCTCGACCGGCCGGCTCCACACATTCGCGCACTGCTCGCAGAGGTAGCCGACCACATCGCATCCCTCAGCAGTCATCGGGACGCCCGGACGAACCGCTTCGACCAAGCACCGAGGACACGGGTCAGCAGTGTGCGGGCCTACTGATCGGGACATGGCCCGATCCTGCAGTACGACAACGAAGCACGGCAAACTTGATGTCAGGTGGCATCAACGTCAGCCAGAACAGACATCAACTGACGAACCGCCCTCTCAGACCCATGCGGCATGCTCGCCCGTATGAACGAAGACGCCTTCTGGCAGCTCATCGAAGACTGCAGGCCAACTGAAGCTGACCCTGAGGCCGAGCTGCTTGCACCCGCACTGACCGAGCGTCTTGCCCAGAGCCCGTTGTCGCTTGTCACAGGCTTCGCGGAACAACTGTCGTGGGCGCTCTACTACCAGCTCGACCGCAAGGAATACGGATACGACCTGTCCGATGACGCCTTCCTCTACACCCGTGCTGCCGTGGTCGCGGCCGGGCGCGCCGTCTTCGAGGGCGTCCTTCAAAACCCTGCGGCCTTCACGCCGTACGCCACGAAGCTCATCTGGGCGGAGAGCTTGCTCTACACACCGGACCGTGCATACAAGCGCATCACCGGGGAGGAGTGGGACCGCAACACGCGATACTCCCACGAGTCGCGCTCGAACACCGAGGGCTGGGCTGACTGACCAGCGTTCGCCAACACCTGCTGGCGGACTCACGAGCTGCCGATCGCTCTCACGGAATGTGTGCCTGATCCCGTTATCGCGGTTCTGGCTCGCTGTCCGTGATGCGTGCACGCTTCAGCGACTCGACGGCTGACAGGCTCCGGCGGTCACGAGGTTCTGATTCTGAAACGGTCAGTTGGTGCGGCAGCCCTCACCCGGTCTCAGACGGTCGGGCCGACGTCCAGGAGCTGGGCAGTGGTCCGTTCACGGTGGGGGACGACGAGTCCGATGGTGACGATTGGCGCCGTCCCCGAGCACCGTCATGCCTGGCATTCGCCTCCGATGGCAGCAGTTTTCGGGCGGCTCAACAGGGCCGTCGCAAGCCACGCATCCAAGGTCGTACGGCAGTGGTCAGCCCCAGACAGGCGCCGAGAAGACGCTGGCCGAGTTGTACCCCGAGTGCGGGAGGGCGGGCCAACCCACAAGTTCGGGCTGGGTACGGTGGAAGTCCGCAGCCACGAGCGTCGCCAGGTTGAAGTACGCCTCCCGGGTCTGCGCCTTCATCTTGGCAAGGTCGACCTCCGCTCCCGCGGAGAGGTGCTCGTCGAAGGGGACCACCACCACACCGCGGCAACGAGCCCGGAAGTGGGCCACCACATCGTTCAGCTTGACGATCTTGGCGGTCTTGCGTGCCTCGGACACCACAGTGATGCTCCGCTGGACCAGGTCGGCGTAGCCCTGGGCATTGAGCCAGTCCAAGGTGGTACTCGCGCTGGCAGCGCCGTCCACGCTGGACGTGGCCACGACGATCAGCTGATCCGCAAGATCCAGGACGCCGCCCATGGCGCTGTGGAGGAGGCCGGTACCGGAATCCGTGAGGATGATCGGGTAGTGCTGCCCGAGGCAGTCGACGACCTTGCGATAGTCCTCGTCGTTGAACGCGGTGGAGAGGGCAGGGTCCACATCGTTGGCGAGGACCTCCAGGCCGCTCGGCGACTGGGACGTGTAGCGGCGTACCGCCATGTAGTTGGGCAGGTTCGGGAGATCGGCCACCAAGTCACGGATGGTCGCGTTGGTCTCCCGGCGCACCCGGCGGCTGAGCGTACCGGCGTCCGGGTTGGCGTCGATGGCGACGACGCGGTCCTGGCGCTCGGTGGCCAGCATCGCGCCCAGGGCGGTGGTGGTGGTCGTCTTGCCGACTCCACCCTTCAGGCTGATGACGGCGATCTTGTAGCAATCCATCACCGGGGTGCGGAGTACGGCCAGCTTCTGCTGCCGTACCCGTTCGGCGTTCCTTCCGCCGATGCGCAACTTCTTGAGACCGTCTCGGATGCCTGATTTGTTGCGAAGGAGACGGTCGGACGAGAGCTCGACCGACGGGCTCTGCCCCAGTGCGCTGCCATGCCCTGAGCGATCGAGCGGCGCGGGGGCGTAGCCGGCCGCCGCCCGGCGGTTGACCGGTGGACCGTCGGCGAACCGTGACCGCTGCGCCGCCCTGGCGTACGGGCGTGACAGAGGAGCTCCTCCAGGGTCGTCGGCCACGGAGGCGTCGGCTGATGCCTGTTGTCCGAATTCACCGTGCCGCTCCTCGGCCGACCGTACGAGCGGCACGGCTTCCCTCGATGCCGAGAGCTGGGGCTCGGTTGCCGCATTCCGATCCGGTGCCCTGCGGCCTCGGGAGGCGTCCGGCCTGCTCTCCTCTCCATCAGGAGCTGGGCGGCCGACGCTGGCGTGTCGGTTGTTCTTCATAATGTTGAGTCCTTTCGATGATCTTGAAGAGCTCTTGGGGACAGCTTCGGCGCGTCGGCGACGGGATGCTTCCGCCATCGGTCTACCGTGTTGTTCTGGCTGACGAGGCGCCTCGCCACGGGGACCGCGCTCGACATCGGACGCAGCCATCTGCTGTTGGCCTGCAGGAGGGCTTTTCTGGATCGCAGGTGCAGCCGCCTTCGGCCGGTCGGCGCCTGCGGCTGCACCCTCGGGGGGCAGACCGCCTCCCCGCCCGTTCAGGTGGGTCGGCGGTCCGTGCCCGGACGGGAGCAGCTCCGGAGCGTCAGCACCTTTCGTCCCTGGTGCCTGCATGCTCCGAAGCTGCGACGGCTTGGCGACCGGACGGAGGCCTCGTCGGACCAGCAAGTTGTTACTGTCGACGGACAGGTCATGCTCTACGAACTGTTCGACGGTTACGACCTGTTTCCCCGCGCTCAAGGGCTGCGGCGGTTGCCTCCAGGCCATGGCCTGCTCGTGGCCGCCCCACTCACGCGCCGCAACCGCGCGGCGTTGCGCAGTTTCCATGGCTTTCTGGACGGCCGGCGGAATCTCGATCCGGCTCCTCACTCGGTACCGACCGGTTTCCAGATCGTCCGCGCACTGCAACTGCACTTTCAGAGGTCCCACGAAGGAATACAGCTGCGAATCGGCGTACTCGCGCACTTTCTCGACCAGCTCGTCGCCGAGCATCACCAGGCATGTGCTGTGCAATGCGTGATCGTCGTTGTTGAGCTCGACGACGAAGCTGTTGGGTACGACAGTGCGGTCGGGGCTCCAGATTCTGGCATTGACGTCACACTCACGCCGGAGCGCGCCGACGAACTCCAAGGGCTGCACCGCAGACTTGAAGGCTTTTGCGAAGGCGCCGTTCACCCACGCCTCGAAGCGCTGCTCCAGCTTGTTCAGCGTTCCCACTGTTAGCCTTCCAGTACGGATCGCCCGCCATTTGAGCGAATGTGCGTTCACTGACTGGGTCTTTTTAGCCAAATTTCGCCCATTACTGCGGTGTGTCTCCGTGATTCACTCGATCGTCTCCGGAGTCGCCCGCTTCGGCCCATGCCGGGACCGACGGGTCGGCGCACATACGAGCACCAGCAGGGGCCGAGCGCGGACGGGAAGACACGTCGGCACGTCTCACGACTCGAGCCCCAGGACACAGCAAGGTGACCCGCGTCCGGGGCCTCGAGCGGAATCGCCGCGATCGGAACCTCGGGGCTTCAAAACGCGGGTGTGACCTGCGGGGTTGTGGGCTGCAACCGCCCTGGGACCTGCCGAGAACCCCCGGCCCGCTGCAGGCAGGCGGTCGTCCGTCACGCGGAGCCATGCGAAGGCCAGAGCATGAGTCGCCTCGTGACGCACGCGCCAGGTCCTGGACGCACCCACAGCCGGTCGGGGCACCTCGTCGTTCGCGCACGCGGGCTGCTCCGGCATGTGCTGTGCAGGCTGCGGTCACGTCGCGGACGTACGCACGGCCGATGCGCTGCATGAGGATGCCGTTGATGGTAGCCCTCTGTTCCGCACTGCGCCGACGCGCTCGACGAGCCCTCCGCCCTTCACTCCGGCGCGCCCAGCCCGTACCTCTTCAGCCGACTGCGACGCATATCCTCACCGCTGGGGGGCACCGAGGCAGAAGGTCGGCGGTGCTGCACACAGGCAGGGGCCGCCCTATCGGGGAGTGAACGGGTTGGCACGGCACGTGCGTTGGGTGGCCACCGGTCTGTGGGCCGGACGGGAGTGGGCGACGGTCCGGCGGTCCGTCCACAACGCGTTCGAGGAGTCCGGGCCCGAACGGGACACCCTCGTCCAGTCCCTCAAAGCAGCCGCGGCGGCGATCATCGCCTGGGCCCTGACCGGATGGTGGCTCCAGGCTCCCATGGCACTCCTGGCTCCATGGACGGCAGTCGCCCTGGTCAGCAGCACCGTCTACCAATCGCTGCGCACGGGCAGCCAGCAGTTCGGCATCATCGCCCTCGGCACGGTGTGGGCGTCGGCCGCCATGGCCCTCACGCATGACCAGACCATGGCCGCCATGCTGCTCACCGTGCCGTTCATGACGTTGCTCGGGAACTACCGCCGATTCGGGAGCCAGGGCATCCTCGGGGCGAGCACGGCTCTTTTCGTGATCACCTACGGATCGTCCAGCGCTTCCGACGTCGGTCACCGGCTGCTGGAGACACTCACCGGCGCGGTGGTGGGCATCACGGTCAACGCCCTCGTCCTGCCCCCGGTCCATCTGCGCAGCGTCCGCGAGCGCCTGCGCCGGCTCGCGCGCGAATCGGCCGACCTGCTCGACACCATGGCGCGCGGCTTGCGCGAGGACAACGCCTCGGAGTGTGCCGAGAACTGGCACACCGAGGCGTCCCGTCTGTCGTTGTCTCTCCAGGGCGTGGCCGACGCCAGGCACTGGGCCACGGAAGGGGCGCGCTGGAACCCGGGCGGACGGCTACGACGGACGGGCCCCCCGCCCCCACCTTTCGCCGAGGACATTCGGTGGGGCCGGATCTGCACCCGCATCCTCGCCGTCGCACGCACCCTCAACGGAATCGGCGGTGACGACAGGGGCCTCCCGAAACCGCCTCCCCGCTTCCTCTTCGAGCTGTCCGAGGTACTGGACCAGGCCGCCCACATGTGCGCCGAGGAGGCCGAGCATCCGGCCTCGGCCACCGACGGGCGCCGTCGCGAGCGGACGATCGACAAGGCATGGGCCGCACATCGCGCTCTCGCCGACAACTTCCAGCACCAGGAGGGACCGGAGGCCGCCGTCGGAGGTGCGCTCCTGCTGGAGACACGCCAGTTGCTGACGGACCTGGCTCCACTCCCCTGAGCGGCACCGGAAGCCGCCCCCGCGTCCAGCGGAGTTCCCGAGGGCTCTGGGCGGGACCGTGCTCAGAAGGCGTACCGGACGCGCAGCCACGGCGTGTGCGTGGTGATCAGTTGCTGGATGTGTGTCAGTGACTCGCGCTTGATGTCCCGTGCGTAGCGGACGTTGAGGGCTCCGTTCTGCGAGCGCTTGGTCTCCTGGGCGGCCGGCTGCCACAGCACTTCCTCGGCGCGAGGGTGCCAGCCCAGGTTGACCTCGTGGAGCGACTGATTGTGGGTCAGCATGATGATCTCGGCCGCCGCCTGTTGCTTCACGCGGGCGGGCAGCACGTCGTCGAGGTGGGAGAGCAGGTCGGCCCAGTCGCGCTGCCAGCCCGGGCGCAGGATGACGGGAGAGAGATTGAAGTGGACCTCGTAGCCGGCATCGAGGAAGTCGGCAGCTGCGGCGATCCGCTGAGGGATCGGGCTGGTCCGGATGTCCAGCAGCCGGGCGTCGTCGGGTGGCATGAGGGAGAAGCGCACCCGCGTACGCCCCTGAGGGTCGAGTGCGAGCAGGTCGGGGTTGACGAACTTGGTCGCGAAGGATGCCTTCGCCGTCGGCAGACCACGGAAAGCGGCGACGAGATCTGCCGTGTTGTCGCAGACCAGGGCGTCGACCGAACAGTCGCCGTTCTCGCCGATGTCGTAGACCCATGCCTGGGGGTCACACTGGTTGGGCTCCGTTTTGGGGCCTTGGGCCCGTACGTGACGGCGTACGTGGGCCACGATCGCCTCGATGTTGGTGAACAGCGTGATGGGGTTGGCGTAGCCCTTGCGACGGGGGACGTAGCAGTAGGCGCAGGCCATCGCGCACCCGTTCGAGGGGCCAGGAGCGATCCAGTCGGCCGACCTTCCGTTGGGACGGGTTTGGAGGGTGTGCTTCATCCCGAGGACGAGCGTCTCGGTCTTGATTCGGACCCAGCGGGCGATGTTGCCGTCGTTGCCGTGGAGAGAGGGGATACGCCAGTGGCTCGCGACCTCGGTCACGCGTGCTCCTGGCAGCTGGGCCATGATCTGTCGGCCGCGTGGGGAGTCGAGCGCTGCCGGCTCCGCGTAGACCTCCCGCACGTCGAGCATGCGGCGGGCCTCCGGGCTGTCCCGGAAAGCCCGGTGCGCGGCCGGCCGCGCTGCGATGTCCGACCACCCGAAGAGGGCCTGCTGCTCGGGCTCTCCCGGCGCGGCTCCTGTCGGCGGTTGATCCACGTTGCTCTTCTCTCCACATGTGCGTCGTGACATGTGCGTCGTGACATGTGCGTCGTGCCGAAGGGCGTCAGTCGCGGCGGTGGCGCTCCTGTTCGAGCAGGGCGTCGAGATCGCGGAGCCGGTCCAGTCCCCGCACCGCCTGGGTCATCCGGGCGTTGCGCTCGAACCGGTCGCGGTGGCGGTGCAGGAGATTCCAGTACCCGGCGGTGAAGGGGCAGGCGTCCTCACCGACCCGTACGGACGGCTTGTACCGGCAGGGTCCGCAGAAGTCGCTCATGCGGTCGATGTACGCGCCTCCGGACGTGTAGGGCTTGGTGGTCATGCGGCCCCCGTCCGCGTACTGCGACATGCCGACCACGTTCGGGACCATGACCCAGTCGTAGCCGTCGACGAAGCTGCGGTGGAACCAGTCGGTGACGGCCCGGGGCTCCCACCCTCGTTGCAGGGCAAAGCTGCCCAGAATCATCAGGCGTGGAATGTGGTGTGTCCAGCCGGTCGTTCTGACCTGTTCCAGGACGTGGGTGAGGCAGTTCGCCTCGGTGCCGTCCGGGGACAGTTCCATGAACCAGTCAGGCAGTCCCTCGTGGTGGCGCAGGGCGTTGCTCGCGCGGTAGCTCGTACCGAAGTGCCAGTAGACGTGCCAGACGAACTCACGCCATCCGGCGATCTGTCTCACGAATCCCTCGGCGCTGTTGAGTGGCACATCGCCTGATCGCCACTGCGCCTCCGCACGTTCGACGCATTCCGCGGGGTCCAGCAGGCCCAGGTTGAGCGACGAGGAGAGCAGACTGTGGCTCATCGTCGCGTCCCCGGCGAGAACCGCGTCCTCGTACGCACCGAACGTGGCGAGCCGGTGATCCACGAAACGGCGGAGCGCGGCCAGCGCCTCCCGGCGGGTGGCGGGGAACGTGCGGGGCGCGTCCTCACCGACGAACTCGACCTCCCCGTCACGGGACCAGCGGTCGAGGTCGGATCGCACCTCGGCGTCGATGTCGCTCTCCCGGGGGCGATAAGCCGCCGGAATGCCGAGGTCGGAGGCGCCGCGCGGCGGGGGCTGCCGGTTGTCGTGGTCCAGGTTCCACCGGCCGCCGACAGGGCGGTCGCCCTCCATGAGCAGGTCGTGCTTCTGGCGGACCCACCGGTAGAAGTCCTCCTGCCGGAGGTGCTTCGTGCCGCGTCCGTCGGCCCATTCCTCGAAGTCGTCGTGCGTCACAAGAAACCCGCGCGCCGGCAGAACGCTGACGGAGGGCAGTGCACGCACGAACGCGAGGGCCGCGTGGGACGTGGGATGGTGCACGGTCACCGGGCCGTCCTCCACCGCCTCGCGCAGACCCTGACGGTAGGTGTCCGTCTTGACGTACTGCACTCGGTCGCCGAGCTCGGCGGCTCGATGCCGCATCGCGGAGAGGACCAGGTGGGCCTTCGCACGGTGGAACCGCCGTCGTCGGAAGACGCTGCGGGCCTCGATCATGAGCAGCGGCGCGTTCCGCTGCGGGCCGCCCCGCGCGGGATCGACGAAATGGGGACCGAGCTGATCGCCGAACAGCCAATGGGTGGCGCCGGACTCGCTCTCAGTCATCAGTCATTCCGAGCGCTCCCTCGACGAACTGTTGCCCGGGTCGGCGCGCGGCGTGACGCTTTCCCTCACAGATCAAAACGTACGACGGCGCCGGCAACGCTCAGCACACGCCGGGCGCCGTGGGGCAGGCCTGTAGGGGCCCTCCGTGCCGTGCAGCGCATGCACGACACACGGCACCGTGCAGCGGCGCCCATCCGGAGCGGCGGCGCGATATCGGCGCTTCGGTGGAGGACAATCCCGATGGTCGTCACGCCGGTGACATCGGGTCTCGTCGGCAAGGTGCTCAGGAGCGCACGGACGAGCAGGAGGCGACGATGGAGCCCTTGGATGACCGAAGCGGCAGAACCGTGGGGCAGCCACGTGCCGCACCGACGGCACGCACGTCGCACGGCCCGGTCACAAAGACCTTTCGGCCGGCAGGTCCACGCCTCCCCCGGCCGGCTGACCCGACATCTGGTCCGTGAGAACGGGCGGTTGATGGCGAGAGAGTGGGACACCGCGATGAGCCGCGCCGTCACCCGCTCGATCGACCTTCCGGTCGAACGCGGCCCAGGAGCTCTCGTTCCGCTACGCCGACCACAGCTCGATCCGGATGCCGTGGATCAGTGGCGCGAACCCGGGCGCGTCCATGCCCGAACTCCCCGCGTGCGCTCGATTCTCGCCCAGGAGCGCCTGTTCGTCGTCCTGCAGCACCTGCCGCTGACCGACGGCCGGTGTGCGCCGATGTCCCACGTCCCGCTGCCACCTGGGCAGGAAGACCGGCACGTTCACCCATGCCGACCGCACCGTTCGGTCCTGACACCGTCCGCCGAATGCCAGCATGTAAGAAAGGTACGGAAGCATGGACCAGGAGCGTGAGGCGGGCGGGCGACGCCTGCTCGCCGATCTGCTGGCTGCCAGCCATCTCACGCCGATCGACCGGCTTCCGGACGTGGTTGCTGCTCACGCCCGGGACGGAGGGTTCACCCAGGTCTTGATCTACCTCGGTGACCTGCAACGCCGGGTGATGCGTCTGCTCGTCGGCGAGGGCACGTACGGTCACGGTCACGAGGCGGAACTGCAGATCGATGGCACCACCCCTGGACGGGCCTACCAATACGGTCGCATCCTGCCCGCCGGCCCGTCGAAGGGCTCGAGCTCGTCCTGGTGGGTGCCGCTCCTGGACGGCACCGAGCGGCTCGGCGTCCTGTACGTCGAAGCCGAGCAGGACGACGAACGTACGCAGGAGGACATGGACCGGCTCGCGGCCCTCCTCGCACTCATGATCGTCAGCAAGCGCACCTCCAGCGACACCTTGGCAAAACTGATCCGCACCGAGCAGTTGAGCCTCCCCGCTGAGATGCAGTGGAACCTGATGCCCCCCAGCGCCTATGCCGACGGGCGAGTGGTGATCTCCGCCTCCATGGAACCTGCCTACCGGATCAGCGGTGACGCCTACGAATACGCGATCGACGGCCCCCGCGTGCATCTGTCCATCTTCGACGCCATGGGTCATGACACGGCTGCCGGTCTCTGCGCGGCGCTCGCCCTGGGAGCCTGCCGCAACGCCCGCCGGACAGGGGCCGACCTGGTCGCCAAGAGTGAGGCAGTGGAAGCAGCGCTGATCGAGCAGTGGGGCGGCCACCGCTACGCCACCGGAATTCTGGCGACCCTCGACACCCGCACGGGTGTACTGAGCTGGGTCAACCGCGGTCATCACCGGCCTGTCATCATCCGGGGCGGACGCTGGTCCACCCATCTCGAGTGCCCGCCCTCCCACCCGATGGGCACCGATCTGGGCGTGGAAGTCATCACGTGCCGTGAGCAACTGGAACCTGGCGACCGCATCGTGCTCTACACCGATGGGATCACCGAAGCGCGCACCCCCGGCGGGGAAGAGTTCGGGCTCGCCCGTTTCACCGACTTCATCATCCGCCACCACGCTGACGGTCTGCCCGTCCCCGAGACCCTGCGCCGCCTGGTCCATGCCGTCCTCGACTATCACCACGGCCATCTCCAGGACGACGCCACCGTCCTGCTGTGTGAATGGCTCGGCTCCGGAGCGGACGCAACCGAACGTGCCTCCGCTCTGGCCGGCCTACCGGTGGAGGACCACCCAGATGCACGACAGTGAGCACGGGAGGGCGTCACCTTCTGCGACTCGTCCGGCTTCAACGCCCTGCTTCGGCTCCGACGCCGTGCCAGGGTCCACACCACACCATGTACAGGGTCGCGTAATTGCCGCACGGGCGGGCGGCAAGCCGCACATCGCCTCCGAAGGATCAGGGCCGCTCAGGGGAAGTGTCGTCCCGCCGCGTCTCCTTCCAGCTGCTGAGGGAACACGTGGTTCATGACCACTCGAGCAGAACTGCCCGGCACGGCAGAGTCCTACTGGATGGCCACCACTCCGGGTACCCGGTGGCCGACGCTGGACACGGACACGACGGCGGACGTCGTCGTGATCGGCGCAGGTATGGCCGGCCTCAGCACCGCCTGGGAACTGACCCGGGCCGGACGGAACGTGGTCGTGCTGGAAGCGGACCGTGTCGCTGCCGGGGTTTCCGGCTACACAACGGCGAAACTGACCGCGGCTCACTCCCTCGTCTACGGACGACTGCGCCGCACGCGGGGCAAGGACGGCGCGCGCCAGTACGCCCACTCCCAGCAGACAGCAGTGGAGCGGGTCGCATCAGTGGCGGTGGAACTGGGCATCGACTGTGACTTCGAGCGGTCGTCGGCCCTGACCTTCACCACTGACCCGCGACAAAGAGCCGTCTTCGAGGCCGAGGCTGAGGCCGCCGCAGAAGCCGGCCTGGACGCCGCCTTCGTTACGGAGACAGACCTGCCGTTCCCCGTGCCGGCAGCTGTGCACGTCACACACCAGGCCCAATTCCACCCGCGCAAGTACCTGCTCGGCCTGGCCGACGACATCACCGCACGCGGCGGTGCCATTCACGAGCGAACCCGCGTGACCGGCCTCTCCGAGGGCAGTCCGTGCACGGTGACAACCGAGCGGGGCATGACGATCACGGCGAAGGACGTCGTCGTCGCCACGCACTACCCGGTCTTCGACCGGGCTCTCCACTTCGCCCGCTTGTCACCTCGCCGTGAACTGGTCGTCGCCGCTTCCCTCCCCGCCTCCGAGGCACCGGAGCACATGTACATCACGGACGACATGGGGAAGCGATCGGTCCGTACCGCGCCCCTCGACGACGGCCGACGGCTCCTGATCGTCACGGGCGAGAGCTTCACGCCCGGCACGGGTGACAGCCGCGAACGGTTCCTGCGCCTGGACGGATGGATGCACGAACATTTCCCGGTCGGCGACACGGAGTACCGCTGGGCCGCCCAGGACAACGACGTGAGCGACGGCGTGCCGCTTGTCGGCCCCTTCCACCCGGGTGCACGCCATGTGTACGTGGCGACCGGGTTCGGCGGCTGGGGCATGAGCGGAGGCGCCATGGCCGGACAGCTGCTGGCCTCGACGCTCACCGGTGCGGAAGCGGAGTGGGCAGGACTGTACGACCCGCGCCGTCTGTGGAGCACCCTCCGTGAAGGCACGGCCCTGCTGAAGCAGCAGGCGGAGGTCACCCGGCATTTCGTGGGCGACAGGCTGAAGACCACCCACGTCGACTCGGTCGCCGAGAT
Source organism: Streptomyces sp. NPDC005566 (assembly GCF_040605575.1). NCBI lineage: Bacteria > Bacillati > Actinomycetota > Actinomycetes > Kitasatosporales > Streptomycetaceae > Streptomyces > Streptomyces sp. NPDC005566. The sequence continues at coordinate 28,717 of NZ_JBEXDB010000026.1, read as the reverse complement.
CGCCCCAGGATCAGGTGCTGTCGTACGGGTCCAAGGGAGCCGTTGCGCCGTCTACCGCGACATGGACGGTATGGCGCACGCCGTGTCGGCGCGCTGTACCCATCTCGGCTGCCTGGTCGCCTTCAACGAGGCGGAGACCGCGTGGGAGTGCCCCTGCCACGGTTCACGGTTCGGTATCAACGGCGAAGTACTTCACGGCCCGGCACTACGGCCTCTGCCTCCCCGCAGCGTCTGAGAGTGGTCACCGTCGCAGCGCGTCTTCCGGGTAGCCGCCTGCGACGTTCCCACCCGGCCTATGCCGAGACGTTCGCGAGCACGGCCGCAGAGCAGCCGAGAAGAACAGCAGGTCGAGGGGGCCGATCCTTACCTTGAGCCGCAGGGTCCGGTCCCCCTCGATCTGCCCCGCTGAAACAGCTTTCGCTCGACGTACACCGCCACCCCTGCAGCACCGCCGACGGCCCGGCCGGCCAGGTCTCGGCGGAGGCAGGCGAACTCATGCCGCGCGACTCTCTACGCCAGAGGATCGTGACCCCAATTCATGAGAGAGAATCGCCATGACGTCTCTCTGACGTCACCGGACGGCCGCTGGGCGAGGTGCCGGTGAACGTATCCGACGACTTTTCGCATGTGGGCGATGTCGTTGTCCGTGAGATCAGAGTTCCTCTTTTCCAGCAGTTCGACGATGCGACGCCCGGACGCATGGCCCGTGCTCTCGCCGCCACCGTCCGACTGGCCCACTTCTTTCGACTCCTCCGTGGCCAGCCATTCCTTGAGGCTGCTGGGCGTCATGTTGACGGCCTCACCGAATTCCTCGATGGTGTCTTTCCGCCCCTTTTCGGTGGTCCCGCTCACGAGCCGGGTCCTTTCTTGTGCAGGGACTCCGGCTTGTGCACGGCTCTGCGCCCGGATTTCTCGCTCTCGACCTCGTACTGCGGTTCGTCCTTCGAGGCGTCGACGGTGCGTCCTGCCGCCTCGGTGCGCTCCGTGATCTTCTTCTTCACTTTCCCGGGAACGCTCTGCCCGTGACTGCTCCACGAGACCTGATCACCTTGGTCGAGCTTCTTGCGCTTTGGCATGATCCGCCCGCTCCCTCGCTTCGGTCCCCGCACTGCACGACGATCTGCAAACGCTCTCAACTTTCCCGCCATTCATGGGTCCGCGCATGCCGGCGGTCCACCACGGCAGACATCGGCACGCCAGTAGGACAGCCCTCGATCGGTACACCGGGCACGCTTCTGATGCCCGTCGCCGCCACGCAGCTGCTCGGACATGGTTCCCCGGTCGCGCGGCCACGGCGGCAAGCAGCATCAGTCACTCACCTGCGCGAAAACCGGGCAGAAACCGCAGCCGCCATGCCTGCCCGCGCCCACGGCCTATCGGCGAACGGCTCACGAGGATCGCTGGTGCGGGCCAATCTTTTCCTGGAGGAGAGCTATGTGGTGGCGCGCCGGGTAGGCGGCGTCATGGGTGGCCGTTGGTGTCTCCCTGTACGGCGAAGCTGAGGAGGACCCGTGGACGGGATCGTGCTGCTCAAGGAAGACCACAAGACTGTGGAAAAGCTGTTCAAGCAGTTCGAGAAGGCCGGCGACAACGCCCATGCCGAAAAACGGAAGATCGCCGACCGGGTGATCGACGAACTCACGACCCACACCTGGATCGAGGAAAAGATCTTCTATCCGGCAGCCCGCGAAGCCGCCCCCGATACCAAAGACCATGTCCTGGAAAGTGTGGAAGAGCACCACGTCATGCTGTGGATGCTTTTCGAACTCAAGGACCTCGACCCTACGGACGAGCGGTTCGAAGCCAAGATGAGCGTCCTCATGGAGAACGTGCGCCACCACGTCGAGGAAGAGGAGAAGGAGTGGTTTCCCGAAGTCCGCAAAGCCATGGGCCGTAACCGCCTCACCGAACTCGGCGAACAGATGCAAAAGGCGAAGAAGAAGGCTCCGGGTGAGCCCCTCGCCGTTCCCAGCGCCATCCAGTAACCCACGGCTCAGGGACCGCGAACCGGCCGCAGCGGCCCAGCAGGGGATCCCGCCCGAGCCAGGACACTCTCCGACCTGATCACTCTCATCGATCAGGCGTGGGTGGTGACGGACGAAATGAAGGTGCGCCTGGCCGCCCGCCGACGCGCGTCCGCAGTCAGTTCGCGAAATAGAAGCGGATCGCGGTGCCTTCCGGGCCGGTGTGAACGCGGACCAGGTCGGTGAGGTAGTGAACCATCAGCAGGCCCCGGCCGCCGAGCTGCTCCCGCGCGGCCGGGCGACGGCCTGCCAGAGGGTCACTCAGCCGCCCTGCGTCTGTCACCTCGCACAGAACCTGACCGTCCTGCGACCAGACCCATACGGTGCCTGACCCGCCACCATGCACCACGCTGTTGGTGGTCAGCTCGGCAACGGCCAGGGCGAAGTCGTCCAAACGCCCACCCGCGAGCCCCAGATGCCCGGCCCGCCCCACGGCGAACTCCCGCGCGAAGGGAAGGAGCTCGGCATCGAACACGAAGGCCGAGGTGTCCGACGGACGGGCCAGCGGCCGGTTGTACGTGGCGACGATGCGGTCGGGGTCGTAGCTGCTGCTGTGCACCTCACGCCCCGCGTCGACGATCACGGGATGGGTGGCGTACGCGTCGGCGAGCACTGTGGCATCGAGCCGGACGGCGTCGTAGGGGCAGACGATCGTGACGTCGCGGCCGCGGAACGCAGCATTGATCAACGCCTCGTGCTGAACGCAGGCCGGGTATTCGGCCGCTGTACGGCCGGGCCAGATCGGTTCTCCGATGATGCGCACCCGACTGATGGGGTGGGCGTCGGCAAAGGCCCGCAACACCTTGGGAATGATCCTGCCCGGGTTGCGCCCGGCCTCGTTCATGTCGATGAGCCGCACTGCGTCGGCGTCCGCACCGAGTTCCGCGCGCAGCAGCGTGAGTTTGGGGCCCGGGACGGCCACTGCCACCGGCTCGCCCGCGGCGAGACCGTCCTGGATGAAGGGCACTGTCCCGGCCAGGTACTCCTGGACATTCCGGTAGAACAGCGCCGGGTGGACGAACGATTCAGCCGCATGCATTACTTCGTCACCTCGATCGCTGACAGGCCGGGCCAGAACAGCTCCAATGCGCGCCGCAGCGGGCTCGGGGGCGCTTTGAGGACCATACGGCGTCCGACGCCGAGCCGCTGGGCCGCAACCGCCACCGCAGACGCGCCCGCCACGTCGACGAACGTCACGCAGGACAGGTCCAGGTAGACGTCGCCGCTCCCGCCGACCAGACTTTCCAGAGCGTGCTCCCACGCGGCGCGTGTGGCCAGCGTGACCTCGCCGGCCGCGTGCACTCCCGGCGGATCCGTCAGGGGACGGATCTCCAACGCGGCTCCCCTCGACGGCGACGATGCCGCCGGAGAGTCCGCACCATGTGAGCCGTCCACCCTGTGACCTCCACGGACCTCAGTACCGCGGCATCATCCCACGGCTGCGAGGCTCCGGGCCCACCACCCCGCAGAGCGTGGACAGTTCAAGGCGTGGCGCGGTCCCACAACGCGCTGCGGCAACGTGAGGGATACGGCAGACGTCGTGGCGGTGGTCAGCGTTCTGTTCGCGACGACGGCACATCATGCCCCGGACTCCTCGTCCGCAGAAGGCACCCTCGCTGACCCGCCGCGGCGGCCTGCCTCACCGCCTGCCCCGCAGCAGGAGCGAGGTGGACGGCCCGCTGACAAGACCGCGTCGAGCTCCCCGCAGCCGGGCCCGCCGCCGCGACCAGAGCCCCCGGTCGGCACGATCCGAAGGGGCTCGCCGGCTGTCACCACCCAGCCCCTGTGACGGGCCACCTCCCGGCCTCCCCGTACACGACCCGCTCGATCGCACCGTGCGGCCGGGAGCTTTCCCCCGCCCCGGCCGCACGGGCGGATCAGCGCAGTCCGGCGAAGAGATCGTTCTCGGGTACGGCCGCCCCGGTGGTGTCCTGGACACGTACGAAGGTCTCCATGCCCATCAACTCGCCGAACCTTTCCTTGCCCATCTTGAGGAAGAAGATGTTCTCGCCCTGACTGGCGTGTGCGGCCAGCGCATCGAACTTCTGACCGCTGAACGCGGTGGTGTCCACCCACGTGGTGATCTCATCGTCGGGGAGGCCGATCTCGGCCATCGCGGCAGCCTCGGCGGGATCCGGCTCCGGCATGTCCTCATGGAACTCGTGCATGGTCTCCCCGAACCGCTGCATCATCGAGCGGGGCATCGTCGTCCAGTACACCTTCGGTGTCAGCGCGGTCATCTCCAGCGCCGCCATCGTGATGCGGTGGGCCTGGATGTGGTCGGGGTGGCCGTAGAAGCCGTTCTCGTCGTAGGTGACGACCACATCGGGCCGGTAGTGCCGCATCAGTCCGGCAAGACGGGCAGCGCTTTCCTCCACGGGGGTCTGCCAGAAGGACCCGGGGGCGTCGTTGCTCGGCCAGCCCGCCATCCCGGAGTCGGCATAGTCCAGCATCTCCAGGTCGGTGACCTTCAGGACGTCGCAGCTGGCCTCGAGTTCTCGACGGCGCATCGAGGCGACGGCCGCCGGATCGTGGCCGGGATCGCCCGGCTTGACGCCCCCCGGTCCGTCACCGCAACCACCGTCGGTACACGTCACGAGAACGGTGCGCATGCCCTCCGCCGCGTACCGCGCGAGGACACCTCCGGTTCCGGTGGCCTCGTCGTCGGGGTGAGCGTGCACTGCCATCAGCGTCAACGGCCGGTCAGTCATGAAGCAGTCCTCCTGGACAAATACGTCGTGGTCCGAGTGCGCGGCGGGCGGCTCACGATTTCGGACCCTGGTGGGGTGGCCGGCCCTGTGTTCTCCGCCCGAGCGGCGCCGGTTCCTCGATCGATGCAACCGCGCCGGCACGACCAGCTGTTCCCGCCGCAGCCCATGGGTCTTCCAGGCGTCGAGGTTCCGGGCGAACGAGGTACAGGCGCGATCCGACCGCCTCGGCGCAACGTCGACATCCGCGGACCGGCATGCTGCGCGGCAAGGCGGCAACGACTCCCGGCAGCCGTCTCCGCGGGCAGCGACCGGCCAGGCCCTGATGGGGAGCCGTCCAGCTCCGATCGGCACCCCGTCCGTTCACCGCACAAGAACTGCGTGAGCCACGTTTGAAAGCCCTGGCACGGTAAAGACGGTCTTTGACACCGTCTTTATACCACCAGGTAGGAGAGGCATTATGGGCATCATTGCTTGGATCATCATCGGGTTGCTCGCGGGCCTCATCGCCAAGGCGCTGATGCCGGGCAGGGACCCGGGCGGCATCATCATCACGATGCTCATCGGTATCGCGGGAGGCCTGCTCGGCGGCTGGCTCGGCAAGGTCATCTTCGGCGTCGACTCCATCGACGGCTTCTTCGACCTCTCCACTTGGATCGCCGCCATCGTCGGCTCGCTCATCCTCCTCGTGCTGTACCGCGTCTTCACAGGCAACCGCCGCCGCGCCTGACCCGTACGCCCATCACCGCGAAACGGCTCCGCCCTACCCGGGCGGAGCCGTTTCGCGCACCACGAGCGCTTGCTCATTGCATGGACCGACCTACCCGTGGAGGGTGGGCCGACGCTGCGCCTGCGGGAGCTGTGACCATCTCGCACGCCCATTCGTGGACGTGCCCGCCCCCCTGTGGGCACTGCAACGCCGGCGCGCTCGGACAGCGGTCGGCCCACTGCGGCCAGTGATCGATCCAGGACGCCATCGCCAGGACAGGTACCCCCGACGGTGCGGTGAAGACTCCCGGGGGATGGAGAGCCGGGGCGGGGCTACAGCCACCGCTACAGGTCCAGCTCGCCGTTACACCGACCTGTCCAGCACCACCCGGTGCGACTTCACCCACACCCGGGCCTTGGACCATCCAGCGAAACGCCGCGAGGCCCATGCAGGCGGCCCGGTGTACTGACAGCCGCCCGGCGGATCCGTACGGGCCTCAGGACATGCTGCCCCGGCACACCGTCCCCGAGGGCGGGGTGCGGCCCGTGCGGAGGTATCGGTCGACCGTCTCCATGACGCAGCGGTTCAGCGGGTATGTGCCGTGGCCCTCCTCCTCGGCCGTCAGGAGCACGCCGACACCGTCGCCCAGGGCGCGGACCATGTGGCGGGCGCCGGGGTACGGGGTGGTCGGGTCGCCGGTGCCGCCGACCACGAGGACGGGGGCGGCGCCGTCGGCATTCACCTGGGGTGTGGTGCGCTCTCCGTCGAACGGCCAGCCGTAACAGAGGTAGACGCCGGTGGACCAGGTCGCGCCGAAGACGGGTGAGGCGGCTTTGACGCGGGCTTCGTCCCTGTCGAGGCGCTCGAAGCCGGGGCGCAGGCTGGAGTCCGCGCAGGTGATCGCGGTCCGGGCGGCGCGGCTGTTGTCGCGCGGGATCGCCGCGTGGTCGGCGGAGCCCATGTCGTCCGCGCCCTTGCTCAGCGGACGGCCGTCGTTGTGGTCGATCAGCGCGGCGAGGGCTTTGGCGAGCGGTGACCAGCCGTCTGTGCCGAGGTCGAGGTGGTCGGCGACGGCGTACGCGACGTCGTCGGCGTCGAGGTTCCTTCCGTCGCCGGCCGGGGCGGGCTTCTTCTTCAGGCGGTCGGCCAGGCGCGCCATGCGTCGCGTGGCCTCCTCGGGTCCGTCGCCGGTCGGACAGTTGCGGATACGGGCCGCGCAGTGTGCAGCGAACCGGTCGAACGCCGCCTGGACCGCCTTGACCTGCGACACCTGCTCCTCGTCGAGGTCCTCGGTGGGATCGACGGACGCTTCGAGGACGAGGCGTCCGACGTGCGACGGGTACAGGTGGGCGTAGACCGCGCCGAGCGCCGTTCCGTACGAGACGCCGAAGTAGTGGAGCCGCTCGTCGCCGAGGAGGTAGCGCATCAGGTCGAGGTCGCGCGCGGTGTGCGAGGTGCCGATGTACGGGAGGAGGGCCCCGGAGTGCTCGGCGCAGGCGTCGGCCCCGTCGTAGCCGGTGTCGTTCGCGGTCTTCCCGCAGCGCACGGGGATGGTCGCGCCAACGCCGCGGGGGTCGAAGGACACCAGGTCGTAGCGGTCGAGGAGCGGCTTGTACTGGTTGAGGTGTTCGGGCAGTCCGCTCACGCCGGACACGCCGGGGCCGCCGAAGTTGAGGACGAGCGAGCCGATGCGCCGGGCGTTCGGGCCGGTGGCCTTGTGGCGGATCAGGGCGACGTCGATCGTCCTGCCGGCCGGTTTCCGGTAGTCGAGGGGGGCCTTCATGGTGGCGCAGTCGTAGCCCCTGCGCGCGGTGGGCGGCGAGGTACAGCGGGACCATTGGAGGTGCTGGCCGGTGGTGAGGGCGGTGGGCGGACCGGCGGGCGGATTGCTCGCGGTGAACTCCGTACGCGGCTCCGCACTCCGGCCGGGAGCGTCGCGCTGGAGCCAGCCGCCGACAGCCCCGATCGCGACGAGGGCGGCCCCCACGATGATCCACACACCGGTCGAAAAGCCGGTGCTGCGGCTTCGTATCAGATAGGCGTCACCCATCGAAATCCTCGCGCTCCCGCCCCTGGACGCTCGCATGCCCGTACTCGTGATCGTCCGACCGTCGAATGGATGCAGGGTACAAGCCGCCTCCGACAGCACGGCTCGCGGGAGTGGCCGGAGATTCGGACCGCCCCGTGGTCACGCGACAGAACGCCGAGCACGCCTGCCCGCCCTCACACATACGAGGTAGCCGAGCCCGTCCACCGGCCCCAGCATGTGTTCCGAACTGCCAGAGGAGGCAGGTCGGCACCTTCCACAGGGGGGAACATGTTCCATCACACGCACGAGCGGACGCGCCCCGGCCGATCGGGCCGGGTGCGAGCCGTCCTGGTCGCCGGATTCGCGGTTATCGGGCTCGCGGGCACAACCGTGTCCGCCACCGCCGACGGGACGGCCGACCGGGCCGTCGGCACGGCGGCGGCCGCGAAACCGCTGTTCCAGATGCCGTTTCCGTGCGGCACACACTGGCAGTTGAACACCTACGGCTCCGATCACAACCCCGCCCTGGACATCGTCGTGGAGAACAACACCGGCTCCGACGGCAAACCGGTGCTCGCCTCCGCCGTCGGCACCGTGTCCGCCACCTACTGGGACGACGGCTCCGGCAACACCATCCAGATCAGCCACGGCAACGGCTGGTTCACGGCGTACTACCACCTCAAGGACTCACCCACCGCCTACGTCCGCGAGGGCCAGCCGGTCCAGCCTTCCACGCAGATCGGACGCATCGGCACGACCGGTGCCTCCGGCTGGGCGCACCTGCACTACGAGCAGCGATATCTGGCTTCGGGGGACTTCACCGACGAGCGCCACCGCGTGCCCGTGCACTTCGACGGCGTCCGGTACACGGGCATCGATGAGGAGTGGCCGAGCGTGGCCGGCCGGAACTGCTCGGGTGGCACGCCGGCCTGGCAGAACTGCCCGGTGGGCTACGTCTGCTTCTACTCGGGCGCCGACGGCACCGGCTCGGTCTGCAGGTCCGACGTCGATGAGCCCAGCAGCTCCTGCGGCTTCCGTAAGTCGTACTACAACAACGGTAAACCGCAAGAGGGCTACGACCACATCCAGGTGTACTTCGAGGAAGGCGGCAGCCAGTGCCTTCATCACGGCTGGGACGAAGGACGCGGGAACTTCGTCGGCAGCGGCCGAACGATCGACCGCTTCCATTGGCGCGGCGAATGCTGACGGCATGACGCGTTCGACCGGTACGGCGCCACGCCATCAGGCGTGGCGCCGTACCGGCCTGCGCGTCATGCAGATGTTTATCGCCGTTTCCTACCCTCACGGCACACCTTGGGGGAAGGAATCAGTCCATGTACACCATTGTCGTGGTGCCAGGGCCCGGCATGGCCTCCTGCGAGAAGCTCCGGCTGGCACCGGGAGAGACTCTCCGCTTCGGTCGGGAAGCATCAGCCGGCACACAACCCTTGCTGACCATTCCGCACGACGGTGTCTCGCGTTCTGCGGGCGAGATCACCGCGACGGACACGTACTGGTCGCTCAGCAACTTCAGCCGCACGGCGACGTACGCCGTCGAGAACCCGGAGGGCGCCGGGGAACACATCAAGGTGGCGCCGAGGCGACTTGGCGCACCAGTGGCGTTCGAGTTCTCCAGGGTGGTACTGCCCGCGGGCACCGAGCTGCTCAGTTTCGACGTATGGGCTCCGCGGCACGACTACGCCGCCCCGGCGGACGGGTCGGAGCGGAACGAGCCAGCTGAGAGCTGCAGCGGGGAGCCGACCGCACTCGCCTTTCCTCTTGACCGGTCAAAGCGGTACTTCACCGTGCTGACGGCCCTGTGCGAGCCACGTCTGCGCGGCGCGGTGTACGCACCGCTGCCCACGGTGGAGCAGGTCGTCGAACGGCTGCGTCCGCGATGGCCGGCAGCCAACCGGGCTGTCGTGCAGTGGAACATCGACTACCTGGCAGTGAAACTGCGGCTCAAGCCCGGCCCTGAGTCCTGCGAGCCCGGCCCCCGCCTCAACGGCAAGAAGGAGATGCTCGTCTCTCTCGCGCTCCGCTTCGACCTGGTGTGTGAGGACGACCTCGCGGCGCCTGCCTTCTCCGCGAGCGGCGCGGCCCGGTGAGTGGGCTGCAGCCGTACGCCGTCACGTCCGTTCCTCCCGGCTACCGCGTCGGCCCGTGGATCGTCGAGGAGCCGCTCGGCGCAGGGGCTTTCGGCAGTGTGTACGCGGCCCGCCACGAGGACGGCGGCGCGGAGCCGGCCCGCGCCGCCCTGAAGTTCCTGCCGACCGGCACGCAGACGCCGCGCCAACTGCACCATCTCCGGGAGCTGGCCGAGCGGGAGGTGGCCCTGCTGAGCCGGCTCCGTTCGCCGCGCCTGATCCGGATGTATGACGCGCTGACCGTGGACGCCCCGGCCCATCCGGAGCTCGACGGCGCCACCGTCCTCGTACTGGAGGAGGCGCGGGGCTCCCTCGACGCGGCGCTGTCCGCGGGCCGGCCGCCACGGCAGGGGCCCGCCCTGCTCGTCCAGATCTGCGAGGGTCTGCACCAGCTGCACGGCGCGGGCTGGGTGCACGGCGACCTCAAGCCGGGCAACGTGCTGCTGATGGAGGACGGAACAGCACGGCTCGGCGACTTCAACATGGCGGCCGAACTGGAGGGCACGCACGCGTACTCCCCCGCGTTCGCGACAGCCGACTACACCCCGCCCGAGCTGCTGTGGTCCGAGGTCGGCGAGCGGGGCATGCAGATCCGGCAGACCGCGGACATCTGGGCGTTCGGGGTGCTGGCGCACCTGACCCTGACCGGTTCGTTCCCGCTGCCGGGTGGCACCCCGACAGCCCGGCGGGACGCGGTGGTGCGATATGCCCGTGGGGAGGCGGACCTGCGACTCTCGCCCGAACTCCCCGCACTCTGGCTGGAGATCGTGCGGGACTGCCTCGCTCCTACGCACGAGGACCGGGCCCCGCACGACGCGGCGTCGCTGCTGCGGCGGGCGTCGGAGGCGGCAGCGGGCCGGCCTCCGCGCCGCCGACGCCTGCGCCGCCCTCTGCTCGCGGCGGCGGCCGGCGTGCTGGCCCTGGCGGTGACGGGCCTCGGGTTGCGGATGCTCCTGGACGAGGACCCCGCCACGAAGCCGGACACCCGGGCGGACGCCGGGCCCATCGCGGGTTCGCAGCCGGGCAACCCCGTGCCGACGCAGACGGCCACGGGGTACGACCGCTGCACGCCGGGTTCCGTCTGCTTCTTCTCGGATGCGGACGGCGGAGGTGAGATGTGTGCCTGGGACGGCGACGACCCCGACTGGTTCGACGGCGAGAACGACTGCTCCTGGGCGGCCACCGACCGTCCGGGCTCGATCTTCAACAACGGCATGCCGGACCCCGCCGACTACGTCCACGTCGTGTACTTCGCAGAGCCCGGGCTGCGGCAACGCCTCGGATGCGTCGAGAAGGGCCGGCGTCACGACCTCGCCCTGACATCGCACGTGCTGTCCCACACCTGGGCCAAGACCTGCTCCCTATGACATACGAGGTGCCGCCCGCCCCGCCTTGACGGGATGGTGTTGCTGCGCGCCACCGCGGGGTGGCGCGGCAACCGGGGGGCAGTGGCATGAAGCTCAGGTCCATAGCCGCGTGTGCGGTCGCGGCGGCCCTGTCGGCCGCTGCCACCGGTTGCGCACAGGACACCGCCCGGCGGGAGCCGACGACCGCGGCCGCGCCGGACCGGAGCGGGCAGGAGCTCGAACTGACCCAGGCGGAGCGGCTGCGGATATCCGACGCCGCGGAGGTACTGACCAAGCGGTGCATGAACCGCGCGGGTTTCTCGTACTGGACCGGTGTCCGGCTGAGCCTGGAGGAGAGCCGGTCACCCGGCTATGTCAACGACGACGTCGACTGGGCCGCCGAGCACGGTTACGGCAGCCGCGTCCAGGAGAAGGTCGACAGGGCTCGGCGGGCGAATCCGAACGGCACCTACCGCGCAGGCCTCTCGCCGCAGCGTCGCAAGGCCTACGACAAGGTGCTCGACGGCGGCCGGGACGCCGCCGTTCTCACCGCCGAGATCCCGACCCCGGCCGGCACCGGAGAAATCAGTAAACGGCTCGGCGGTTGCTCGGCGGAGGTCGAGAAGAAGCTGTACGGGGACCCGGCCGCATGGTTCCGCGCGGACAAGGCCGTCACCAACCTCCAACCGCTGTACGTCCCCCGGATCACCCGGGACAAGAAGTTCGCCGACGCCCTGGCCCGCTGGTCCCACTGCATGGCCCGGTCCGGCCACCGGTACCCCGATCCGCCCGCCGCGCAGGACGCGGTGGCGCGGAAGGCCGCCGGTCTCACCCCGGGCAAAGCGTTCGAGGCCGAGAAGCGCATCGCGTTGGCCGAGTCCCGCTGCGCCCGCAAGAGCTCACTCGGTGCCGTCGCCCGGGAGCGCGAGACGTACTACCGGGGCATCCTGCCCGACCGGTACGAGGAGCTGATCGACACCCACCGGCGACTGGAACGCAACGCGTACACGCGTGCGGCCGGGATCACCGGCCCGCGGGCCTGATCCGGCCCGTCCCCACAGACTTCCGCGGCACCGTGCCGTGGATCACCATGCCTCTGACGAGGCAGACACAAGGAGCGAACCATGCGAAAGCTGGGTATGTCGATCGCCGCACTCGGTCTGGCAGCCGCCGGCCTGGTCGTCCCCGCCACAGCGGCGCACGCGGCCACCTCGGGCGCCTCGGCCAATCACTGCAACGAGATCTGGCCGGGCCGCAACGGCAAGGTGTACGCCTACGACTCCACGTACTGCAACGGGTACCTGGGCAGCACCGCGGGCGACGACTCCAGCTGGGACTCCGCGGGCGGCGGATTCGAGAACGACTACGACAAGGCTTCATCCGTCCTCAACGCCGGCTACACCGGCAGCTACGACATCGTGAAGTTCCACTATCTCGCGAACTACAGCGGTGGCTACAACTGCCTCGACGCGAACGAGTTCTTCGTCGATGACCTGTCCCGGAACACCTTCAGCACCGGCCAGAACATGAACAACAACATCCGGTCCCACAAGTGGGTGAACAGCTGCGACCGATGGATGCACTGATCCGAACGCCCGGGCGGCCCACCGGTATCACGACCGGTGGGCCGTCCGCCGGGTCGGCACTTTCTGGTCGAGCCGACGCAACAGATGGCCGGGTGCCGTGCGCCTGCGTCGTCGCCGTCGTGGGGTCGGTCGCCGTACATCCGACGGCCCGGAACTACAAGGCAGGGGTGGACGGTTGGGCAGCCTTTCGTGGTCCCGCGGCCCGGCCGGACTCTCTCCGAGGGCCGGCCGGGAACGAAAACAACCGCACCGGACCCCACCCCACCGCCCCCACCTGCGCTGTGCCGTCCTACGATGCGTCGGTCCTCCGGTGGATCCGGATCATCGTGCGGCAAAAGGAACCCATGCGCCTGTCCAGCTACGTCAAGAAGGCCGCCGTGGGCGCCTTGTCGATCCCTCTCCTCGCCGGGTGCGCGGGGGAACAGAGGGCTGACGGGGCCGCGGAGAGGCCCGCCTCCTGGACGGACCTGGCGGTGCGGACCGGCGCACAAGACGTCGTCCACACGGACACCGACCACCGGTCGTACAAGGTCAGGATCACGGTCAAGGGCCTGGTCCGAGGCTCGCAGGAGGACATGCGGGGGCGCGTGGACGAGGAGCTGACGGGCATGGTCCCCCACTACCTCACGTTCGAGGTCACCAACACCGGCGGGAAGAAGATCCCCGCCGCCTACATGGCGGGCACCAACCTCGCTCTGAACGGCACCGACTGGACGCACGGGGAAAAGGTCTCCGTCAGCGGCGGCAGGCCGGGCGGGGCCGACCTGCCGTGCGCGGACGTCGCGCCGACGACGCTGTCGCCCGGCGACTCGTACGACACCTGCATGACCTACGTGCTGCCCGAGGGCGTCGGCGTGCTGTCGCTGACGCACAACGCCGACGGCTACCTCGACGAGGGCGGCGCGGTCGCCACCTGGCCCGTGGAGGGCGGCCTCGAGGCAGCGTCCGCCGGACTGGCGGAGCCGGGCGACAGCGTCCGCGTCCGGTGGGACGCCCGCGAGGACGGCGTCCTCGAACTGCCCGCCAAGGTGGTTTCCGTAACCCGGGGCAGCGCGGCAGACCTCGCGGGCCTGGACCTCGACCTCAATGAGAACGAGCGGCGCGGCGTCCCGCACTTCGTGTCGGTCACCTACACCAACACCGGGCCGAAAGACCTCTACGCCGACCAGGCCGACCACGTCTTTCTGCTCACCGAGGGCGGTCGGCAGATACGGGGGAAGACACCCTTCGTCCCGGACACGAAGATTCCCGGCTGCCCGTCCGACTGGGTCGCCCGGATGATCGCGCCGGGCGACAGCGTGACGGAGTGCAGCATCCACCTGGTGACGGACGACGGCGACAAGCCGTTCGCAGTGGGTTTCGCAGAGGCCGACCGGCCGGGACTGGTGGCCTGGCGGACCCCCGTCCACTGAGGCGACCGGGTCAGCGGGCCGACCTGCCGCCCGCTCCGCGAACAGTCGGGGCGGGCGCGAGCGCTGTCCCTGGCCAAGGTCGGTGACGACAGGGGGCGTGCCGACGGGACGGGATGTGCCGGTGCGCTCGCTGGTAAACTGAGCGCGCGCTTCGAATCCGTCGGGGCCCGTACCGAGGGGTACGGGCCCCGACGCGTTCCCGGCGCCAGACCGAGGAAGGCTCCCCCATGAACGCGAAGACTCCGGCCCCGAAGGGCGAACTCACAACGCCGCAGACGGCTGCCCCTGGCCTGCCGCCGGTCGAGTCCTTCGACGCACTCGGGCTGCCGTCGGAGCTGACGGCGACGATGACCGGCCTCGGTGTGACGGAGCCCTTCCCGATCCAGGCGGCGACTCTCCCCAACGCGCTGGCCGGCCGTGATGTCCTCGGCCGTGCGCGGACCGGCTCCGGCAAGACGCTTGCCTTCGGACTTGCGCTGCTGGCGCGGACGGCGGGTATGCGAGCGGAGTCGAAACGGCCGCTCGCACTGGTCCTGGTGCCGACCCGGGAGCTCGCCCAGCAGGTGGTCGACGCGCTGACGCCGTACGCGCAGGCGCTGAACGTGCGGCTGGCGACAGTGGTCGGCGGGCTGGCGATCAACCGGCAGGCGGCGCTGCTGCGGACCGGCGCCGAAGTGGTCGTCGCGACGCCGGGGCGGCTCGCCGACCTCGTATCGCGTCGGTCATGTGATCTGCAGCAGGTACGGATCACCGTGCTGGACGAGGCGGACCAGATGTGCGACCTGGGGTTCCTGCCGCAGGTCTCGGAAATCCTGGACCAGGTCCGCCCCGACGGTCAGCGGCTGCTGTTCTCGGCCACGCTCGACCGCAATGTCGACCAGCTGGTGCAGACCTATCTGCACGAGCCGGTGGTCGCCTCGCTCGACCGTGCGGCGGGTTCGGTCACCACGATGGAACACCATGTACTGAACGTCCACCCCGCCGACAAGTACGCGACCGCGACCGAAATCGCCGCGCGGGACGGCCGGGTCCTGATGTTCCTGGACACCAAGGCCGGCGTGGACCAGTTCACCCGGCACCTGCGCGCCAGCGGCGTACGGGCTGCCGCCCTGCACAGCGGGAAGTCACAGCCCCAGCGCACACACACGCTCGCGCAGTTCAAGGAAGGCGAGATTGCCGTGCTCGTGGCCACCAATGTCGCGGCGCGAGGCATTCACATCGAGGCGCTCGACCTCGTCGTCAACGTGGACCCGCCGGCCGACGCGAAGGACTACCTGCACCGTGGCGGGCGTACGGCTCGCGCCGGGGAATCCGGGAAGGTGGTCACGCTGGTCACACCGAACCAGCGGCGAGACATCAACCGGATCATGACCGACGCCCGGATCCGGCCGACCGTCACCCAGGTGCGCTCCGGCGAGGAGAAGCTGACCGCCATCACCGGGGCCAAGCGCCCGCCGATCGAAGGGAAGGGCAGCGGCAACGCCCCTTTCCGTGGCATGGGCACTCGTCCGGGCCGCCCCAAGGAGTCCCGCAGAACGGCCGACGCCCGCAAGGCATCGGAAGCACGCGCGGCGGCCCGGGTGCGCAAGGGCCGCTGACCCGGGCGGACTTGTCGGGGCGGGGGCCCGCAAACCAGCGCAGTCGCCACGGGCACTGCCCGCGGGGTGAAGCGGCGACGCGCGGTGGCGGGCGAGGTGCCGCACATCGGTGGAAGGTGCCGCCAGGCACAGCCGCTGGTCAGCGTGTACATCACTGCGGTGAACACGGCCCGCTCGTCACACCGAGCGGTCCCACCACCTTGCGGACGAGCAGCGAACGACACCAGCAACGGGGCGGTCAGCTCCCAGAGTTCGTCAGGAGCCAGACGCTTCGACAGATCAGCACCCCCAAGGTCCGGCATCGTGCCGCACGATCCTCAAGTCACGTGAGAAGACCTCTACGCCTTGATCGGGGCGGCGGACCTGGCGGCCTGTTCGATCTTCGCGCGGTGGGCTGCACGGGCTTCCTCGTCGGTCTGCTGGGTGCTCGCCACGGGACGTACTGCGGGCACAGGGCATAACAGCTCCTTCACGGTCTGCGGGGGAAGAAGGCCGGAGGGGTGCGGTCCCGGACGGTTCACAGTCCGATGTCGCGGCCGTTGATGTCGGCGAGGGATTCTCGGCGTATCAGCAGCCGGGCGCGGCCTTCATGGACGGCGACCACGGGCGGGCGGCCGACCGCGTTGTAACTGGACGCCATGGAGAGGTGGTAGGCGCCTGCGACCGGGATGGCGACCAGGTCGCCCGGGCGGATGTCGGCCGGCACTGCCGCATCGGCGGCGAGTACGTCACCCGCCTCGCAGTGCCGGCCGACGACGGCCGCCAGGCAGGGCTCGGCCGTTGAGCGGCGGCCGATGAGCCGCGGCGCGTAGCGGGCGCCAAACAGCGCGGGCCTCGGGTTGTCACTCATCCCGCCGTCCACGGCCACGAAGACGCGGTCGCCCGTCGTTTTCACGGCGAGCACCCGGTAGAGCGCCACGCCTGCGGGGCCCACCAGGGCGCGACCGGGCTCGACGGTGAGCCGGGGCGCGGGGATACCGGCCGCGGCGCAACTCGTCGCCAGTTCGCGGCGAATGCGCTCGCCAAAGGACGGTATGTCGAGCGGGTCCTCCCCCGGCCGGTAGGCAACCGCGTGCCCGCCTCCCAGGTCCAGCTCGGGCAGCACGACTCCGTGCTGCCGGTGGATCCGGGCCAGCAGCCCGACCATGCGTCGGAGCGCGGTCAAGTAGGGCTTCACCGTGGTGATCTGTGAGCCGATGTGGCAGTGCAGTCCGACCAGTTCCAGGTGCGGCTGGTCGAGGATTCGGGCGATGGCGTGCTGGGCGCTCCCGTCGGTGAGGGAGAGCCCGAACTTCTCGTCGTCCGTGCCGGTGCGGATCGCGGCGTGACCGCCGGCGGATGGCTCAGGGCGGGCCGCTCGACCCCTTAAGGGCTGCCCCACACCGGTGTGCCCGTCGCCTGCCGCCAGCTGTCGGCCAGCGGTCCCGCGTCCACCACGCCGTACCCGATGGAGTCGATGAAGTCGGTGTACGAGCCTCGTCGTAAGAGCCTCGTTCTTGCCATGCGCCGGACTCGTCGCGACCCGGGCCCCCTGCTGTCAGCCGGCGGGGCCGTAGTGGCCGTTGTCCAGATCGGCGAGGAGGCGGGGCTGAGCCGGCTCCCAGCCGAGGGTCCGGCGGGTGATGAGGTTGGACGTCGGGTAGCTCTGCGTGACGACGTTCGTAAGGAACCCGAAATGTGCCGGCAGGATCAGCTCGTCCAGGGGAACGCTCACGGCGGGCAGGCCCAGGCGGCTGCCGATGGCCTCGGCGATCTCGCGGAACGGGATGCCCCCGTCCTCGACCGCGTGCCAGTAGCTGCCGGCCGGGCCCTTCTCCAGCGCCAGACGGAACAGGGAGGCGGCATCGCGGGCGTGCACGGCGTTCCACCTGTTCGCGCCGTCTCCGGGGTAGCCGGCGAAGCCCTTCTCCTTCGCGAGCGCGATCAGCATGGGGAGAAAGCCACGATCGGTCGTGCTGTGCATGATGTTGGCGATCCGCACGACCGAGGACCGTACCTTCTGCTCTGCGAGTCCGATGACGGCGGACTCCACGACATTACGGGCCCGCAGGGTGCCCTTGTGCTCGTCGCCGACGGGCAGGGCCGGGTCTTCCTCGGTACCCGGCCGGCCCAGGTACGTCCCGGTCCCGGGCGAGCCGATGCTCCCCGCCGCGACCAGCGGCTTACCGGTCCCCGCGAGGGCCTCGCCGTACGCGAGCATGACCGGGAGCTCCGCGGCGGCCACGGCGGCCATCCCGCCGGACGGAAGCAGGTCCTGCCGGTGCGCCACGTGGATGACGCCGTCGGAGTCCGCGGCCGCCTCCTTGAGCCCGTCGAGGTCCTGGAGGTCGCCGCGGCGTATCTTCGCGCCGAGCGCGGACAGTGCCGCGGCGGCCGTGTCCGACCGGACGAGGCCAATGACCTCGTGTCCTGCGGCGATGAGTTCGGGGATGATGTACGAACCGGAATGGCCGGTCCCGCCAGTGACGAAGACACGCAAGGTACTGCTCCTTGTCAGTGATGTGGTGCGCGAAGTGGTGGTGCGGGTTTGCTCAGCCGCGGAGGTCGGCGCCGAGGGCGACGTCGAAGGTCCCCGCGCCGTTCCGGGCCAGGCCCATCAGCGGCGGCCGATCCCTTCCAGCCAGCGGGCCATCTTCAGGCCGCCGACGTCGAGGGGACGCAGTCCGAGGCTCGCGATGAACGCCGACGCGTCGGCCTTGGCCCGTGCGTCACCTCCGGCGAAGAGCACGTCCAACGAACGCTCCTGGACCAGGACATGGCCGAACACTGTGTTGAACGCCTTCACGACGTGCGCGCTCGCCGGGGCCGCCTTGGCGATCTCCTGCGCACCGGACGTGCCCTCGGGAGTGACCACTCCGGTGGCGTCGGCGTCGAACGTGTTGGAGATGTCGATGATGACCTTGGCGGCCAAGGCATCCCCGTACTGGGCGACGACCGGCACGGCGCTGGTGTAGGGCACGGCGAGGACAACGATGTCGCCCACAGGGACGGCGCCGAAGGTCCCCACCGTGGCCCCGGCGCCGAGCTCGACGGCCAGGCCCTTGGCCTTGGCGGCGTCGCGGCCGATCAGCTCGACGGAGTTACCGCCCGCTACCGCACGTGAGGCGATGGCGTGGGTCATGCCCCCCCCCAGACCGATGAAACTGATGCTGCTCATGGCGAGACTCTCTTCCTCTGGTCCGAATCGAACGGCTTGCCCGCCCGTCGCTTCTTCGCCCGTCGTTGCTTCGGTGGCGTTGCTTCGGTGGTCACAGCCGGCCGGTTCGCTCGATCACCTGGCCGGCGAAGTCGAGCAGCTGGTCAAGGCCGGCGAACATCGCGAAGGCATCGAAGTACGCCTCATCGACACCGGATTCGGCGTACCGCTTCAGTTGGTCCGCGACCGAGTCGACGGACGTGCCCGGCTCGAGGTTGATCCGCATGGCCGTCTTGAGTGCGTCGGGATCACGGCCGGCCTCCTCCGCCGCTCGACGCGCGATCGACCACGGGCGCCCTGCGCCCTCGTCCTGACTACTGACCGACGCGGCGGGCGCCGGCCCTTCGACCCCGAGCCAGCCGACCCCGCTGCGGCCGACCCGGCGCATCGCGGCCTCACCGGCACCACCGATCCAGATAGGCGGCCCGCCCGCCTGGACCGGACGGAGGTCGGCGTGGACCGGTGGCATGGTGAAGAACTCGCTGTCCCAGGACACGGGACTGGCAGTCCACCACGCCCGCAGGAACGCCAGCATGTCATCGAGCATCTTGCCGCGTCGGCTCCAGTCCGCGCTGCGGGCGACGTCGTACTCCTGCTTCATCCACCCCACCCCCACACCAACGCCGAGGCGGCCGCCGCTGAGCACGTCGAGCGTGGTCAACTGCCGGGCCAGGTGCGGCGGCTCGTAGTAGAACGTGCTGAGCGTGCTGGTGTTCAGGCGTACCCGGTCGGTCGCCGCCGCAGCGACGGTCAACAGCAGCATCGGATCGAAGGAGCGGGCCATCTGTGGCCCCCGGTCCAGATAGCCGTTGCCCAGATCAACCGGCGTGACCAGGCGATCGCCGACCCACAGGGTGTCGTAGCCGAGGTCCTCGAGTCCGCGGACGAAAGCGCTCAGGGCGGGGGCGTCGCTGACCGCGGGCCCGACAAGGGGAATCACTAAACCGAGCTGCATTGCGTTGCGCCTCCTCGGGCGAACTCTTTCGCCACTATCGACATCTGGCATCGACGAGTCGGTGATTCCGTCAATTAGCCAGAGCGCACGGCGCCCTATTTGCCGACTGTTTGGTCAGCCCCGGAGGGTCAGCCCGTAAACTCGCTGACGCCCAGGGCGAAGTTCCCGTGGCCGATTCCGTGGCCGGCGAGGCCTACCGTGAGCACGCCCGCTCCTTCGAGCCAGTGCGCCATCTTCAGGCCGCCGACGTCCAGCGGGCGCAGTCCGAGGCTCTCGATGAATGCCGCGACGTCCGCCTTGGCCTGCGGGTCGTCACCGGCGAAGAAGACGTCGGGCCGGCCGTTCTCCAGAACGCCACGGAAGATGGTGTTGAAGGCCTTGAACACGTTGGCGTCGGCCGGGGCCACCTTGGCGACTTCCTGCGCGATCGAGGTCTCCTCGCTGCGGGCCAGGCCATCGCCCGTGGTGTTGAAGGGGTTGCTGATATCGACGATGGTCTTGCCCGCGAGGGCGTCCCCGTACTGGGCGACGGTCGGAACGACCCCGTCGTACAACATGGCCGTGATGATGATGTCCCCGGCCGGGACGGCGCCCCACTCACCCGTCGTCGTGCCGCCGCCCAGAGTCTTGGCCAGGCCCTCGGCCTTGGACTGATCGCGCGCCATGATCTCGACGGTGTTGCCGCCCGCTACCGCGAGCGCGCCGATCGTGCGGGCCATGTTCCCCGCACCGATGAAGGTGATGCTGCTCATGAGCTGTGCTCTCTTCCTGTTCTCGGGGGCGCCTGTTCTCTAGGCGCCGCTCTGTCGCGTTCGTGCGTGGTCCGGTCTCGTTCGTGCGTGGTTCAGATAGCGGTGGTGCCGCCGTCGGCGACCAGCTCCAGACCATTGACGTAGCTGGAGTCGTCGGAGGCCAGGAACAGGGCGATCGTGGCGATCTCCTCGGGGCGGCCCATCTTTCCGCGGGGGATCAGGGACTCGAAGGCAGTCCTGGTCGCCTCGTCGAACAGCTCTTCCTGCTTGGCCGTGCCGACCTGGCCGGGGGTCAGGACGTTCACCCGGATCTTGCGGTCGCGCAGCTCGTTGAGCCAGACACGGGCAAAGGCCTGCTGGACCGCCTTGCTTCCCGCGTAGAGGCTCCAGCCGGGGAAGGCGCCGAGGGAGGCGTTGGATCCGGTCATCAAGATCGAGCCGTGGTCGTTGAGCAGTGGTAGTGCCTTCTGCACGGTGAACAGGGTGCCGCGGGCGTTGAGCGAGAAGGAGCGGTGGAACTGTTCCTCGGTGATCTCGCCGAGCATGGCGGGCTCGCCCATCCCGGCACTGGCCCACAGCACGTCGATCGAGCCCTTCTCCCGCTTGACGGTGTCGTACAAGCGGTCCAGGTCGTCCAGGTCGGACGCGTCACCCTGGACGGCGGTGACGTTGCGGCCGATCAGTTCGACGGCCTCGTCCAGTGTTTCCTGGCGCCGGGCCTGGATGAAGACATGCGCTCCTTCCTCGACGAAAAGCTTGGCCCCGGCCAGTGCCAATCCGGTGGATCCACCGGTAATTACCGCTACCTTGCCATCGAGCTTTCCCACGATCACTCCATTGAATTGATGAGCAGCAATTACCCATCCCGAATTCTTGTACCGAATTCTCTCGGCCCCATGAACGATGCCATTGGCCTGAGCGGGTGTCCAAGACCCGTTTCAACCGTGGTGATAACCTCAAGGCATTGCCGGATCGGGAGGGGCCCCATGGATCTGGATCTCCGCAAGTTGCGCTACTTCGTCGCCGTCGCCGACAGACTGCACTTCGGCCGCGCCGCCGAGGACCTGCACATCGCGCAGCCGGCGCTCAGCCGGCAGATCCGCGCGCTGGAACAGGAC
Organism: Streptomyces sp. NPDC005566; assembly: GCF_040605575.1. Classification (NCBI taxonomy): domain Bacteria; kingdom Bacillati; phylum Actinomycetota; class Actinomycetes; order Kitasatosporales; family Streptomycetaceae; genus Streptomyces; species Streptomyces sp. NPDC005566. Next base: position 7,137 of record NZ_JBEXDB010000026.1, on the reverse strand, counting down.
CTCGGCGCCCCCCTGTTCACCAGGGACAGCCACGGCGTCACGCTGACGGACGCGGGCCGACAACTCCAGGACGACGCCGGTCCGTTGCTCGCCTCCGCGCAAGCGGTCAGGCGCCGGGTGACCGCGGCTGCCCGTGGCGGCCAGCGGCTGGTGGTCGGTTTTCGGGCTGGGATCCCGGTCATCCCCGCGGCGCGAGAGTTCGGTGGCCGCCATCCGGACGTGGTCGTGGACGTGCAGCGCATGGAATGGGACGACCAGGTCCCTATGCTGCTTGACGGCCGCGTCGACGTCGGCTATGTGCGGCTGCCCATCGACGAGACCGGCCTGCGCCTGATGCCGCTCTACACCGAGCCGCTCATGGTGGCGCTGCCCGCTGGCCACCGGCTGGCCGGCAAGGAGGAGGTCACCGAGGCGGACCTGGCCGGTGAGCCGCTGATCTGGCATGCCGACCCGAGCACGCAGCCCACCAGGCGTCCGCACCCCGACTCCGGGCTCCGGGTGCGCGGGGTGGAGGAGAAGCTCGAACACGTCGCGGCCGGCCGTGGCATCTCGTTCGTGGGGCGCTCGGAGACCGTGTTCTACTCACGGCCGGACATCAGGTACGTGCCCGTCCTGGACCTGGCGCCCGACCAGGTATTCGTCGCGATGGCAGCGTCGCGCACCTCGCCGCTGGCCGACGACTTCTTCGCCGCGGCTCAGGCGGCGGCTGAGATCACGGCAGAATGCGGGAACTATGAGATGTGGCAGCTGGTGACCGACGCCGCTGCACAGCGCGGTTGAGCAGTTCGGCTGACAACAGCAGAACCCGGCCTCCCTGTACGCGTATGCCCTGTGGCGCGCTGATCGACGGAGTGGTTCGGTTCACGATCATGGCGGTGTTCACCGCCGCCGACCATCCGCCGCGGGCCCGATCAGGAGGCCTCGCTCAGGGCGGGGTCGGTGCGCCAGATCAGGGCGAGTTCGGCCAGGGGTACGCCAAGTACCTCGCTGAGCCGGACGACGCCGCGCGGGCACCACGCACGCACAGCAGCAGACCTCCGGGTGATGGCCGCCCAGAGCCGCTCCACGGGTGCGGCGCAGAAACGGACGGGACACCCGCGACCGCGACCTCTGCCCGGCTGCCGGCCAGCTCGCCGGCGCCACGGCGCGGGCGCTGACTCCCACCCCAAGCCGCACTCCACCCGCGACCGTCCCTGCACAACAGGAGTTGCACCATGCCCACCACCATGCTCGACCAGGCCACAGCCATGATTGAGAACGCCTGGGGCCAGCCCCTCGAAGCACGCGAGGTCCTGGCGGTCCGCCCCCCCAGTGAGGACCCGCTCCTGCCCTGCGCCATGCACACCCGAACGGCCCTGGCCATCACGGACAACGCGGTAACCGTCCACCAGGACCGTCTTGACGTCCTGTCCCGGCATGGGTACGTGCCTGACTTCTACGAACTCGACCGGATCACCGAAACGGCGGTCAGCCTCCACGTCGCCTACGCGGAGAGCCGTGCGTACCTCTAGTGCTGTGACCGCTATGGTTCGCCGGGTTGAGAGGGAGGGGCCGGGGTGTTCGTTGAGATCGTGTTCGTGGGGCTGCCGATCGATCGTGACGAGGTCGAGGAGGTTGTGGAGGCGGCGTTCGAGCTCGACGGCGAGGTCACCGGCGCGGGCAGCGGCAGGGGTCGCTGCCATCTTGACCTCGAAATCGCGGAGGACTCGGATCCTGCCGCGGCCTTGGACCGGCTTCGGGCGGTGCTGTCCGAGCTGGGGGTCTCGGAGTGCGCGACCTTGAACGTCAGTGAGTGATCAGGCCGCGATTCGCGCTCGTCCGCCCCAGCGGATGCCCCTTTCGCTGCGGACCCGGGCGCGTTCACGACGCTCTGCTGCCAGGACGTCACGGTGGCGGACGTTGGCGTTGCGCCAGCGCAGGTAGGCGTGCATGACTCGGGTCTGGACGGTGTGGTTGCGGTGGTTGGAGTTGGTGATCGTGAACTGACGCCGCGGTCCGAAGTGGGCCTCGATCGGATTAGCCCATGAAGCGTAGGTCGGGGTGAAGCACGGTTCGACCCGGTGCTTCCTGGCCCAGCGCCGGATCGTGGCGCCCTTGTGGGCGGACAGGTTGTCGAGGATGACGTAGATCGGGGCGCCGTCCGGGCGGGCCGTGCGGATCGACCGGAGGGCGGCCAGCGTGTTCGCGGCGCCCTTCTTGCGGCGGTTGACGCCCCAGGGGGTGTCGTCGCCGGCCGAGTAGCAGCCGTGGAAGTAGCGGACGCCGTGGGTCCGGTGGTAGGTCGCGGGGTGCCGCGCGGGATGACCGGCGGGAGCCCAACCGGTTCCGGCGGTGGGCCGGATGCCGAGCGGGCCGCACTCGTCGAACGCGAACACCCGGTCCGGGAAGCGATCCAGGACCTCTTCGATCCGGTCGAGCTTGGCGTTGCGCGCCGGGTCGGGCGACTCCTTCCGCGTTTTGGTTCGCTGGAAGGTGACGCCGCGGCGGGCGAGTAGACGCCGTAACGCCTCGCGGCCGATCCGGATCACACGACCGTGGACCCGGTGCAGGTAGATCACGAGCTTGCGCAGGGACCAGTGGGTGAACGGCTGGCCCAGCTTGGTCGGGCGGGTGGTGGCCGTCTGGACGACGAAGTCCTCGTCGTCAGGACCGAGCAGGCGGGGACGGCCTCCCGCCCACCGAGGATCCAGGCAGACCAGGCCGATCTGAGAAGCCGCCCCCCTGTCTCGACGTCCCGCAGGGCTGCGATGGAGGCCGCAAGATCCCCGGCAAAAGCGTCCGACCCGCTCGGGTCGGTATCAAAGGCGACTGTGGCTGGGGAACGCGACTCGCAGAGCGATCATTGTCGACCGGAGGATTACGGGGCTATCGGAGGAACTCGTGGCCGAAGTCGGTCCGTTGCGGCATGAACGGCACCAGTCCAGGCTTACATCCCGGCCGCGGAAGCGTGCGGTAGGCGCCGGTGCGAAACACCAGATGGTGTTCGTCGACCGGCTCCTGGCCACGCTCGTGCACCTTCGATACCGGTGTCACTCAAGACGGTAGTGAAGCACCAGTGCTCTCGGTGGCCCCCTTCAGCCTTACTGCTGCCGTTCTTCCCGTGCACCAGGTTCTGCGTTGGGGTCGGTGGTCCCTGCGGAGCGGTGGTCTTCTTCGGTCCATTTTTGGGTGTCGCGTGGCTCTGCGTATGGTTCCATGTCGCTCGGATGGCCGCTGGTGATGGCTCGTTCGCGCGCCATCTCCGCGTCGAACTCAAGGCCCAGGAGGGCCGCCAGGTTCGTAATCCACAGCCAGACGAGGAAAATGATGACACCGGCCAAGGCCCCGTACGTCTTATTGTAGGAGCCGAAGTTCGCGACGTAGATCGCGAAGCCGGCCGAGGCGACCATCCAGATCACCAAAGCCAGCAGACTGCCGAGGGAAATGAACTTGAACCCGCGGCCCTTGGCGTTGGGTGCGGCCCAGTAGAGGATCGCCAGCATGATGGCCACGAGCACCACGAGGACGGGCCATTTGGCGATGGACCAGACGGTCATGGCGGTATCCCCCACGCCCAACGCCGTACCGATTTGACGGGCCAGGCCTCCTGAGAGCACAACGATCAACGCGCTGACGCAGGCCAGGATCATCAGTACGAGCGTGAGCCCGACGCGGACGGGGAGGATCTTCCAGGCAGGACGCCCCTCCGGTACGTCGTAGACGACGTTGGACGCGCGGATGAACGCGGCGATGTATCCGGAGGCTGACCACAGGGCGCCGAGCAGGCCGACGATAGCCAGCGCGGTGCTGGTTCCCCCGCTGGCTTGCAGCTGGGTGACTGCGTTGGTGATCACGTCGCGTGCCGAGCCGGGCGCAAGCTTCTGGATGTTCTCCAGCACTGTTTTGGTGGCGGAGTCGCCCGCGACCCCAAGCAGAGCCACTAGCACCAGCAGAGCGGGAAACAGAGCCAGAATGCCGTAATACGTCAGCCCTGCCGCCCGGTCGGTGAGCTCATCCCGCTTGAACTCCTTGACCGTACGTTTCAGCACATGCGCCCACGAGGTCTTGGTGACCTGCGTCGGCGACTCGGGAGGTTTGCCGGATTGATGCATGGCCCTGAACACCTGCCTATCCGAGGAAGTACTGCGCCGGAGCAGGCCGCCCCCGAATCTCGCACCCCTGGGGTGGGGGAGTCAGCGAACCCTGGGTGTCAGAGTTGGCCCTGCCCCGGGCCGGCCTGGTCGCGGGCCTGTTGGGCGGCGTCCTTACCCACATCGCGTAGTCCGGTCGCCGCCTCTGATGTGGAGGTCTGAGTCTGCTTCCTGGTGGCTTCGGCAGCGCCTTGCGCCGTGCCCTTGACCGATTCCACGGCGTCCGCGGCCGGCTGGTGTAGCCCTTCCTTGAGATCCTGCGCGACCTCTTGCGCTGTCTCCTTGGCGGGCTGGAGCAGTTCGCCGGAGTGCTCGCGGAGCTGTGATCCGATCCGCTCTTCAGTTTCCGTGGCCGGGAGTAGGGCTGCGGCGAGCATGCCTGCGCCGAACGCGATGATCCCAGCGGCCAGAGGGCTTCCCTGTGTCTGCTTGGCTACCTGGCCCGGAGCTTCTTTCACGGACTGGCCGACCTGATCCGCCGTGTGCCGGACGGTGTCCTGAGCCTGACCAGCGACATCACCGGCGCTTTGGGCGAGATCCTGCGCTTTCTGCCCGGGCTGTGCGCCCTGAGTGTGGTCGGCCGAGCCCATCACGCGCTCCTTCAATCCGTTCAGCCGGTGTTGCGCGGCACCCGCCTTGCGTCGCACTACGTTTTTCGGCGCCACTCGGTCTGCGAGGCGGTCAACGTCGTGTGCCAGGCGTGCCCGCGTGTCGTCCACCTCGGTCTTCAGTTCTTCCGGGTCCGTGCCCATCGGGCATCCTCCTTCAGCGTTTCCGCGGTCCGCTCCGGCTTCATCTGCACCGCGCGCATGCATTTGCGGCCCATCACGAAGAGGGCGCCGGCCACCAGGGCCCAGATTCCGGTGACGATGAGTGCGGCCCAGGCGAGGTCGACTACGTGCGCCAGCCCGAAGATCGCGGCCAGGCTGCCCATCAGCATCGCCAGGTGCCCGGCGTACCCGGAGCCGGCGAGCATGCCTCCCGCCTTGCCCGCCTTGGTTGCCTCCTGCCTGAGTTCTGCCTTCGCCAGTTCGATCTCCCCGCGGACCAGCTGGGTCAGGTCGTCGCTGATGTCGCCCACCAGTTCCCCGATGGATGCCTCGGGCGACGGGGCCCGGTGGGACCCGGACGGAAAGCCGTCATGTAGGGCTCTTGCTTCGTGCGGAGTGAAGGTGGCCACGAGGTCGGCTCCCTTACGGCTGTCGCGGATCAGGATTCGGGTACGGGTCCGTGACCGGCAGCGGTGCAGAGGGCGAAACGGATCCGCCATAGGACGGCGTTGGCTGCGTCTGAGGGTCGGAACCTGCAGGCCGTGCCACGCCACCTGTTTGACCGTCCGTTAGCACGGCGGGCCGGCCATCGTCACTTGCTTCCCTTGCTGTGCCGCCGCTCCGGTGGCTCTCTGTTCCAGCGAGTGCACCGCTGCTTGAGGACTTCAGGCCCTTACCAAGACGGGCCGTCGCGAATCCAGCAAGGGCGGCACCCGCGAGGAAGACGCCGGGACGTCGGCGCGCGAAGTCCTGAAGGTCACTGGCGAGCCCTTGCGGGCCCCGGGCCTCCAGCTTCTCTGCCATATCGTGCCCACGCTCGGCTACCTGCCGCACTGCCTTCGTGGCGGGTGACCCCGGCTCGCCCCTCTCCCCCATCGTGCCCAGCTCATCCGACAGCTGCCGGACATTCTCCGCCAAGCGCCGCGTCTGCGTTTCCGCATGAGTCTGCAGCTGATCACGCAGCTCCCCAGCCACATTCTGGACTTGCGAGGAAGCCTCGCGTGCAACATCGCCCGCACGCTCCTGGGCCGTACCAGCTACGTCGGTCGCCTTCTGGCTCACCAGTCCGACACCCTCACCGGCCTTCTTCTTCGCCGTCTGCTTCACCGCCGCAGCCGTGTCACCGTCCGCACTGTTCGCACCGTTGACGTCACTCAACGCTCCTCCTCGAATAGCATGCACCTGACAGGTGCATCGGCAATGTCCGTTCATCACTTTCCATCATGACGAACAATCCAGGATGCGCCACTGGCCGAGCGTTCTACACGCATGCCATCAGCACCACGTGCACATCGAACGAACCCAGCTAACCCACGCCTGAACTCTTTCCCAGCCGATTCGAGCCCACCGGCGCAGGCCGCGGGATCACCCCAAGTAGGGCAGCACCACGCCCCGCAACGCGATACCCGTAAGCGACGTGATGAGCACTGCCGCCGGGGAAGCGATCACCTTCTGAACCGCTACTGCGAGGGATCTGGCCACCATAAGGATTCTGACTTGCCTAAGCACGGGCGATAACCGGCTTACCCAACGCGGAGCCGGAGATCGACTTCCTTTTCCTGGTCTCCCGAGGCAGCACCGATTCCCGCACAGCGAACGCCACACGCTCAGGGCCTCGCAGACCTGGTCCACAGCCACATACCCGCCTTGCACGGTAGCGGCTGAGCTTCCGGTGGCCGTCGTGCGTGGGGCGACCACAGCATCGCGCCGACGCATTCGCCGACCTCATCCTCGCCTACACCGGCATCATCCGGAGACCTCAGGAGAGCGGCCACGAGAACCGCCTCCGGCGACCCTGTTACAGATTGCCGAGCTACTGCATCCCCGACTGTTCTGACTCATGACCTGCCCGTCGCCTGTCATTTTGGTCGAAAGTGCGCCGCACTGCAGCGCCTTTGTCTTCGACCAGTCCGGCGTCGTCCGGCAGTTCCAGCACGTTGCCGCAGTGTTCGCATACAGACTCAGCGGCCGGAGTTCCGCACGCCATACAGAACCGGTGGGGCTGCTCTTCCTCAATATCCTTCGTCATCAGCCGCTCCGAAAATGTGGCAATAGGACGAGTGACGTATACCCATGGAATTCTCCATGATCCGCCAGCCTGGCTGCTTCTTCCAGCGCAACCCAGTCGACGCGGTGGTGGCCCAGGGCTTCGTCGTAGTCGGCTGACATCCGTTTTGTGATCATGCGAGGCCGAGGATCGTGAGAGGGCGGCGGGCGTCGCGTGCGTTGTGGCGGAG